>CAYOXS010000013.1:0-40718 GCA_964407935.1 uncultured Caldilineaceae bacterium
TCAGGGGACTTCTTAAACCGGTGTTTTGTGGACATGTATCACCGTTCTTGACACCTCAATGGGGTGGGGCAGAAACAGCCCGCCGTTGAGGTATTTCACGCCGCCCAACAGCTTTTGGGTTTCGGGGCTGCGCTGCGCTTCCGGCTTGGCAAAGCCCTCAAAAAAGAGGGTCTGCAAAAAGCGGGGGTAATACTGGTCGGCGGCCTGGCTGCGGCTTTGGGCCAGCTTGTGGTTCAGGTAGGCGGTGTCGCCGTTGTCGATAAAATGTTTGGTCTGCAAAAACCAGATGAACATCACCCGGTTCAAAATGACCGAGGTGTACCAGCGCCGCTCCCGCTCGTCGTCAATGCCGCTGATGTAGCCCAGAAAGCGGGTGTGGGCCAGTTGGAACTCGTCAAAGAACTTTTTGGTCACCCGCTCAATGTCCAGCGCCGCCTTCATCCGCCCGGCCACCTCCACCACCGGGATGTTGCCGTCCTCGTCCAGTTCGGCCATATCCACAAACATGGCCTTGATCTTGCTCAGGAACAGGTCGCCGGTCTGACCGCGCACAAAATGGTGGCTGCGCGGGTAGCGCTTGCTGCCGTCGCGCTTGACCCAATACCACACGCTCTGGCTGCGCGGCTGGTCCACAAAGATGAGCAGGTTCTCGTGAAACTGCTCGGTGAGGCGCTGCTGCACTTTGGCCCGGATTTTGGCGTCGGGGATTTGCCCCTCGGCGGCGGTCAGCTCAAAGACCACCACCCCGGCCAGTTGGGCAATCTGGCGGCGGTTGAAGCTGTCGCCGTCCACCTCGATGGTGTCGACTTTGGTCTGGGCCGGTTGCTCCCAGCCCAGTTCCTCGATGAACAAGGTGTGAAAATCGAACTTTTGCAGCAGCGTGCGGCTGCGTTCCAGGTTGAAGTTTGACATTACACTAACCCCATTGAACAGATGATTTGCGGTTCACCCAGTTGTTTCTCTTCCTGCACCAGGCACAGGTTGTCATTCTCGTACAGGTTAATGACCAGCCTGGCCAGTTCGTCGTTGTTGATGCCGCTGCGCAACTGCCGGTTGAGGCTGTTTTTGGCCGTTTCCCGCAGCGGAAAGCGGTAAATCTGGTCCAGCGCCTTTTTCAGCGGTTCGGCTTCAAAGGCAAACAAGCCGGATTGCAGGTACTCGGCGTACTGTTTCAACCGTTCGTAGGTTTTAAACCGCGCCCCGGAGGGCCGGCCCAACTGCCCACCGACACTTTGCTGCTCGGTCATAATGTATTGCACCGCCTGCGTTACCAGTTGGTGATGGTTCTCCTGCCGTTCCAACGCCGGAGTATCGGCGGCGCAGGCGGCGGCTTTGAGAATGGCAAACTGCGATTCGGTCACGCTCTGGCCGTTTTGGTCAAGCCAGGCCAGGGCGCTGTTGCCCTCGGTGGTGTTCAGGTAGACCAGCACCCCCGCCGGGCCAACCAGCCCGTCAGCCTGTTCTCTGGCTTTGGTTGAGAGCACCACCGGCTGCAAGTTGGGGATGATGCGCTTCAGGCCGGGGTCGGCGTCGGTGGCGTTCTTCCAAATCTGGAAAGCGTGCGAGGTCAAATCAATCTCGGTGTCCGGCTCGTCATCCAGAATGCCTGATTTTTCGTGGTACAGATTCACCAATGGCTGATCGTCGGCTTCACCCTCAAAAAAGGTTTCGTCGGTGCCGACCACCTCCGCGTTTTCCCGCAGACGCTGGCGCAGCCGCTCCCGCAGCCGGATAATGCGCTCCACCCCATCCGCCGGCCAGAAGGTGTAGCCCAAAATCTCCGGCGCGTTCTGCCCAATACGGTCCACCCGGCCCACCCGCTGGATCAGCCGGATAATGGCCCACGGCAGGTCAAAATTGACCACAATGTGGCTGTCTTGCAGGTTCTGCCCCTCGCTCAGCACATCGGTGGCGATCAGTACCCGCAGCTCTGCGTCTTTGCTCACCTTATCCCGCTTGCCATTGCTGACCGGGCTAAAACGCCAGGCCAGTTCGGTCGGGTCGGCGGCGCTGCCGGTCACCCCGGCCACGCTCTGCACCCGCTTGTGCTTGAGTTGGGCCGTCACATAGTTGACCGTATCGGCAAACTGGCTGAAGATCAGCACCTTTTCCTGCGGGTGAGTACGGGTTACAAGTTGCTGCAAGGCAATCAGTTTGGCGTCGTTGGCCGGGTTCCAGTCGCCAAAGTTTTGCAGGATAGCGAGCAGGGCCGCGGCATCGGCGTGCAGCTCGGCCAGCAACCGCTTGTTGAACAGGTCGGAGCGAATCCAGCGGAAGCGCTTTTTGTAGGGGCCGGCGTACAGGCCATACACGGTTTTGGCCTGCGCTTTAAAATCGGCCTCGCTGCGCAACGGGCCGGTGGGCGCAGGGGTTGTGTCGGTGTCATTGTCGGCGGTATCGTCATCAAACAGGCCAGCGGTGGTATAGTTAACCGCGTCGGCGTCGGCATCCTCAAAGCGGGTATCCAGCATCTCCGCGCCCTGCGTCCCGATGGGAATCGGCTGGCCGTTTTCCAGGGCGTGGATAAAGATATAGTTCCGCAGAATGTGGCGCTCCACCGACAGCAAAAAGGCGTAGCCGCTGCTTTCCAGCCGTTTGAACAGGTTGGTCCGGCTAAAGCCCATCAGCCGCCGCCCGCCGCGTGACAGGTCAGCCAGTATCTTCTGCTCGGCAGCCGTCGGTGGGGTTTTCGGTTTGGACACCACATAATTACCCAGCCCGTAGCGCGGCAGGTTCAGGTGGTTGATGGTATCGACCACGGCTTCGCTATACAGCCGGGCGTACTGGTCGGCGGGGTCTTGCTCGTTAATGGCAAAGCTGACCCGCTTTGGGGTGCGGGTGGGGAAATAAGCACGGCCGCCATCGGCAAACAGCAGGTATTTGCGGCCGGTCGCCAGGTCTTCGCTGGCATAGTTGTCGCGGATAAAGCTGCGGGTTCGGCGCACCATAAACAGGCTCATCAGCTCGCGCCAGTCGTCGGCGTGCTCGCTCTTTTCAAAGGCGGCCAGCGAGCGCACCGGAGCCTGATGCTGCCGGCTGAACTCCACCTCACCCATCTCGCGCAGCAGCCGCTCCGGGCGAACCCCCAAATCACTGTCCTCCGGCAAAAACAGCCGCAACTGGCTGGATAAATCCAGGTAGGTTTTATTGTAGGGCGTGGCCGAGAGCAGGATACACAGGCTGTCGTTCTGCTGGATGTACTCCAGAATCGCCTTGTAGCGCTTGCCCTCCCGGTTGCGCAGATTGTGGCTTTCGTCAATCAGCACCAGCCGGTAGCGGCGCAGGTCGGGCAGGTCGTTAATGACGCGGGTCACCGACATCACTTTGGCCCGCAGATCGTACTCAAAGGCGTAATCCTCCCACATCTTAACCAGGTTTTTGGGGCAGATAATGAGAGTTGCCAGCCCCAGGTCTTCCTCAAAAATCTTGGCGACGGCGGTCGCCATAATGGTTTTCCCCAACCCGACCACATCGCCAATCAGCACCCCACCGCGTTGGTTCAGGTGACGGGCGGCAATTTTTACGGCGGCGGTCTGAAACTCAAACAACTGGTCCTTGAACTGGCGGGGGATGGTAAACTCGGTCAGCCCGGCGCGGGCCTCGCGGGAAAGGTGGTACGCCATTTTGAGGTAGATGTGATAGGGCGGGGTCAGTTTTTCGCTGGCCCAACTCTCCTCAATGATCTCCACCAGTTCCTGCGAAATATCCAGACACCATTTATCTTCCCACCGATCCTCAAACCAGTGGGCCAGTTTATTGGCCGCATCCTGCTCCACCACGTCAATATTTAGCTCGCCCTGGCCGGACAGGCCGGAGAAAGTGAGGTTACTGCTGCCCATGTAGCCGATGATCGGCGTGATTTGGTCGCTGCGAAAAAGCAGGTACAGCTTGGCATGCAGTGGGTGGCGCAGAAAGAGCTTGACCACCAGCTTGCCGTCCCTGATCTGCTGGGCCAGCCGGCGCAAGCCAACCTCGTCGGCATCGGTCGGCGCGCCCAGGGTCAACTGCCGCCGGAATTCGTCGGCCAACTCCTTTTTAAGCTGGATAGCCCGTTTGTTGTCAATCCGGTCGGCATCCTCCTCACGGAAGCTGAAGATGATTTTTAGCTCATCCTGGGGACGGCGGTGCATCCCCACCAGCAGCCGGCACTGGTAGCCCTCGCCGCCGGTCCATTGCTCAATGCGCTCATCAATCTGCCGCCAGCCGCGCAGATTAAAATAGCCGACGCTAAAATCGGCCCGGTAGGAGACATCAAGCGTATTTTTAAGAGCAGGCAAAAGCGGGTGGTCGATGTTGTCAAAGATGCTGGGCATATGGGTTTCCTTGAGGAAAATTTTTGTTCCTATCGTAGAGCCAACCAACGTTGATCGCGCAGCAACCAACGACCGAAAGGGACGAGATTTTGCTCCGGGTTGGGCAGCTTAGAAGGTATAGGTGATTGTGTTATTGGTTTCCGTTATCATCTTGTTGGCAAAAAGAATGTCAATGATGCGGTCAACATCGCTTTGTGAAATATTCTTCTGAAACATTGATGAGATGTGTTGCGATAGCGTCGCTCGCTTGCGAGGTCGCGACTTCTTTTCAGATTTACTCAGAAGTTCAACCACACGTTTGTAATTGGGGTCTTCGGTAATGGTCGCCTTTGGTTCAAGTTCAAGCATACTGTTGATGCGTTTGCACTTCAAGCCATTTTTGTTTAGATGCCGCAGCAGGGGATCGAACCCTTTATCTTTGGATAAAACAATGCAATGAAGGCTTGGCGACCGCTCTATCACCCGTCCAAGCTGACAGGCAATGTGGAAATCAAGGGCATTTTTACCGTTGCCGTCAACGCGTTGCCACTCCACCCGATCTCCGAGTTTCTGAGCACTTGTAACAAGATCAATCGGAACGGTCTTTTGATTTTCACCAACAAAAATCACAACGTGAATGTTGCTTTCAAGGCGACTCAAATCGACTTGCTGAACGTTCTCGAAATCGACAAGTAATAATTTTTGATTCAACTCGACCTCATTGTGGAAAACAGGCTAACCGACAACTGTTAGCTAGACTTCAATTGCTTTCGGATTTCGTTGATGGCTTCCCAGTTCCCTGAGTCAGGGCGCTGATATTTCCAGAACATCCAGCCGTCACATGATTGCCAGCCGGTTGCAGCTTTGCCGGCTCCGGAAGGTGTTTGGTATTCCAACTGGTTCAACCTGACCTTACCCATTTCGGTGAGAAGCTCAGCTTCGATGAGCTGCCCATGATATTTGGCCTGAATGGGGAGCGGAAAACTTATGGCCAATTTCACCGGCTCCGGTGATATGATGCTCGTTTCCGGCTCGCCCGCTACATCACCCCACCATTCCTCATCCAGCGTGTGCAGGGTGTGGCGCTCCAGCACCACCCCAATTTCGTGTTGAATGAGCAGCCGCACCAGCTTATCCCCATCAATCAAGCTGATCGGGGTTTTGCCGGGGGCTTCGGCCTCGGCGATGGCCCCTTTGGAAAACTGGCTGGTGGTGATAAAAATGCCTTGCTCGTCCACCTTTAGCGCCCCGCGCAGATTTTGAATCGCCGGGGCTTGAATATTCTTTTTCCAGCGTTTGGCCTGCACGGCGGCGTTGATTTTGGTAATGCCGGCCGCATTCAATACGCCACGGACATCAATCCCACCGTCGTTGCTGTAGGAGGTCACTTCAATGGTCTCTTCTTCAAAGCCCAATGCGGTCAATAGTTGGCTGATCAACACTTCAAAGCGGTCCGGTGGCATTTTGAACAATCGCTGTCGCAGTTCGGCGCGGGATTGCTGGTTGAGGGTTTCAATTCGCTGGGCGATGCCGGTGGTTTGAGTTTCGGCCAGGCCAAACACGCCACGTTTGACCCGCTTGAACCGCGAGTCCGCTTTCTTGGTATCCACATACAACCGCGACCCCATTGAGGCTTCAGGCGTTTGGCCCTGGGTATCCAGAATACCAGCGGCCAGCGCCTGTTGGGCAATGTCGGTATAGTGTAAAGGTTTTTGCGCCTGTTTGAGAATGGTGAAAGCAGCTTCGAGAAAATTCATCAGAATAATCCCTATCTCCGTCTGATTTCATCAAGGAACCAATCAAACACTGCCAACAGTCGATTGCCGGCATCTTCAGCCTCAAAAATAGACAGTGGAACGCTGGGCCGTCGAGTAATTACGTCATCTGGAAAATCAATGCCGTCTATTGCGTTAAAACGTTGCAACATTTCCATTCGTTTCTCCACTGAGTCGAACGGTGCCTTGTACTGGTACCACTGAAAATAAATTTCCAGCCGACCATACGTTGCCACCGAAAATAGCTGGTGCTTTTGATCTTTATAGTCAAACATAGGTACGAAAGAACCGGTTCGCGTACCTTCACCCCACCAGATACGTAGTCCACGTTCTTTGGACCAAGCCAAAATCTTTCGGGCAGCAGCAATTTCAACGAGTCCCTGCCGACGTTCCAAATCTTCAAAAAAGGATTCCTCATCCCATTTGTTTTTCGACCGCTGGACTGTTTTACGTTGTTGAGCTTCCGCAGTCTGGCCCAATACACGAGGAACCAGTGTTTTAAGGCCTTGACCTACATATTGTTTTATCTCAACCGCCAGCACTTCCGCCGGGTCCATTTGTTCATTTAAGAACTCAACGGCTCTTTGCAATGGAGCCGGAATCTCGTCGGCAACAAACACTAGGCGCAGATTTCCTGCTTTCAAATTGGTCTTAACTGTTTCCCAGAACTTATCTTGCTCTGCGGGAGAAATACCCAACGCCTCTTGCAACATCTCGCTGGAGTCGCTCCCTTTGGTCGTGCAATATGTTTCAAATTTGGCGATGATGGTCTCAATAGGCCAGTAGACTACCGCATTGGCCGCGTAATCAATCATCTGTCCAATGACTTCGCGTCGAATACGGGTATCACTACTACGCTTAACCTCAACCAGAGTCGGAATCCCATCTTGATCTAGAAACAGGTGGTCTACGGCAGCCCAGCCCTGATAGTCTTCTGACATTGGCACGGTCATCTCCCGGCTTATCAACATCCAACGGCGAGGTTCAGCCGGATTCATCTGTTTGCCGGCCAATAAGTCAGGATACTTCGCCAGCAGTGTTTGGAGTAATGCTTCAGTTTCATACGCTGCTTCGTTTAGCTCTACCAAGGTGCCGTTATCCTGTAAAAGAAAAATATCACCAGTCACTGATTTATCTCCAAGATAATTACCATTGCGGCAAATGATTATTCAGACGCGTATTTCAGGTGACGCTGTTAATTAAGTTGTATGTCAATTCGATTGACAACGCATTTGAACAAACTCTGACTGACAAAACAAAAACGCGCGTCGGGATTGACCGGGCCGCGCGTCGAGGATACAATAGCAGCACAATTCCGATTGGGCGCGCGCTGCCTGGTCGGCACACCTAAGCCCCGATTTGAGCGGGGCTTTTTTATTTTTGATGCATCAATTTTATCACAACTTTGGTATTATTGACCAGCGTTGATTGTCATTATTTTCGGGTGATATTTGTCAGGCAGCGGTGTTCATCAGATGAACTACCTCACGTTCATCTGGTGAACGGGCGATACGAAGTGGTTCATCTGGTGAACAAGGAGTGAGTGTGGCAGCCTCAAGGTATTCAGCGGCAGAGGATAACGCTTTGTTGCGTTGGTTCAAATAGACGGTTGCTCTCTACCCCCTTCGCCCGATGTTTCAAAGCATTTTCATTGCTATCCAAACCCGTTTCCGAATGAGTCTAGCTCAGGTCGTCTTTTTTCTGGCTAATCTTAGCCGGTTTCCTCGGGCTTTAAGGTTTGACCCCTTGACAAATTCACTACATTGGTGGCCGGCGCTTCTTTGTAGAGAATATCAGGTACTTTTGCTCTCTATGGCGTCGATGGTGTTGCTTCGACTCGCCGCAGGATGACTACGCTGATACCGCCCACCCACAACAGTAGTAACGGCAGCGATACAAACAAGACATACAAGAGAATGGGGCTATTCAATATAAAATTCAAGCCACCAATAATCAACGTCAAAGATAAAATGACACCCAACCAACCAAGCCACTGTGGCATTGAATGGGTGCGAAAGTTCAGAGCTGAGGTCCCTCCACTGAGTAAAGCCAATGCCAGTAGCTTAAATGTATCGGTTGTATTTATCAGCACCAGCAACATTCGAATTAGTTCACCGCCTGCGGTCAAAACATCGCGATTGATGAGTACTTCCTGAAGACCAGCTTGCACTAACGATACACTGCCCGCTGCAATTCCAGCCCCCAATATAACGTTTTGAAGGGTGGTGTTATCATCAGCTTTTTGGAAGAAAGCGACGAGTGAGGCGGTGAACACCAGCAGCGCTATCCCAGCAATACCATCAATCAGGTATGATTGAATCAGATGGGCTGACTGATGAGTTGCGAAATAAGCTGTTAATTCAGTAGCTGAGGCCGAAGACCCGGGCGTGTCAGACTCAATCATCAGGCCGATTACCCAGACAACCACATAAACGAGTCCGGCGGAAGCCAGCCAATTTCTTCTGTTCATCATTGCCTCCAGATAACCATCAGAATTTTGTTGATAACGTAGATCAGTCCAAAGGTTAGGGTTAGGGAACGTTGCTGCGTACTGTATAAGGCCGCGAGAGCCGCCCCAACGATGACCAACTCCGCAATCAAAAGCCAGGGTTCTTCTAATCGCATATCTGAGGCAGGAGCCAGGAAGATGGCCCAAACCACCGCAACCAACAACGGCAGGCCAATACCCAATCCGATTTTTATAAATGTTTGCGTTTGGGTCTTAAATCCCCAATATCCGATCGCAACCAGGATACACAGTTCCAGAAGAAATCGCAGCACCAAATTGACAGACTTTACTATTTCCATATTTGTCCTATGTTTTCAGGAATTTCCAGCAGCCTTACCGGTATCTTCGCCCTTCTTCAATGAAGTCTACAATCTCATTCGCATTTAGATTCGTATTAATTCCCGGTACATCCAGGGGTGAACCTGTACGTACTTCTGGTTTAATGACAAATACCTGATCGTCTCGCCGTTTAATCCGTACTTCTCCCTGCGTTAACACCTGGTCCAATACCTGGGCCAACTTTTGTCTCGCTTCCGAATAGGTATATACAATCATTGGTTCACCTCTATTAGGTTAGGCTCACCCTGTTAATGACCTGGGTTTCTGAGCAGTGTCCTAATCGGCCCCCTTGAGATGCGGTTAACAATACGGGGGTCATATCCCTTGCTGACATATCGTCCTTCTTTCAGTTACAAAATGAGCAACGAAAACCAGATGCCTTTCAAATTAATCGGTAACTTTTCCCAACGATCACCGTAGTCAGCGCTATGCCAGACATCTCCGTTGGTCAGCCCGGCGTACAGGTGACCGGCGGCATTAGGGAGAGTAACAAGTGCAGTGGGCGTAACCGGCAGGGGATGTGGCGTCCAGCCGATTGGCTGCCAATCATCGTCTCCAGTCGAGCGGTAAAGATACGTTTCCGGTTTCTGACCGAAGGCTTTGAAAGGGCTTGGGGCGACACATGCATACCAGATTTCGGGGTTGCCGGGGTCTGCGGTACAGACGATACCGTAATGCTTTGCCAGCCCTTGTTGCTTTTTATGGAAGGTGTAGCCCCCATCCTGACTGAACGACGCCCCACCACCCGTGCCTCCGGCCTCGTAAACCCAATTTCCGTTGCTGGCGTGGAACTTGAGAGCGTGACAATCACGCAACGCACCACGACAATGGCGCGACCAGCTTCGCCCACCGTCCTCACTGCGCACTACCGCACCGAATTCTATCCCGGCCAGAAGCAGCTCCGGTTCGGTTGGAGATAGGGTAATAGCGTTAACATAGGGGCGGAAGTCTGGCGGGGCAGCGGGAGAAAACCACCACCAACGATTGGGAATGTGGCGAAAACCGCCGAGTTCGGCCCAGGTGTTCCCTCCGTTATAGGAGGCAAACATCAGGGCCGGTTTGGTCCCGGCATAGATAATGTTTGAATCGTGGGGATTAACTGCCAAAGATTTAATACAGTGGCCATCCAGACCGATAGCCTGCCAGGTTAGGCCACAATCATCAGAGCACCAGACCCCTTGCTGATGAGTTCCGGCATAAATGGTGTTTGGGTTTAGAGGGTCTGCGACTACGCAAACTACGCCCTTATCGCGAAGCAGAAATTCAATCGACCACTCCCCATTTGCGGTATATGTGGCTCGTGCCAAATCTTCTCCCGTCGTGGCGATAAACGTTTTGTACTCTATCATTATTCACCCCCCCCATGCACTATTGATGTTTATCCCTCTACATAAACTGCTGCCCAAAATTGAATTAGTGGGAATCCACCATAATTCATCCTATGAGCCTGTATTCAGAAAACCGGCAAAAATCATTATCGGAAATTAAGCGGTTGGGTCTGGTTGAGAACTGTCTGCTCAATGATTGGAATGAATCGGCCTTTTCTGCCCTCGTCTCCATAATAACATATTCTTCGCATCAATAACCCGGAACCCGTTTCCGAATGAGTCTAGCTCAGGTCGTCTTTTTTCCTGGCCGGGTTTAGCCGGTTTCTTCGGATTTTGAGGTTTGACCTCTTGACAATGGGGGTAGGTTTAGTGGATGGTGGTTGGTAATTTACACTCAAACTGGTATTGACTACCTCAAGAATATCCCTGAATTTCAACCTAAATTTACTGGTGGCCCATCGCCCATATTTTCAAAATTAAACGTTGTCATATCTTTGTCAGCCAGTTCGATAAAACTAAAATGCTTTCCTTGCGGGTCTACCAGAGCACGCTCCCGGTTCCCTCGCGGCACAGCCCGAGGTTGATAATCAGGGGTCATAACCCCGATGTTACTGAGTTGAAATCCGGCTTTCAAAATCCCTCGTTTGGATGCGTCATTATCAGCTCTATGGCCAATCCAAAATCGTTCTGCTTCGCTTTGCTCAGTTCTGAGGATAGCCTGGAGCAACAGTGGATAAATACCGCGTCCACGCCACGCCTCAAACGTTACAAAATCCCATAGAGCACGGTCACTCGGGGTGAGGGCCATTCGATGCCAGCCTCCACGATACCCACCGTTTTCGTTGCACTCCAACCGTAGGCAACTGGCTCATCTTGAATAAATGCGACATAGGGCTTGTTACCTGCCTCAAGACGAGTTTCTATGGTTGGTATATCAAGATTGTGAAGTTGTGCCAGCAGTTGAATGTCCTGTGTGTACTCAGAGCGGAAACCAGCAAGAGATGGTAAACTCGGCAATTCGTCACCCCGCCACCAAGTGTACGCATACCCCATAATAAAATACGTCATCAGCGTTTTCCCTTTCCAGTGTTACCTTGGTGAATTACTTCTTCCTTAAGAAACACCAGACCCGTCAGGAAGTAATGTCTCCAAACCATACTCGGACTCAAGTGCCATCGCACCGGCTATCATTTCCTCCGTTATAGGTGGTGGGCTGGCGGAACGATCTTTCACCGGTTCTCCAATTTCCTGAAAAAACTTTTCAATACCGGCCGGAGAAAATGTTGCTACCAGTTTTGCAGGTGTCGGCCCGTTCTTGAACGAATGAACGGTCTTTCGAGGAATATGAACAAAATCCCCGGCGGAAAGCTGAAACGTCTGATCCCCAACCCAATATGTAAGTTCCCGCTCCACGACGTAGAATTGTTCCTCTGCATTATGATGAATGTGCGGTAACGGACCATTACCTGGGCCTACGGTAACTTCTAACGTAAAGTAGCATCCCCCCGACTCTTCGCCTGTAACCAAATATGTAAACAAATCCCCAAAAAACCAGTACGATTGACCTGTTCTGGCTGGCACATACACAATCTTGTTCGACATCTGTCCCCCCATTCTGTTAAGATAGCTTGTATTATTTTAATCCGCCCAACGCCCCAAAATCAGCCGCCCAAAGGCATCGTCGGGGGAGGCCAAGCCTTGCGCCAAAATCCGTTCTTAATGGGTCGCGTGAATTGGGGTTATGAGATTAAACTCCGATATAAGGTTCAAATTCCTCAATCTGTTGTACTAAATTTTCGAGCACGTCCTCTCTTTCAATATCCACAGATAGGTTCAAGGGGATCAGAATTTGTTTTTTATTCTCGAAAAGTCTGCTTGGAGATTTTTGTCTGAGAAGATTTAGCTTTTCGACCGATTGAGTGGTGGAGTTAATAGTAACAGTTAGCCAAATTGGAGTAGGTTGGAATTGTGTCCAATATGTTTTGTTATACTCAATACACCAATTCATATTGCCGTAAAGGTTCATATAGCGTTTATAGTAATCTGCACCGGGTGTAACACGATAACCTTCTGTACTAGCATAACCCTTCTTAACCAGCATACCAACCAGATCATCGACGAGAAGGCAGTACTGCTCAATTCGCTCGTCCGAACTCAATTGTAGGTCTTCCGGCCTGAGTGGACGAAATGCTTCAGCATCTAACCTTTCACAAAGGCCTTGCAATTGCCAAACTTCATATTCCCCATCACTTATGTTATTAACTGCTAACTCTTGTTTCAAATACGACAAGAGCGATTCCCAGCTAGCCAATCCAATTAACTTTCTTGGTCCTACTTTGGCAACAAAGTATTCAGGCGATTGATCAATTTCTTTATCAACAGGCAAACCACTTTCTATACAGCGCTGAACTAATTCTTTCCACAAAGTTGAAAATCTTGAAGCAGGTGCAACGAAAAGAACTATACCATCCTTGTCCGGTGCAAGATGATCCAGATATGCAACTGGTTGATTCCTTGTGAGTGTTGCCCAGAATTTCGATTCCACCATCAGCACCAGTTGGTCATCTTCATCAACTCCGGTGAGGTCAGGTATCGCTCCTCCCATTAAACCTATTTGTATATCAAAATTAAGGTTATCTGAAAGAAGAACACCTAGATTTGACACATAGGAAATGAAAGCCTTTGATGCGACGGGGTATCTCCGAATTAAATACAGCAAGGCATCAGTAGCGACATTTTCCACTTGGTTCGTCAATCTGGGAACTATGTGTGCCAACATAGATTTGTAAGTCACATTTATTCTCCGGGTTATGTAAGCAAGTGCCTAACTTTGAATTCGCGGGAATCCGCTATCATTTATCGGGACTCTCGAATACATCCTGTGAGCCTGTATTCAGGAAACCGGTAAAAACTATTATCGGAAATTAAGCGGTTGGGTCTGGTTGAGAACTGTCTGCTCAACCACTGGAATGAATCGGCCTTTTCTGCCCTCGTCTCCATAATAACATATTCTTCGCATCAATAACACTGTCTTTTGTCGTTTTGTCGGGATGATATTGGTCAATCCAAATAAAAAAACGCCCATTTGGGGCGTTTCATACCAGACTGGACTCGGTTAAACTTATGCTGGCTGCAATAGCCGGATAAAATCGAAAATGGGTGTTGGAATTGACAACCAACCAAATGGTAGATTGTGGCAAAACATACTTCTTTCGCGCCGATTACGGCACTATCTTTTGCGCTGTCACAAACCAGTTGTGCGGCATACCTGGCATTGTTGTCGGGATAACTGGAAACGGCCAGCGGCCATAACTGGCATCTTCCGCGCCCGCCTGAGTCAGGTTGGCCTGCCAGCCGCGCGCCGCCAAAAACCCGGCCGGATCATCCATAGTGCCAATCCAGGGCGCGCCGGCTTTGGCCTGCATTTCAACCCATTTTTGGGTCAGCGGAAAAGTGAGCATTACGCTGTTGATAATATCAAAACCCAGCCAGCTCCCCGCCGCCGCCAAATCTGTTACCTCATCAAGTATTTGGGTAGTCGCTTCGTTGGGAAGATAAAACAGGAACCCCTCCAGCAACCAGAGCGAAGGTTGTGCCGGGGCGAACCCGCTTTTGAGAAGAGGTTCTTGCCAGGGCAAGGTTAAATCCACGCCGATGGCCTGCCGCCTACAACCCGGCTGGCTGTTGGCCGAACGGAGAATCTGCTCTTTGTAGGCCAAAACCGCAGGTTGATCCAGCTCAAACAGCCGAATTTGCCCGGGCCAGTTGAGCCGAAAGGCGCGCGTATCCAGCCCGGCGGCCAGTAAAACCACCTGCTGAATCCCTGCCTCGCTGGTGATGCGCTGCAGAAAATCATCAAAATAGCGGGTGCGGATGACCATCGGCGCCACGCTCTCGGCGGACCGATGCTCAATCCATGCCGCGCCCTCCTGCCCGGCCAGGGCAGCGGCCCACGGGTCAGCAAAGAGGCAATCGTCCCGCATACTTTCCATAGCCCGGACACTGGCTGTCCAGCGAGCAGTTGATCCCAGTAAATCATTGGATGTGGTTATTTCTAACATTTTATGTGCGCTTTTTCCTCTGTTTCAAGGGTGGATGATTGGTCACCCTCCAAATGGACTTCTTGTTCGTTTTATTGTTTCAAAATACCCCCGGAATTAACTGCTTTGTTCTATGTTTGTAATTTATGTAGTCATTGCCAAAGTGATTTTCTAATGCCTTTTCTTCCACAACGATTCTACAGGCCAGACTTGCTGCGTTAGGCACTATCAGGATCAAAATTGACATCCACTTGGCCAGGGCTAAACCAAATCCAAGGAGTTCAAGCAACAGGGCGGCATACATCGGATGGCGGATGAGCGTATAAATCCCGGTATCTCCATCGATTGACCTCTTGAAACCAGCAACGCCTTCCGGGCACACACTACATCACCGGTCCGGGCAGTGTGGGTGGCCGCTTTTGGGCCGCTTTTACTTATCAGGGGAGTTATACTTTTGCCTTCTGGAAATGGGCCACACTTTTTAAGGTGGGTTCATCAAACTGCGAGCGCACATCTTGGACAATTGTATTGGCTGTTGACTCGTCGATTCCTTGAGCAATAATACGCCTGGCGGTTTCCAATAGAACAGGTAAACACTCTTGGGTTTCTTTTAACGATAACAATCTAACATCCAGCAGAGCATCAGGTTGAATGCCTATCTTCCAACCATGCTGAGTGGCTACAGCCTGCAACTCGGCCAAGAATGCGTCTGCCATAATGCTTCCGCCTGCGGGCAGGATAACCTTGATAAAGGCTCTGATGTATTGCAGGTAATATTTTGAAAGCAATTGCTTGATTGCTTCTACCTCTGTCTCCTCTGTCTCCGTTTTGCTTAACAACGACTGCAACATCCCCCGCTGATAGTCTGTCAATAACTCATCAAGGGTAAAGTCTTCGGCAAACAGGCGCAGTAAGAGAATCGTCACTCCAAAATGCACACCCTGATGATCGGCAGTTGATGTGCCGGATACCAGAGCTTGCTGTTGTCCCTGACGGGTATTTACACAAATTGGCCGCTCTTTGAGAAACGTATTTGCTTTGATGTCTGTCAACAGGCTGTCGGTATCGCCTGGAGAAATCCCAAGCACTTCCGAAATTGTCCGGTCCTGTATTGTTTCCAACGGGAATATCCGCGGATAATTTTGGCTGACATCAATAACGGTATCATCACTCTTTAAAAATATCAGGATGTGAGTATTAGGCACCAACGGCAGGGGTGTATCAACTTTGGTGAAGTTCTGGTAGCTACCCTGCATGGTTCGCACGGTATACAGGCCGATAAACCAAAGCACGTAACTCAGGTTATAGGGAATGTCCGAAATGAGGCTGAGAGAATTAGCCTGCCCGTCGGGGTAATATAAACCGGCAGTACTGGCGTACGAAAAAACGAAGTCGGCGAACGTTAACAAAACAAAACCGGCCGAAAGCCACATCCAGGCCCGCCCATACATTCCTTGTTGGTAAGCAAAAAATATTCGTAATACCAAAATCAGCAGGATGAGATCCGCCAACGGGTAGAAAATATTCAATGCACTTTCCAGAATGGCATCTGGATCGTTATTCTGCAAAATGGGGACAAGAACAAAAAATATTGTTCCGCCAACAATAACCAGGCTGGTACTCCATAGCCCCGCTTTTTTTAATGGGCCAATATGATGAGGTAACGAGCGGATACGTCCCCAAAGTGCTGTGTACATAGGAATATACCCCGCCAGCCAAAAAAAGTCGGCCCAAGAAGGGTACGGCACTTCCTGACTGACAACAGCGGCAATTGCCCACCAAAACTCTGCCGTGGCCCACATTGTCCAGCCAATGGCCAAACCTGACCAAATCAAGCGATCCCGGCCTGCAATCGCGACTCGCCGCCATAAACTGATTACCAATACCATCACACTCAATGCCAGCGGATAGACAATGCTGGTATTAAGGTTGAAGATGAATTTATCTCCCCCTATTCGGAAAATATTAATGGCAACATAAACAACAACAAAAGAAACTATTATTTGTTTCCAGAATGGTCTCAAAGAATTTGGGAGTAGTTCTGTCGTCATATTGGTGCTCTCCGAAGGGTGGAAGATTATCCGGCGCTGTATAAATGCCCGTAACGGGGTGAAGAATCTCCAATTTGGTTTAATTGATGCCCCAAACTGGAGACTCTTCGCAATTACCCACACTTGTGCTGCGCGCAGTTGGGCGCAGGGTTACTTAAGCAATGCTTCTGCTCCGGCTGAAGCAACGTCGTGGTCGTTTTCAACACTGCTGCCGCTAACGCCGATGCCGCCAACAATAACTCCCTGTTTATTTTTGAGAGGCAACCCGCCGGCAAAGGTGATTAACCCTTCATTTGAAAATTCAATGTGATACAAGGGTTCGCCGGGCTGGGCTAATTTTCCCAGGTCACCGGTGGGCATATTGAAAAAGCGAGCCGTTTTGGCTTTTTTGATGGAAATGTCAATGCTGCCAAGAAACGCGTCATCCATCCGAATAAACGCTTTCAAATTGGCTCCGGCATCAACAACGGCAATATCCATCAAGGTGCCTTGCTCTTCTGCCTTCTTGCGTGCGGCCTGGACCACCGCCATGGCCTGGTCTAACGTAATATCAATGGTTGTAGTCATAATATTTGCTCCTTTGCTAAATTTATCTTTGATGGGGGATTTGGCCTGAAATCGGCGTAAACCGATTTTCTCTTCCACACTCACTATAGCACGATCAGGGCGGCAATAACACTGTCAATTGTCACCTTTTTGATATGACACTCGTCGTAATAAAGCACCCGGCCGGGATGGGATGGATAAAAAAAGACCACCCGCAGGTGGTCTGGTGAATAGTATGTGAGTAAGGCCGCCTATCCGGCCAGATCGATGATCCGGTAGAGGCCCGACCAGTTTCGCCGCCGGCCGGAGTCGGTGGTTTCAGTTTGATGAGATTCGGTGACGGCGTTGTCGCTCCGGTTTTGCTTTTGGTCGGTATTGGCGGTGGGGATGGCATTGTGCCACACGCCCCACAGGGGAAAAGTTAATTCAGTGCTTCCTTGCATTATTTCCTCCCACTAAACTACAAATCAGGCAGCCGAGGCCCAGTGCGGTACAGCCACCGGCTGTGCCCAGTTGGTTAATATTTCATCGCGGGTAATACGGCCGTTGGTAATTTCAATGCGGCGCGGCACCCGTTCGGCCAGGTCTTTGTCGTGGGTAACCATCAGCATGGTTTTGCCGGATTCAACCAGTTTTGAGAACAGATCAAACACATCGCCGGCCGTGCGCGAGTCCAGGTTGCCGGTTGGTTCGTCGCCCACCAGCAGCGGCGGGTCATTGGCCAGCGCCCGGGCAATAGCCGCCCGCTGCTGCTGCCCGCCGGAAACCATGCTGGGCAGCTTATCGGCCTGGTCGGCCAGCCCTACCAGCTCCAGCAATTCCATGGCCCGTTCTCGGCGCTCTTTGGTGGAATATTTGCCGGCAAAGTCCATCGGCAAAATTACGTTTTGCAGCAGGCTCAGCGCCGGTAGCATCTGGAAAAACTGAAAGATGATGCCCACTTTTTCGCCGCGCCAGGCAGCCAGCCGGTTTTCGCTCATTTTGGTCACCTGCTCGCCGGTCACGGTGATTTCGCCGCCGCTGGGCCGGTCGATGCCGGTGATCATATTCAACAGGGTCGATTTGCCGTTGCCCGATGGCCCCACTATCGACACAAACTCGCCCTGGTTGACATCAAATGAAATCCCCTTGAGGATGTTGACTTCGCTGTCGCCAACTTTAAAGTTTTTGACTACATCTTTAACCTGGATAATTGGTTCCTGGTTCATCAGTCTCTCCTTGTTTGTTGCCTGTGTTGCTGTACGTTGGCGGTAATCAAAAGTTTCCTGTTGCCGTCATTGTTTGTATTGTAGCGGTCAACCCGGTATACCGTCATCCCCCAAAAGGTGTATCGGTGGGTAGAAAGGGTGTAAAGAAAAATTAATTTGACAAAATCGAACACTTGTTCTATACTGTAACAGTTAATCCATTCCTGATAAAAATTAAAAATAAAGGGGGCTACTGTGACCGAATTTAAAAGTTATCCGCATGGAACTTTTTGCTGGGTGGACCTGGCCACAACAGATGCGGCGGGAGCCAAAAAGTTCTACACCGAACTGCTGGGGGTGTCGTTTGTTGACATACCAGTTAGCGAAGGCATGGTCTACACCATGCTGCAAAAGAACGGCAAAAATACAGCCGCGTTGTACCAGCAAGACCCGGACCAGCAGGGAATGCCGCCCTATTGGGCTTCGTACATTTCTGTGGACAATGTCGATGCCGTGGCCGGTAAAGTAGCCGGGTTGGGCGGAACGGTGGTGATGCCGGTAATGGATGTAATGGACAGCGGCCGCATGGCCCTCATCCAGGATCCAACCGGGGCGATGGTTGGGTTATGGCAGCCGGGCAACCATATTGGGGCCGATATTTGCAACGAACCCGGCTCGTTGAGCTGGAACGAACTGATGACCCACGACCCGGACAAAGCCGCCGAATTTTACACCAAATTGCTGGGCTGGGGGCACAGCGCCAACGATATGGGCGGGATGGTGTATCACCTCTTCACCGTTGGTGAACGCAGTAACGCCGGTATGATGAAAATTCAGCCGGAGTGGGGCGAGGTGCCGCCAAACTGGGCCGTGTACTTTGCCGTTGAAAATTGCGACGCCGCCGTACAAAAAGCAACCGCTTTGGGCGGCAAGCTGGAAATGCCGCCCTCTGATGCGGCGGGCGTTGGCCGATTTGCCATCCTTCAGGACCCGCAGGGTGCCTATTTTTATGTGATTCAACTCTTTAATCCCGAATAACCCGCAATTTTTGCGTTTCCTTTCGTCTGCGCTAAAGGCTGCCACGGGTCGACTCCCCTCGATCCGTGGCTTCTTTTTTACCCCACTACCTGCGGTTGGTATTCCCCAAATTTTATAGTTGTGTTAAAATCCGGGCATCGTCCTGGTAAAACTTTTTACCCTCTGTTGTCTGAAATGATAATAGTGGTATAATCTAGGATGTATTACCCCAGCACACCATTCACCGGAGTTCTAAGCCTATGGCAACAATACTTTGCGTTGACGACGAGCCTACTCAACTGATGCTTCTCCGTTTAGCTTTAACCCGCGCCGGACACCAGGTGCTGGAAGCGGCGGATGGCCAAAAAGGCATTCAAATGGCCATAGAGCACAAACCAGCGGTTATCATTATGGATTTGATGATGCCAGGGATAGATGGAGCCACGGCTATTGAAAGAATAAAAGCCAATAACACCACCAAATCCATCCCGATTTTGGTGTTATCAGCCTATATCAAAGGCGATCAAGCTAAACGCGCCCTCGATGCTGGCGCTGAAGAACTCATCTCCAAAAGCCTGATTCTAACCGATCTGATTGACAGGGTTAACAATTACGCCTCCAGCCTGGCGTAAGTAACGGATTTACAACTGAACAGGGAGTGAGGTATGTCGTTGCAACCCGCAACAGTTGCACAGACCACCGATCCAACCAAACAGACGGTTTTGCCGCCAGGGATGGGCTATGATCTTGATGACCCGGCGCTCTTTATTAACCGTGAGCTGAGCCTGCTCGAATTCAACTGGCGCGTGCTCGAAGAAGCGCAAAAGGAGCGCCATCCCCTGTTGGAGCGGGTTAAATTCCTGGCCATTTACAGCTCAAATATGGATGAATTTTTTATGATCCGGGTGGCCGGGTTGACGCAGCAGGTGGCCGCCGGCGTTAATACCATCCCCTCTGATGGCCTTACCCCAACCGAGCAACTGCGGGCAATTCAAAAAAAGGTTCGAACCAATCTTAAAGTAATGAACCGCTGCTTTGCCGAACTCCGGGCAAAGCTGACCGGTGCCGGTATTTTTCTGCACAGCTATAAAGAATTAACCCGGTCTCAGCAGGAAGCCATCAACGAATATTTTAAGCGTGAGATATTCCCGGTGCTCACCCCGCTGGCGGTAGACCCCGGCCGGCCATTTCCGCATATTTCCAGCCTCAGCCTCAACCTGGCGGTTATTGTCCGCGATCCCGAATCGGGCCGACAGCATTTTGCCCGCATCAAAGTGCCCAACGCGCTGCCCCGGCTCATCCCTATTAAACGGGCCAGAGGCGATAACCGCCGCGTGTTTCGATTTGTGTGGTTGGAGGATTTGATTGCCAACAACCTCGCCGAATTGTTTCCCGGTTACGAAATTGTTGAGTCGCATCATTTTCGTATTACCCGCAACGCCGATCTTGAAATTGAAGCCAACGAAGCCAGCGATCTGCTGGAAGCCATCGAAGCCACCGTGCGCCGCCGCCGTTTTGGCTTTGTGGTGCGGTTAACCGTAGGCAAAAATACCCCCGAACACATCCGGCAGTTGCTGGCCAAAAATCTGAGCGTTTCTCCCGACGAAATATTTGAGAGCGAGTCACCGCTGGGCCTGAGCGGTTTAATGAGCCTGCTCAACATCGACCGGCCCGACCTGAAAGACCCGCCCTACGTGTCGGCGCTTCACCCCCGGCTGCGTAAATTATCTCGCCGCGAAGAGATTTTTGACGCCATCAGAGAAAAAGATATTTTGCTCTACCATCCCTACGACTCGTTTTTGCCGGTGGTTGACTTGTTAAAAGTTGCTGCTCACGACCCCAAGGTGATTGCCATCAAGCAAACGCTGTACCGGGCCGGCGCCAATTCGCCGGTGGTTGATGCGCTGCTGGAAGCCAGCGAAAACGGCAAGCAGGTTTCGGCGCTGGTTGAACTCAAAGCCCGGTTTGACGAAGAAAGCAATATTAGCTGGGCCAAAGCCCTTGAACGCGAAGGTGTTCACGTTGTTTACGGCTTTATGAGCCTGAAAACCCACAGTAAAATTTGCCTGATTGTGCGCCGCGATGATGACACCATTCGCCGCTACGTGCATTTGGGAACCGGCAACTACAACGCTTCAACCGCCAAAATCTACTCCGATCTGGGGTTGATGACCTGCAAACCGGAATTTGGCGCTGATGCCTCTGACCTGTTTAACGCGCTGACCGGCTACTCCAAAAAAGACAGCTACAACAAATTTCTGGTTGCGCCCGATAGCCTGCGCAAAAACTTTGCGGCGCTTATCGAGCGCGAAATAAAATGGGCTAAAAAAGGTAAACCGGCCAAACTTATCTTCAAAATGAACGCTTTGATCGACCCCAAATTTATCCAGCAGCTTTATCAAGCCTCGATGGCCGGCGTGCAGATAGAACTGCTGGTGCGCAGTTTGTGCGGGCTGCGCCCCGGCATCCCCAATCTCAGCGAAAATATTCGCGTTACCAGCATTGTTGGCCGGTTTTTAGAACACACCCGGATTTATTATTTCCAAAACGGCGGCGCGCCCGATTTTTACATTGGCTCGGCTGACCTCATGCAGCGCAACCTTGACCGTCGCATTGAAACCCTTTTTCCCATCGAAGAGCCGGAACTTCAGCAAGAATTGATGGACATTTTAGAAATTTCTGCCAAAGACAATGTCAATGCCCGCCTTCTTCGAGCCGATGGCTCTTACATTCCTGTGCCTCGGGGTGAAAAAGAGCCGGTCATCGACAGCCAGCTTGAGTTTATCAAACGCCGGCAAAATCGATAGGCGGCCGGCGGCGATAACCTGAAAAATTCTAAATAAAGAGAAGTGACCATGTTACTTATTGGCGATATTGGCGGTACCAAAACCGATCTGGCCATTGTGTCAGATACCGGAGAAGTTGAACCCGAATTTCAAAGCACCTTTAAGAGCGCCGATCACCCCAGCCTGGAAAGCATTATCCAGATATTTTTAGCCAACACCCAGGTAACCATCACCAAAGCCGTGTTTGGCGTGGCCGGCCCGGTGGTTGATGGCGAAGCCCAAATTACCAACTTGCCGTGGCGCATTTCAGAAAAGAAGTTGCGCGAAACCTTTAAGTTTGATCAAGCTCGGCTCCTCAACGATCTGGAAGCCATCGCTTACGCCGTACCTAACCTGCCAGCGCGAGATTTGGCCGCGCTCAACGGTGATATTTCCAACCGGCCCACTGATAAAAACAAAGCCGTGATCGCCCCCGGCACCGGCCTGGGCGAGGCAATCCTTTTTTATCACGCCAACGCCTACCACGTGATGCCTTCAGAAGGCGGCCACGCCAGTTTTGCGCCTAACTCGCTGTTTGAGATAGGCCTGCTCAGAAGCCTGCTGGAAAAATACAGCCACGTTAGCTACGAGCGGGTTTGTTCCGGCGGGCTGGGCATCCCCAATATTTACAGCTATTTAAAAGAAAACAAATACGCCGAAGAGGCCGAGCACATTAAAAAGGCCATCGAGCAGGCCGCAGACCCAACGCCGATCATTGTGCAGGCCGGTTTAAAGCACGAAAGTGAAATGTGTATTCAAACTCTCAATGCCTTTGTTTCAATTTTGGGTGCAGAAGCCAGCAACCTGGCTTTAAAGGTGATGGCTTTGGGCGGCGTGTACCTTGGCGGCGGCATCCCGCCCAAAATATTGCCCAAACTCAAAGATGGTACATTTATGGCCGCTTTTGTCAGAAAAGGCCGCTTTTCTGATATGCTGGCCCAGATTCCGGTATATGTTATCCTCAACCAGAAGCCGGCCCTGCTGGGTGCGGCTCACTACGCCCGGGATTTGTAGCTGCCAGACAGTGAACCGCTGTGACTGGCCCCAAAACCTGCACCCCTGCTTTAATTGGTGCAGGTTTTGCAATTTAGGGGTATATCATCTAAACTCAGAACCCGGCTCTGTACCCAAATTCACTGGAGACTTTACTGATGACCGACCAACCCATTGACCTCTCCCCCCTTCGCGCCCAGTTTCCGGCCCTGCAAGAAGTTGACGACCAGGGGCGCCCGTTTGTCTTTTTTGATGGCCCGGCTGGCACGCAGGTTCCCCGGCAAGTCATCGACGCCGTTGCTCACCACTACGCCACCGCCAACTCGCTGGCCAACGAAAACTTTATTTTTGGCCGCCGCTGCGAAGAAACCGTGCAGCAGGCCCGGCAGGCCATGGCCGATTTTTTGAACGCGCCGTCGCCGCAGGAAATTATTTTTGGGCCAAATATGACCACACTCACCTTTAATATGAGCCGCGTGATTGGCAAAACGCTCCAACCCGGCGATGAAATTGTGGTCACCTGGCTCGATCACTACGCCAACGTTTCTTCGTGGCAGGCGCTGGAAGAACAGGGTGTGCTGGTCAAACAAGCCCGTTTTGATGTCGAAACCTTCCGGCTTGATCTGGAGCATCTGGCTTCGTTGTTAACCGACAAAACCAAATTGATCGCGGTGGGGCTGGCCTCAAACGCCATTGGCACCATCAACCCCGTCCCCAAAATTGCGGCGCTGGCGCGCAACGTGGGCGCGCTGCTGTACGTCGATGCCGTTCACTACGCGCCGCACGGCCCCATCGATGTGCAGGCGCTGGGCTGCGACTTTTTAGTTTGTTCGGTGTACAAATTTTTTGGGCCGCATGTGGGCGTTTTGTGGGGCCGGCAGAGTCTTCTTGAAAAGCTGCCGCGTTATCAGGTAGCCGCCGCGCCGCCGGATATTTCGCACAAATTTGAAACCGGCATGCTCAATTTTGAGGGACTGGCCGGCACTACCGCGGCCGTCAACTACCTGGCCGCGTTGGGGCAGGAGTACGGCCGCCAGTTTGCCGGCGACTATCCTCAATTTGAGGGCCGGCGCATGGCTTTGAAGCAGGCTATGAAAGCCGTCACCGTTTACGAGCGCAGCCTGTTCACTTACCTCATCGAGCAGCTCCAAACCGTGCCCAAACTCACCCTGTACGGCATTACCAACCCCCAGGAGTTTGCCGAGCGCTGCCCCACCATCGCTTTTACTGTTGAGGGCTACAGCCCGCAGCAGGTGGCGGCTTACCTGGGTGACCACAATATTTTTGTGTGGGACGGCAACTACTACGCTATGGGCGTAACCACCCTGCTGGGGTTGGAAAGCTCGGGCGGGATGGTGCGAGTCGGGCTGGCCCACTATAACATCAAGGACGATGTTGACCGTTTAATTGTCGCCTTAAAAAACCTGTAGTAACGATTGGGGAGACAACGTGATGTACGGCGAGATTGCCCTTTTTACCGGAAACGGTAACCGAGAGTTAGCGGAAGAAATTAGCCGCGAGCTGGCCGTGCCGATGTGCCCGGCCGATGTGTTTAAATTTTCCAATCAGAACATTTTTTGCCGCCTCAAAACCAGCGTGCGCGGCAAAGATGTGTTCATTATCCAGCCGATTGCCATGTCTTACGATGAGCGCGGGCAAATGGTTACCGTTAACGATAACCTGATGGAACTGCTCATTATGATCGATACGGCCAAGCGCGACTCGGCGGGGCGGATTACGGCGGTAGTGCCCTACTACGGCTACGGGCGCACCGACAAAAAAGACCAGCCGCGCGTGCCCATTACCGCCCGGCTGGTGGCCGATCTCATCATTGTGGCCGGCGCCGACCGCTTTTTAACCATCGACCTGCACGCCGGCCAGATTCAGGGTTTTTTCAACATTCAGGTCGATGAGCTGACCGCCTTTTACCTGCTCAGTGATTACATGCGCGATAAAAAAATCCAGAACGGCGTGGTTGTGGCCGGCGACATCGGCGCAACCAAGCGCTCGCGCAACTTTGCCCAGCGGCTCGATTTGCCGCTGGCCGTCATCGAGAAGCGGCGCAGCCAAAGACCGGATGGCAGCAAGGCGCAGGCGCTCAACATCATTGGCGATGTAAAGGGCAAAAACTGCATTATTTTTGATGATGAAATTGACACGGCCGGGACAATGGTTGAGGCCATGAACTTTCTCAAACAGGAAGGCGCGGGCGATATTTACGCCTGCGTCACCCACGCGGTTCTATCCGGCCCGGCGGTTGAACGCCTCACCGACGCGCCGGTTAAAGAAGTAGTGGCCACCAACACCATCCACCTGCCGCCGGAAAAGCATTTTGCCAAATTTACCCGGCTGTCGGTCGCGCCGCTGCTGGCCGAGGTGATTCGCCGCATTCATCTGGGTATCTCCGTCGGCGAACTGTTCAACGAATAGGATTTTGGGGGGTGGTTCATTTGGCCTGTCTGGTTGGCCACGTGCGTAATGCGTGTTACGTGTTCCGTCAGAATTATAGTGCAAAATCACACGCAACACGCATTACGTTTCACGGAAAAAGTGTTGCCAATCTAACTTAACCCATACCTCGTTTTACCCAGCAAACGAATAATTACGTGGCCGGCAGGCGCTCGCCAAACCAGGTTAGCGCCCGCTGCCAGGCATCGCTGGCCGCCTGCTGGTTGTAACTGTCGCGGGTGTTGTTAAAAAAGGCGTGCCCGGCGCCGTCGTAAATATGGACTTCGTTTTGAACGTTGGCTTCGTTAAACGCTGCGTGCATCGCTTCCACGGCATCCACCGGAATGCCCTGGTCATTGCGACCGTACAACCCCAGAATGGGCGCTTTAACCTGCCCGGCCTGATCTGGTTCCAGCGGTCGGCCGTAAAAGACCACGCCGGCAGCCAGATCAGCTTCGGTCAGAGCCGTTTGCAGCACCAGCCCGCCGCCCATGCAAAAGCCGACAACGCCCACCTTTGGCCCGGCCACATAAGCCTGGGCCTGCAAAAAATCAATGCCGCGCTGAATTTCTTTCACGGCCTCGGCCATGTCCAGCTCCATTACCAGTTTGCGCGCCTCGTCCGGTTCTGTGGCGACCACGCCGTGATACAGGTCCGGGGCCAGCGCTACATAACCCTGTTCGGCAAAGCGGCGCGCCACATCTTTAATGTGCTCATCAAGCCCCCACCATTCCTGGATAACAACCACCGCCGGTTTTGATTCGTTGCCCGCCGGCCGGGCCAGATAACCCATCAGCTTTTCACCGTCGGAGTCCTCGTATTCAACCATTTCGGTGGCCAGCCCGGTGGCGGTTTCGCCGGCCGGTTCGGCATTAGAGGCGCTTTTATCGACTACCGGCGGCGGGTTGGTGGCCGGCGAACTGTTACACGCCGCCAGCAGCAAATTGGCCGTGGTCACGCTGCCCAGCGCCAGCGTGGCTTTTTTCAAAAACGTCCGCCGGCTGATTTCACCCACCTGAAACGATCTGGCCAATTCCATTACATAAATTCGGTCCATTTGGCAATCTCCTCTCGATACATACTATCAGTTTTAGCTCACCCAATTGTGCCTTAATTTAACAAAACCAGATTAATGCTTTGTTAACCTGGCCGGCGAGCCAGCCCGCCAAATTTGTGAGGGTGGCCAGTTTGAAGTATTATTGCGTGGTTCCCAGGGTAACAAAAAGCCCGGCTGTGGCAGCGCGGGCTTTTGTATTTCTGCGGTTTTAGACCAGATGTTTTTACTTAAATTAACCAAATGGTGTAATTAAATGGACAATTTGACTCATATGGATGAGGACCTGCAAAAGGTTTTGAGCCACTGGTGGTTTGCCAGCCGAACCCGGGCTTTGAACACTGTTTTGGAGCCGCTGCTGCCCCAAAAACCGGATTTTTTACTGCTGGATGTTGGCTGCGGCGCCGGTAATATGATCCTCGATTTGAGCCGGTACGGCCGGGTTAAAGGGCTGGAAATCGATCCGCGCCCGGTGAAAAAGGCCCGCGAGCGCGGTTTTGATGTGGAGCAGTTTGACGCCACCAAACCGATGCCGTTTGCCGCTAATACTTTTGACGCCGTGACCGCGCTCGATGTGATTGAACACACTCAGGATGATCTGGCGGTTCTGGCCGATAGCCATCGGCTTTTGAAACCGGGCGGCCACATGATCATCACCGTGCCGGCGTTTATGTGGCTGTGGACCCACAATGATGATCTCAACGCGCACGTGCGCCGCTACACTGCCGCCGAACTGCGCCAAAAACTCACCCAAACCGGATTCAATGTGGTGCGCATTACTTACAACAACTTTTTTGTATTTCCGTTGGCGGCCACGCTGTTGTTGCTGCGCCGGACCACCGCCGCCAAAAAAGAGCTGGCCTCGCACCACGTTAGCCAGGATGAATATCAGGTTGAAATGGAGCCGGCGTCGCCGCTGGTCAATACCGTGTTAACGCAGGTGGGCAAAGTTGAGGCCGGGCTGATGCGGGCGGTAAATTTGCCGGTGGGCACGTCGCTGATTGCGGTGGGGCAAAAACCGGGGTAGTTAAATATCCAGATCGGGATAAAGCAGCCGGGCGCAATCCCGGCACAGGCCGTGCGTAAAGCGGGCCTGGCTGTGTTTTTGAACGTATACTTCTACCTGCTGCCAGTAGCCCTGGTCGTCTCTGATTTTTTTGCAGCTTTTGCAAATTGGCAGCATCCCGGACAGCGTTTTTATCTGCTGCAATGATTCGGCCAGTTTCTGATTTAGCCGCCGCAATTGCATCAAATCATCAAACCGGGCCAGGGCAATAGTGATGGCCCGGTCCAGTTCCCGGCTTCTGGGGGGTTTAACCACGTAACCCGCCACCCCGGCCGCCGAGGCTTGCTCTACGGTTGCGGTGGCCTCATGCGCGGTTAAAATGACAACCGGCGTTGGGCAAATTTCCGTGATTTCCTGGGCGGCTGCAATGCCGTCGAGTTCCGGCATTGCGATGTCCATTACAATAACCTCTGGTTGGAGTGATTGCGCCAGCGCCACCGCCTGCCGCCCGTCTAACGCCTGGCCCACCACGGTATACCCCAAATCCTTCAGCAAATCGGTGACCAAATTGCCCACCAGCGGGTCGTCCTCGGCCACCATTACCTTAATATTTTTGGCCGGTCCGAAGGTTTTGGCGTTAATCATTTCAGGCAAAATCCAGGCGCGGATTGGCCGCTGATAAAATGGTTTGCTGCTGGGCCGGCTGCCACACGGCGGCAATGTGCCCGGCCAGCTCGTTGATGAGCGCGGCGACATCGGTTGCCGCCGATTCGTGCAGGCCTTCGCTGACAATCAGTACCCGCCGGGTTGGGGCCGACACCGTTGACTGCCGGCTCTGCCGGAAAGTCCAGCGCCGGGCGTGAACGTGGTTGGCCGCATCGGCAAAAATAACTTCCTGGGGGGCGGGCTGTTCGTTTTCGCCGTCAAACGACAGGTACGTTTCGCTGCCGTCGGCGTGGCGCACTTCCAAAAATGAGTCAACCTCATCCAAATCAAATACAGCGATGGGCAGGCTGTACGCCAGCGACACCGCATTGCACAAATCGACGAGCGGGTGCAACCGCGGCAGAGAATCTTCACGCTTAAAGCGGCGCAGCAGCGCCTCGCTCGCCGAGCGGTATTTGGTGGGTTTCAGCCCCATCTGCGCGTAGGCGCGCCGCCAGGCGGCAACTTCCGGCATTTCAGATTCGGTCTGCCGGCTCAATCGCTGGCGGGCGCGTTGGAAAAATGGCGTCAGCCGGGCTTCAACATCAACGTTGGGGCTGATATTGTGGGCTACCAGTAACCCCGGCACAAGCTGGGGAAACTGCTCCCAAATTTGAGAAGAATGGCAAAAGTGCATCGACATTAATAATTTGTTACGGGGTAACCGGTTTGGCAATGACAATAACCCGGTGGGTGTTGTTATTGTAGGGCCAGCAGGTAACCAGCGTGAGCCGTTCGTCATTAAATGGGCCAATCCAGCGCGCATTGGCTCGCCGCACCGCTTCCGGCTCGTCCTTATCCTTTACAATAAATTTATCTTCAACCGCGTAAGCGTAACTCTGGCCGGCGGCATCGTACAGGGTCATCGTATCGCCCGGCTCCAGATCAACAATGTAGCGAAACACTTCGCCGTTGATGTTATGATGCCCGGATAGCACCACGTTGCCCCCCTCGCCGGGCAGCAGCGAGTTTTTGTGCCAACCGGCGGCGTAATCGGCCACTTTCCACACGTTCACCGGCACGCTGTTTTGTACTACCACTTCCCAGCCAACATCGATGACCGGCGCATCCAGCTTGATGCTGTCGGCCACAATCCGGGAGAGCGGCGCTCGTTCTGAGTTGGCAATTTGCAACGTGGCCGGCTGCCCCTCTGCGGCGGCGGTGGGCGCTGTTTCTACCACCGGCAGGGGATTGTCGGCCAGCGATCCGCTGGAATCGACGGGCGCGGCGGCCGGTTCTTCCGGGGGCGGGGCCATTGCGGCGGGTGCAGGCGTTGGTTCTGCTACAGATGTGGCGGGGGCGGGCCGGGTCAGTGTATCGCCTGCCGAAGTTTTGGCCGGCGCGGGAGTTGGGGTGTGGGTTGCTGGGACAGGGCTGGGCGTCGCTTCCAGATCGGCCAGGGATACTTCAACAATGCGCGCCGGCGGCGGCTGGCTGGCTTCAATCCACTGCTGCACGTACATCCAGCCGCCCCAGGCCATCAGCCCCAGACCGCCGGCCGTCAGCAGAATACTCAACCAGTTGCGTAACCGGGTGCGGGTGGGTGGAATCTCTGGCGCAGACGAAGCTTGTGACGACAAATTGCCCTCATTTCCAACTAATGGAAAAACAATGATTTATATGGTAATCGTACCGGCACAATCTGTCAAAACAGGGGTGTTTGACAAAGATTCACGGCTGCCCTATAGTAGATTTTTATTTGGGATGGTTCATAAATAAGTTGGCACTTTCGCAATCGGACGCAGGACGAAGGACAAAGGCCGAACGGATTCAGGCGAAAATTTCGTCGTCCGTCTTCCCTCCTTCGTCTGAATCAGCCTTATTTTGGGCCGGCGTGCTGGCGCTGCTGGCCGCGGCCCTGTTATATTTAGCCACGCTGGACAACGGTTTTCGGCCGGATGAACTGCTGGGCGGTGATTTGATTACCCACCAGTACGCCCAGGTTGAGGCCCGGCCCAGCAACGCGCCTGGCTACCCGCTGTATACCATGGGCGGCTGGCTGTGGTTTCACGCCGCAAGCCGGTTGCTGTCGCCGCTGCTCAACCCCATTCAGGTGCTGTCGCTGTATTCCACTCTGTGGGCGCTGGCCTCGCTGCTGCTGTTGTATTTGATTTTGCTGCGCGTTACGGCCAATCGCTGGTTGCTGGCGGCGCTGCTCACCGCTTTTCACGCCGCCACTTACTTTTTTTGGTACTACAGCGTTACCACCGAACAGTACACCAGCGCCACGTTTCAAACTTTGTTGCTCATCTGGCTGGCCCTCAAGTGGGACGAGCAGCCGCGCAACGCCACCCTGCTGGGGCTGGCCGCTGTGAGTGGCAGCATGCTGGCCAACATGGTCACTACCCTGTTTATTTTGCCGCCGCTGCTCTGGTTCATCTTCTTTAAAAATGACGGCGACGGCTGGTATTTAACGCGCTATTTCAAACAACCGCGGTTAGTCCTGCAAGCCGTGGCGGCGGCGCTGCTGCCGCTGCTGGCCTACGCCTACGTTTTTGGGCGCGGGGCGCAGCACCCGGAATGGCGCGGCCAGGGGCAATGGCCTTCGGTCTGGGCCTGGTTTGTACAGTTTATCACCATTCAACAGGGGCGCGATGAACTGGCCCCCGGCCTGAGCCTGACCCACCTGATTACCGCCGAGTTCCCCGGCCTGATGTGGCGCGAGTTGACTCTGCTGGTTTTTGTGGGCGGGCTGCTCGGATTGGCTTTTTTGGGCCGGCGGCGAGCCATATTCTTTTACGGCACGTTAATTATTTATACGATTTTTTGCGCCGGTTACCGCTTTGGCAACTGGTTTCAGGTGATCATTCCGGCCTACCCCATTTTTACCATTGGGTTTGGGGCGATGCTGGCCGCGCTCAGCCGGGCGGCGCAGCGGCGTGAGCAAACCGGTTTTCGCGGCCTGCGTTATGTCGATGCCGTGCTGGCGGTTTTTCTGTTGGTTTTGCTGCTGGCGCAGGTGAGCCGCAACTGGCCCCGGGCTAATCAGCGCAATTTACCCGGCGACACCGGCCTGCAGCCGGGCTGGGCCATTCTGGCCGACCGGCCAAGCCCGCCGGCGCTCATAGCCGCCGATTTTGAGGAGCGGGTGGCGTTGCAGTATTTAGTGTCGGTGTGGGGCGCTGCGCCCGGCTTAACCCCGGTTGAAGCCGCGTCGCGGCTCACCGGCCCGCAGAATATGTACATCACCCGCCGGGCCGCCGCCGCGCCGGACAGCCTTAACCTGGCCGGCCGTTTTCCGCAGGCGGCCGGGGTGCAGCTCATCGCCCTGCCGGCTGAGCCGCCAACCCAATTACCGCCCCAGGTCCAGCCATCGAATTTGGATTTTGGCGGGCAGATTCATTTGCTCGGTTGGGAACAGGTCGACAGCGCCGGCTGGCAAATTGCGTTGTACTGGCAGGCTGCGCAGCCGCCAACCGCCGATTTTACGGTTTCGGTGCGGCCGCTGGCGCGGGGACAGGCGATAACCGCCAACGGTGAGGCGGTGATTCAGGATCACCAGCCGGTGTGGGGGTTGTATCCCACCAGCCGCTGGCAGCCCGGCGTAACTGTGCGGGATGTGTATGCGCCACCGCTGCCCGCCGGCGTTACCCCGGACGCGGTGCAGATTGTGGTCTATCGCGCCACCGCTTCCGGTTTTGAAAATCTGGCCGATCACGTCATTGATCTGGCCGGCTCCAGCCCGTAATTATTGATTTTCCAGGTTGGCTTGCATTTGCTCGGCGGCTTTGGCCGGGGCAAGCTGGCCAGCCAGCACCTGTTGCAGGGGGCCGCGCATGGCATCGAGCAGTACGTTGGCGTCGATGCCCAGCGGGAGGGATTGCCCGGCCAGTAGCTGCGCGGCGCTCACCCGCCGCACGGCATCGTTCACAATGAGCGGGTCGTTGAGCGCATCGCGGCGGGTGGGCAACGTGCCAAATTTGGCGGCCCAGGCCAGTTGGCGGTTGGGCCGGGTCATAAACTCCACAAACGCCGACGCGGCCAGCGCGCGTTCGGCGGTGGCGCTGCGGCTGATGGCCCAATATTTGGCCAGTACCAGCGGCGTGGCCGGCTGGTTGTCATCGGCGCTGCCGACGGCCGGTAGCGGAGCCACGCCCCAGTTTAGCTCCGGGCTGGCGCGCAGTTCGCCAATGGCCCAGTCCCCATTGATCATCAGTGCCATATTTCCGGCCACAAATTTGCTTTGCATTTCATCGTAGGCGGCCACCGGCGCAACGGCGTTGGGCGGCGTTTGCCAGCTTTGCGCCAATTCAAGCGCCTGCACCATCGCCGGCGTGTTCAGCGTTGGCTGGTCATCGGCATTAATCAGCCAGCCGCCAAACGGCGTGAGCCACGGCGTCAGCCAGAGCGGATCAAAACTGTTGAGGCCCAGGCCCCACTGCGCGCCGCGGGTGAGCGTTTTGGCCTGTTCGGCCAGATCGGCGGTGGTGGCGGGCGGGGTATCAACCAGCGATTTGTTGTAAAAGAGCAGCAAATGAAAGCCGGCGGTTTCCGGCAGGCCCCACACCTGCTCGTTTTGGGTTGCGCCCAGCAGGGTAACGGCCGCAAATTCATCCAGAAAAGCAGGCGGGAAAAAATCTGACATCGGCGCGACCCGGCGTTGCATTACCAGCCGGGCCAGCAGCACGGGCGCGGCCAGCACCACGTCAAAATCGTTCGGGGTGTCGCGGGTTGCCGCCAGAAAATCTTCCGGGGTGTCAAAATGGGTGAGGGTGACGGCGTACTGGGGGAACTGGCTGTTGAAGGTGGTGATGTCGCGCGCCAGTTGCTCGGTTTGCGGCGGCGGCAGGTTTTCCCAGACCTTAATGGTTATAATCGAGGGGGTATCGGTGGGCAGGGGCGGGCGAGTTGGCGTGGCGGTGGGCGGCAGTGTTGGCGTTCGGCTGGGTTGGATTTGCGCGGCAGTTGCCGCTGGCGGGATCGGTGTTGGCGGCGGCGTGGCGGGCATGCAGCCGGCCGTCAAAAAAACAAGTCCAACCAGCAGCCAGAATTGGCGAGTGACCTGGCGCATCAACGTTTATTCCTGGGAGTTTTTGCTGCCGGGCAAGGTGAAAAAGAAGGTGCTGCCCTGGCCTGCCTGGCTTTCAACGCCAACCCGGCCGCCCAGCGTTTCGACAATTCGCCGCACAATTGATAATCCCACTCCGTGACCTTCTACCCGTTTGTAGTTGCCCACCCGGGTAAATTCCTTGAACAGGCGGGTTTGTTCATCTGTTGACAACCCCGAACCGTTGTCGCGGACCCAAAATTTAACGTGGCCATCGGCCAGGGGCGTTGCACCCAGTTCCACCCGCGGCGGTTGGCCGCCGTATTTAATGGCGTTGCTCAGATAATTGACCCAAACCGATTCCAGCCAGGAGCCATGCCCCAGCGCCGGCGGCCAGCTTTCCGGCACAATCAACTCGGCCCGGGTTTCTTCAATTTTGTATTCCAGCCGCCGGATAGATTCATCAACAACCAGGCCCATGTCAATCACGTCCATGCGGGCCTTGGATTGGCCAACGCTGGCCAATACCAGCAGTTCATCGATGATATTGTTCATTTTGCGGCCATCGCGGGCAATAGCGGTTAAATATTGTTCCATCTCTTCCGTGCTGAGGCTGGCGTGGTAGCTACGCAGGGTGTCGGCCATACCGACCATGATCGTCAAGGGATTTTTTAAATCGTGGGCCACGGTGTGGGCAAAAGCGTTTAATTCGGCGTTGCGCGCTTCCAACTCGGCGGTGCGTTCCTTTACTTTGGCTTCGAGATGTTCGTGGGCTTCGCGTAGAGCTGATTGCACGTTTTTCTGAGCGGTAACGTCTCTGATGGCGCTCATTATTATAACGCCGTGGTCGGTGGTAACCGGGCTTAAACTGATTTCTGCCGGAAAGGTTGAGCCATCCTTACGGCAACCGTGTAAATTTAACGGAGCGCCCATTGGCCGGGGCCGGGGGCGTTCACTGTAATTATGCACGTGCGCCGTGTGGGTTTGCTGCTGGCCGGGAGGAATGAGTATTTCTACCGGCTGGCCCAATAATTCGGCGGATGTGTAGCCAAACAACCGTTCAGTCTGGCTGTTGACCAGCACAATCTTGCCGGCGGCATCGACTACAACAATTGCGTCGGGGGCGGCTTCAAGCAAAGCCTGATAAACGTGTGTGGACTCAAACCAGGGACCGTGTGGCTGTTGCACTCTTTTGTCTCCTGAACCTGATATTATGAAAAACGGGCAATTTGTCAATGCGGGGTACTGGGCGAGTTCTACCTGTCTTTGACAAAGTCTGGTTCTGCTCTTAAAATGAGCTATTGTGAACGCGACAATCCTGGCAAAATCGAAAGGTGATATGTTGGACGACGCAGGATCTTTGCCCAGTAGTAAGGGACAATTGGTGTCCCTACCCCATTTTTGTGCTAACCAAATATTTTAACCCCGGTTAGCTAAGCCATAGAGCCGCTTCCGGGGAGATACCTCGGAGGTGTTCTATGGAGCAGGTAATCCTTGAAGATGTGCTGGCGCAGATTCGCGCCGCCCTTGAAGCAAATGACCTCACTTCAGCCTCAGCAATCATCGAGTCTCTCAGGCCGGCCGACCAGGCCGACATCTTTTGGGAGTTGGATGAAGATGAACAGGCTGTCCTGCTACCCAAGCTCAACCCGGCCGATGCGGCTGACATTTTTGAAGAATTATACGACGAAGATGCCGCCGAAATAGCCGTGCAACTGCCGCTGACAACGTTGGTGCGCATTGTCAACGAAATGGAGCCCGATGAAGCGGCCGACCTGCTGGACGATCTTGATCCCCGGCAGGCCGATGCTATTTTAGCGCAGCTTGAAGCGGCGCATCAAATTAAACCGCTCATTGCCTACCCCGACGATACCGCGGGTGGGTTAATGACCTCATCCTTCATCGCCCTGCAGCGGCGAATGACCTGCGCCCAGGCCATTGCCGCCATTCGCATGTGGCGTCCCGATGAAGAAACCATCTACTACCTCTTTGTCACCGACCGGCTCAAACGGCTGGCCGGCGTGGTCAATCTGCGCCAGTTGATTGTGGCCGCGCCCAGCACGCCCGTAGCCAAAATTATGGAGCATGATGTTGTTTACGTTTCCGCCGACACGGACCAGGAAGACTGCGCCGATTTGATGCAGCGTTACGACCTGCTGGCCCTGCCCGTGGTTGACGAAAATATGCACCTGCTGGGTGTTATTACCATTGATGATTTGGTTGACGTAATCCAGGCCGAAGCCAGCGAGGACATTCAACGGCTGGGTGGCTCCGAGCCGCTGGACCGCGCTTACCTCGACACCAGCATTTTTGCCATTACCCGCAAGCGGATTGGCTGGCTGTTTTTGTTGTTTGGCACCGCCACTCTCACCGCCGGGGTAATGGACGCCTACCAATCAATTTTGGGGTCGGTGGTGGTGCTCTCAATTTTTATCCCCATGCTCATTGGCACCGGCGGCAACGCCGGCTCGCAAACCACCTCTACCATCATCCGCGCCCTGGCCGTGGGCGATGTGGAATGGGTTGATATTTGGCGGGTTTGGCTCCACGAGTTGAGCATTGGCGCGGTGATGGGGGTGCTGATGGGGTTGGCGGCGCTAACCCTGGCCTACTTCTGGATCGCCGATCTGTCGGTGGCGGTTACTGTGGCCGCCTCAATTTTTGGTATCGTCGTTTGGTCCACCAGCGCCGGCTCGCTGCTGCCGCTGATCGCCCACCGCATCAATATCGACCCCACGGTGATTTCCGGCCCGGCCATGAGCACCCTCGTCGATGCCACCGGTTTGTTCATCTACTTTAATATTGCCCGTTTTGTGTTAAATTTATAGCGGTGTTCGGTGGTTTCTCCAACATTTGGCCTCGTGGTATAATTGAGCCTTGAGAGAGGCCGGTGAAGAAATCCTTAGACGCCCTCATTTTAATGGTTCTGGTCCTGGCCCGCATTCGGATTGACACGCTGGCCGATACCGTGCTGCCGCAGCGGCACGAAGATGTGCGCCGGCTGGTGGAAGGCTGGTGGCCGGGCTGGAGTCTGGATTTATTGGCCCACCCAGAAACCGATCCGGTCAGCATGCTGCTGATTGTCACGGCCATTGGCCTGCTGGCTATCTATCTGATCCTCGATTTTTTCAGCCGCGACAGCCATCGCTGGAAACTGGGGCTGATTTACGGCATCATTGCGCTGCTGGTATTTGGCAAAACCCTGCTGCTCATCGATTTGCGCCACCTGCGCGGCCCGGCCAGCTACGCTCACGATGGCGGCGTCATTCAAACCGAAGCCACCATCTCCTATTTTTTGAGCGGCCGCAATCCCTACGTTGAAGATTATGTAAACACTCCTATGGCCGAGTGGGGTTTTTCCGAGTACCGCACTGCCCTGTACCACTACCCCTACCTGCCCTGGACATTTGTCTTTTCCACGCCGGTTTATCTGTTGGCTCAGGCCACATTGGGCTGGTTCGATGAGCGATTTGTCTACCTGCTGTTGTTTGCGCTCACGCTGGCGCTCAGCCAAAAACTGGTGGCCGGCCACGCGGAACAGCGCATGGCCGTGGCGCTCATCGGCCTGAACCCGATCCTGGGTGTCAGCCTTATTTTTGGTGAAAACGACCCGTTTGTGCTGGCCTGGGTGGTGCTGGGGCTGTGGCTGCTGCGCCGGGAGCGGCCGCTGCTCGGTTCGATGGCGCTTGGACTGGCCTGCGCCAGCAAGCCCACGGCCTGGTTTCTGGCTCCGTTCTGGCTGCTGTTTTTGCTGCGCGACCGGTGGGGCGGCGCGCTCATTCCGCCGTTGTCTGCCTGGAAAATACAGGTGCTCACGCTGCTGCGCCGGGGCTGGACGCTGCCGGTTACGGCGCTGCTGGTCATCGGCCCGTGGCTGGTGTGGAACCCCGCCGCCATGTACGATGACGTCTGGCGCTGGTCGGCGGGGCTGGGGCCAACCGGCTACCAGATTTGGGGCTGGGGCGCCAGCAACTACGTGCTGGCCCTCGGTTGGGTGGCCGACCGCTTTGAATATTGGCCGTTCATCATCCCCGGCGCGTTGGTAACACTGCCGCTGCTGGCGGCGCTGTTGTGGCGGCAGGCGCGTTTTAACACGCTTGGTACTATGTTGTACGCCTATTGCATTTTGCTAGCCGCCTTCTTTTACGTTTCGCGTTTTTTGCAGCCCAATTATCTGGGCTACATTTTGGGATTTCTAACCCTGGCCGTGCTGATTGATGACGAATGAATTAATTATTGGAGGAAATAATGCTCAACGAAAAAGATACTGCCCCTGATTTTGCTTTGCGCGATGATGCTGGCCACCCGGTCAATCTGTCCGATTTTCGCGGCCAGCGGGTGCTGCTCTACTTTTACCCCAAAGCTATGACCAGCGGCTGCACCCTGCAAGCCCAGGATTTGCGCGACGACATCGCCAAATACCAAAATGCCGGGGTGGTAGTGATTGGCATCAGCCCGGACCCGGTTAAAAAACAGGCCCAATTCAAAACCAAAGAAAATCTGCCGTTTATGCTGCTGGCCGATGAAAATCACGAGGTGGCCGAAAAATACGGCGTTTGGGTTGAAAAATCAATGTATGGCCGCAAGTATTGGGGCGCCGAACGCACCAGTTTTTTGATCAGCGCGGATGGCGTCATTGAGCAGATTTTCCGCAAAGTGAAACCCAAGGAACACAGCGGGCAGGTGCTGGCCGCGCTTGGGGTTGAATGAGCCGGCAGTAGTTAAATTGGAAAGGACCCAAACTATGAAAGTTTTCGGTGTTCAAAAATGCCGCCGGGCCAGCTCAAAAGCCGGCGAGAAAGCGGCCTTCTGGCTGCTGCTGGGGATGGCCGCCGGCGTTGGCACAATTATGGTGGCCGCGCGCTGGCTGAAAAAAGAGGAACCGCCCGCGCCGCCGCCGCGCCGGCCGGTAAAACGGGCTGCACCGCCGCAACCGGCCGTCCGCAGTGCTGGCGAGTCGCTGGCAGCAGCGGAGCAAGCGCCCGCCGCATCTGAAACCCGGCCGCCGCGCCGGTTGCGAGGGGCAACCCGGCCGTCCACCGGGGATGACCTGACCAAAATTGAGGGCATCGGCCCCAAAATTTCGGGCTGGCTCACCGAGGCCGGGCTGGCATCTTATGCCCAGTTGGCCGCCGCCAGCCCGGAGCAAATCCGCCAGATTTTGCAGGCGGCCGGTCATCGTTTGGCCAAGCCAGACACGTGGCCGGAGCAGGCCGCTCTGGCCGCCGCCGGTCAGTGGGACGAGTTGGCCGCTTTGCAGGCCACGCTCAAAGGCGGCCGGCGAGTGAGTTAAAAAAAACTGGGCTCGCGTTCAACGCGAGCCCAGTTTTTTAATTCGCCAAACCGCGGCCTACAACTCCGGGGAGCGGCTGGTAATCTTCTCTTTTACCTGCGCAATGAACTCGGCCACGGGCAGGCCGTTTTGGCGGCTGTTGTCGCGCCGGCGCAGGGCCACCGTTTCGTTTTCAATTTCCTGATCGCCAATAACCAGTTGATAGGGCACCTGTATCAACTGCGCCTGCCGGATTTTGGCGTTCATGCGGTCCGTGCCCAAATCGGCGCTGGTGCGGATGCCGGCGGCGCGCAGCCGTTTTTGCAATTGCACCGCGTAGTCGTTGTGGGTGTCGGTGATGGGGATAACGCGGGCCTGCTCCGGGCTGAGCCAGACCGGGAATTTGCCGGCGTAGTGCTCAATCAAAAAGCCGATCATGCGCTCGTGGGTGCTGAGCGGGGCGCGATGGATGCACAGCGGCGTTTCATGCTCGCCGGAGGAACTGACATACGACAGGTTGAAACGGCCCGGCTGGGCAAAATCGACCTGATTGGTAGCCAGGGTGAACTCGCGGCCAATGGCGCTCCAGATTTGGACATCGATTTTGGGGCCGTAAAAAGCGGCTTCATCCGGCACTTCCACGTAGGGAATGTTGTTTTTGTTCATCACGTTGCGCACCATTTCTTCGGTTTTGAGCCACAACGCTTCGTTGTCCACGTATTTTTTGCCCAGCCCCTTTTTGTGGTGCGTGCTGAAGCGCATCACGTACTGGTCAATCTGGAAGATTTTAAAATATTCCAGGTACATATCAATCACGTCGATGAATTCGGCCTCAAATTGCTCCTCCGAGCAGTAAATGTGGGCGTCGTTCATTTGCATGGAGCGCACCCGCATCAGCCCAAACAATTCGCCGGATTTTTCAAAACGATAGCAGGTGCCGTACTCGGCCAGTTTTATGGGCAGGTCGCGGTAGCTGTGCGGCGTGGCCCCAAAAACTTTGTGGTGCATGGGGCAGTTCATCGGCTTGATGAAGTAGCGCACGCCTTCCATTTCCATGGGCGGGTACATGCTTTCCTCGTAGTAGGGCAGGTGGCCGCTGCGGATAAACAGGTCTTCTTTGGTGAGGTGCGGGGTGCGGACGCGGCTGTAGTTGTGTTTTTCTTCCTGCTCTTTGGCCAGCCTTTCCAGCTCTTCAATGATGATGCCGCCGTTGGGCAGCCACAGCGGCAGGCCGGGGCCAACTTCTTCGTCAAAAGTGAAGATTTCCAGCTCTTTGCCCAGCTTGCGGTGGTCGCGCTTTTTGGCCTCTTCGAGCATGTCCAGATGCTGTTGCAGCGCTTTTTTGTTGGGCCAGGCCGTGCCGTAAATGCGCTGAAGCATGGGGTTGTGCTCGTCGCCGCGCCAGTACGCCCCGGCCACCGTCATCAATTTAAACCCGTCTGACGGGATTTTGCCGGTGTGCTCCACGTGCGGCCCGCGGCACAAATCCTCAAACGAGTCCTGCCGGTAAGTACTGATGACCGGCTTTTCGTCGGTTTCGTTGCCATACTCATCGATGCCGCCTTTGGCCAGCCCGTTGATCAGTTCCACTTTGTAGGGCTGGCTTTTGAACAACTCGCGGGCCTCATCGGCGCTGACCTCGCGGTACTGAAAGGGGTGCTTGCCGCCGATAATCTGGCGCATCCGTTTTTCAATGGCGGTCAGATCGTCCGGGGTAAAGGTGCGCGGTTTGCCGCTGCTGTCTTTGCCCAGGTCAAAATCGTAGTAAAAACCGGTGTCGATGGGCGGGCCGATGCCCAGTTTAACATCGGGGTACATCTCCTGCACCGCCTGGGCCATTACGTGGGCGGCGCTGTGCCGCAGCTTGTACAATTCGTCTTTTTCAAGTTCACTTGATTTCATCATTGCCTCCAAAAAATAAAAAATCCTTCGCTCGTTTTGAGGCGAAGGAAAACGTTCCACGCGGTTCCACTCAAATTTCGCTGCCCGGTTTACGGGGCAACGCTCGTTGAGGCCGATAACGGGGCCGGCCGTCACCCCATACTGGCCGGTGGGCGTTGGGGGGTGCGCTTGCCAGGGGTTTTGGGCGGGGCCGGGTGAAGACAGCTTGCAGCCAGCGGCTGTCTCTCTCTGGCGCGCGGCGATCCGCTTACTCGTCTGGCGCACTGCTTTGGCAGCCGAAAGTGTAACACGAAGGCCGGGCTGTGTCAATCCAGAGTCTGCCCAAAGTTTTTGGGTAGACAGGGGGGAATGGGGGGGGGCCCCCCCACCCCCCCCCCCCCCCGCGCGGGGGGTGAAAAAAAAAAAAAACCCCCCCTGTTTAAAAAATTACGCGGGGGGGGTG
>CAYOXS010000014.1:0-18276 GCA_964407935.1 uncultured Caldilineaceae bacterium
ATTTTTGCGCAAGATTGTGGCAGACCTGGCTAAGGTTGGATTGGTGCGAGCTTACTCCGGTCCAACCGGCGGATTAGAGTTGGCCCGCCCGGCCGAGAGTATCACCCTGCTTCAGATTTTAGAAGCTATTGAAGGGCCTGTTTGCCTGAATATCTGCATGTTGCGCCCTCATGAATGTCCTCGTGATCAGGTTTGCCCGGTTCATAATTTTTTTGGCAGACTGCAAGCAAGCGTTATTCAACAATTACAAGAAGCCACCCTGGATAAACTCGTCGCTGAGAAACGTGAATTGGAGCAACAATCAAGCCTCCCAAATATTGTGCTGTATGATTCTGATGTGATTATGGTGAGTAACCAGTAGGGTGGATTGGCCGCCAGTAAACTGATGAGCTGACCCGACACGTTGACTAATGTTCCTGCCTTGATTAGGAACACAGCCCGAAACCTGGGCAAAATTTTCGCGGGCAAAAAAAACCCGGTACAAAAATTCAGGGATTTCTTGTGGCAACGTCAAAGACAAACGTTTCAGGGATACAAAAACTCATTCTGGGACTACTGATTTTTGGTGTAGGCGGTCTGTCACCATTAACTTACTTTACTCCCTATTCATCCCATCAAGTACCCCCTTATTTCATTAGCATTTTAGAAGCGTCATCTCACGGTCACATTCCCTCGGCTTTGCCTGCCGAAGTCCTGAAACTCTTTAAGCCACGTAATTCGACTCTGGGACTAACCTTGGCCCATGAATCTATTGCCCCGGTAAATTTTGCCTTCAGGTTTTCTCATGCCTCTGAATTTAGTCTTAAATATGGATACCCCTTGCCCGCAACTCATGGACTTCTTGAGCTGCTTTTTCTCGTCCAACTCCCTTTTATGGCCTTGCTAATCAAGCCTTCGGCCTGGCTGTCACCGCCAGACCATCCGCCCCGTTTCTGACTCTCCCAAGTTTAACCCCTAATCCGTGTTAAATAAAGTAAGGCAACCGGTGTGCCTTGCCCCAAGTGCTTTTGATTAATTACAGCTTGGGTATTGGTTTTTTGTGCTTTCACAACCCCCTTTTTTCTTAGGAGAAGAATAATGGATGCATTGATGCTGGCTCGCTGGCAGTTTGGTGTTACTACTGTTTACCATTTCTTTTTTGTCCCGCTGACCCTGGGACTGTCTATCCTGGTAGCGATTATGCAAACCATGTACTATCGCACTGGCGATAATGTTTACAAGCAGATGACCAAGTTCTGGGGCAAGTTGTTCCTCATCAACTTTGCAATGGGCGTGGTTACCGGCATTGTCCAGGAGTTTCAATTTGGCATGAACTGGTCGGAATATTCTCGCTTTGTGGGTGACATCTTTGGCGCACCCCTGGCAATAGAAGCCCTGATGGCTTTCTTCATCGAATCCACCTTTTTGGGCCTGTGGATTTTTGGTTGGGACAAGTTGAGCAAACGGGTACATTTGATCTGTATCTGGCTGGTCGCTCTTGGTTCAAATCTGTCGGCCCTGTGGATTTTGATTGCCAACTCTTTTATGCAGCAGCCTGTCGGTTTTACTTTACGCAACGGCCGGGCCGAAATGACCGATTTTTTTGCCCTGTTAACCAACGGTCACGTCTGGGTGCAGTGGCCGCACGTTTTTACTTCGGCGATGGCTACGGCAGCATTTTTTGTGATGGCGGTTAGCGCCTATCATCTTCTGCGCAAAAGTGATCACATCGAAATGTTTCGGCGCTCGTTTAGGATGGGTATCGTTTATGCCCTCATCGGCGTCATCGCGGTGATGCTGGTTGGGCACAGCCAGGCTCAATACATGATCAAAGTTCAGCCGATGAAGATGGCTGCCGCCGAGGCCTTGTGGGAAACCGAAAATCCGGCTGCGATGTCGCTTTTGACCATTGGTAACGAACCGGAACGACGTGATGTTTTTGCCATTAAAATTCCCGGCTTGTTAAGTTTCCTGGCCTACAATAAATTCAGCGGCGAGGTCAAAGGGATTAACGACCTTCAAACGGATTACGAGCAAACCTATGGTTCCGGCAATTATGTGCCACCGGTGGCCGTTAGCTACTGGACCTTTCGCATTATGGTGGGGGCAGGGATGGTGATGCTGGGATTAGTTGCCCTTGGTCTTTACTTGATGTGGCGCAACAATCTGGAGCAAAATCCGCTTTATCTGCGCCTGCTGGTTTGGGCGGTAGCCCTGCCTTATGTGGCCAACACCACCGGCTGGCTCTTTACCGAGCTGGCCCGCCAGCCCTGGATTGTTTTTGGCCTGCAAAAAACCGCCGATGCGGTTTCGCCCAATGTTTCTTTTGGCATGGTTCTCTTCTCGTTGATAGGGTTTACCGTTCTTTACGGCGCTCTGATGGTTGCCGATTTGTACCTTCTGTTCAAATTCGCCAAACAGGGCCAAGGTCCCTCCGCGGTTCCTGCGCCCGTGGCGCCTTCAACCGGTATCCCGGCCAGAGCCTAAATCAAATAAAGGGAGATAAAAAATGATTGATTTAAACACGCTTTGGTTTATTCTTGTGGCGGTTCTTTTTATTGGTTTCTTTATTCTGGAAGGTTTTGATTATGGTGTGGGCATTCTACTGCCCTTCCTCAGTAAAGATGACCGGGACCGCCGGGTTATCATCAACACCATTGGGCCCGTGTGGGATGGCAACGAGGTCTGGATTTTGACCGGCGGCGGAGCCATTTTTGCCGCTTTTCCGCACTGGTATGCCACTATGTTTAGCGGCTTCTACCTGGCTCTGGTTTTAATGCTGTTTGCCCTCATCGCGCGGGGTGTAGCCTTTGAGTTTCGCAGCAAAGACCGGCATCCTACCTGGCGGGCCACCTGGGATTGGGCCATTTGTGTGGGCAGTTTTATCCCGGCCCTGTTGTGGGGGGTGGCTTTGGGCAACCTGTTGCGCGGGGTCCCCATCGATGCCACCATGACGTATGTCGGCGGCTTTTTCAATCTGCTCAACCCTTATGCCTTGCTGGGGGGCTTAACCTCGTTGTCGATGTTCATTTTACAAGGCGCTATCTTTCTGGCCCTCAAAACCAAAGGCGACATTGCCAAACGAGCTGTGGCTGCAACAAAAAAGGTGGGGCCGGTGACCACCATTCTTGTCTTTGCGTTTATCGTGGCCGGCTACTTTTTAACCGATGCCTTCACCCGCCTGGGTGTAAATCCCGGCATTGTTCCGGTTACCGCCGGCGGGGCGCTGCTGGCTACGGGCTGGCTGATTCACCAAAACCGACTGGGTTGGGCTTTTATCACAAATTCGTTGACCATTGCGCTTTCTGTCGTCACTATCTTTATGTCGCTCTTCCCCAGAGTCATCGTGTCCAGCCTCAACCCGGATTGGAGCCTGACCATCTACAACGCCTCGTCCAGCCCCTACACCTTGACAGTGATGAGCATCGTCGCCCTGATTTTTGTGCCTATTGTCCTGCTTTATCAAGGCTGGACCTACTGGGTTTTCCGCGAACGCATCGGGCGGGAATCGGCATTGGAGTATTAAAGATTCAATTGTGAACTGCCCACAGGAGGGCCCTCGACTCTGAATGATGAAAAGTGAATGGTGAGTGTCACCGTTCACTTTTCGCAGTTCATAATCTTCCAGGGAACGTTCTTGAACAAACGACTGATGCGCCAGGCCAAGCTGGCGCAAACGGCACTTTTTCTCACTATCGGCCTGGCCACGATCGCCGGCGGGGTTATCGTGGTCCAGGCATTTTTCCTGAGCCAGATTGTTAACCAGGTTTTTTTAGAAGGCCAAACATTAGGCCAGGTACAAAACCTGCTGCTACTTCTGTTTGGCTTGAGCCTGCTCCGGGCGGCTTTTACCTGGTTGGGGCAGGTCACGGCGCAGCGCGTGGCCAGCGTGGTTAAAAATGATCTCCGCCAGCGGCTCGCCGCGCACATGTTGGCGCTGGGGCCGGCCTACACTCAGGGCGAGCGCAGCGGCGAACTGGTCACCACCACAGTTGAAGGCGTTGAGGCGCTCGATGTCTACTTTAGCCAGTACCTCCCCCAACTGGCCACGGCGGCTCTGGTTCCGCTTACTATTTTGGCCATTGTTTTTCCGCTGGATGTCGCCTCTGGCCTGGTTTTGCTGCTGACCGCGCCGCTAATTCCCGTTTTTATGATTTTGATTGGCAGCCACACCAAAACTTTGACCCAGCGTCAGTGGACCACCCTGAGCCGTATGAGCGCCCACTTCCTCGATGTACTGCAAGGCTTGACCACGCTCAAATTGTTGGGCCGCAGCCGGGAGCAAATCGACGTCATTGCCCTCATCAGCGACCGTTTCCGGGAAACCACAATGGGCGTACTGCGCTTTGCCTTTCTGTCGGCGCTGACACTGGAGCTGCTGGCAACACTGAGCACGGCCATTGTGGCCGTGGAAATTGGTCTGCGCTTGCTGTACGGCTACCTGAAATTTGAGCAGGCCTTTTTTGTGCTGATTCTGGCTCCTGAATTTTATCTGCCGCTGCGACAGTTGGGCAGCCGCTTTCACGCGGCCACGTCGGGCGTTACGGCGGCCAAACGTATTTTTGAAATACTCGACAGCAGCAATGATTTGAGTCGTTTTCAAGAAAGTACGATGGCCAAAGCCGTCACTCCGGCAGCTCACCCCGGCCAAACACACCCCGGAACCATCCACTTCAACAATGTTTTTTACAGTTACGACGAGGGGCAACGCCCGGCTCTGCGCGGCGTCTCTTTTAACCTGGCTCCCGGCGAGAAGGTCGCTCTGGTAGGACCAAGTGGCGCGGGCAAAAGCACCATCGCCCACCTGCTGCTGCGTTTTATCGAACCCTCCCGCGGCCACATCAGCGTTAACGGTCAACCCTTGAGCAAACTTGACCCCACTGCCTGGCGCGCCCACCTGGCCTGGGTCCCGCAGCAGCCTTATCTCTTCCACGCCTCAATTGCCGACAATATCCGCCTGGCCTGCCCGGAAGCAAGCCCCGCCGAGATTGAAGCTGCCGCGTGTCAGGCTCATGCCGATGCCTTTATCTCCGCCTTGCCTCAGGGTTACGACACCCTGGTGGGTGAGCGGGGCACGCGGCTGAGCGGCGGGCAGGCCCAACGCATTGCTCTGGCCCGGGCCTTTCTCAAAAACGCGCCGCTGCTCATTTTAGATGAAGCTACCGCCCACCTTGATCCCGAACACGAAAGCCAGGTGCAGGTCGCTGTAGAACAACTGATAGCAACCCGAACCGTACTATTCATCGCTCATCGCCTCAACACCGTGGCCAGCGCCGACAAAATTCTGGTGGTGAACAACGGCCAAATCGTCGAAAGCGGGCCGCATCAGGTATTGCTGCGCCAACCCGGCCTGTACCAACGCCTAATGGCGGCCTATCAGGGGGCCGGCTGATGCCAACCTTCCGCCGACTGTTGGGGTTGCTGCGTCCCTTTACCGGCTGGATGGCCCTGGCAGCGCTGCTCGGCTTTGCCACCATCGGCAGCAGTATTGGCCTGATGGCGACTTCTGCCTACATCATCGCCAAAGCCGCCCTCCATCCGTCTATTGCCGCCCTACAGGTAGCAATTGCGGGCGTGCGCTTTTTTGGCCTGGCGCGGGGCGTTTTCCGCTACCTGGAACGGTACGTTTCCCACCAGGTCACGTTTCGCCTGCTGGCCCGGCTGCGAGTCTGGTTCTATGCCGCAGTTGAACCACTGGCCCCGGCCCGGCTGCTGTCCTATCGCAGCGGTGATTTGTTCAGCCGGATTATCGCCGATATTGAAAGCCTGGAGCATTTTTATCTGCGCGTTTTGGCTCCGCCGCTGGTGGCTGGCCTGATCTTCCTGTTGATGGGCCTCTTTATGGCCGCCTTTAACCTGCGCCTGGCTGCCTTTACCCTGCTGTTTTTGCTGTTAGCCGGGGTGGGATTGCCTCTGCTAACCTATCGCCTGAGCCGGGGCTGGGGCCGCCGGCTGATTACCGTCCGCGCCGACCTCAACGCGTTGGTGCTGGACACGGTGCAAGGCAGCGCCGATTTGCTCCTGGCCGGGCAATCCCGGCGGCAGCAGGATCGCGTCGGCGAACTCAGCCGCCGCCTGACTCATACCCAGGAGCACGTGGCCTGGGTGACGGGGTTGCACAGCGCCGCGTCGGGCTTGCTGGCCAACTGGGCCACGCTGGCCATCCTGCTGGTGGCAATCCCGCTGGTTAATCTGGGGCAATTGGATGGGGTGTATCTGGCGGTGCTGGTGCTGGCCGCCATCGCCAGTTTTGAGGCGGTAATTCCCTTGCCGGAGGCCTTGCAGCACCTGGAAAGCAGCCTCACCGCCGCCCGCCGTTTGTTCGATTTGCTGGATGCTCAACCTGCTGTGCCCATTGTCACCACACCGTCGCCCACTCCCCTTCATTTTGGCCTGACCGTCAAAAATCTTTCATTTCGCTATCAAGAGACTAACCGAAGCCCCGCTGTCGCAACGGATGGTGAAAAAAGATGGGGGGACACCCCCCCGGCCCCCCGGCCTGCGGCGCTGAAAAACGAAGCCGAGATTTTGCAGAACATCAGCTTTAACCTGGCTCCCGGCCGGCGCGTGGCGATTGTGGGGCCGAGCGGTGCAGGGAAAACCAGTCTTGTCCATCTGCTGCTGCGCTTTTGGGATTATCAAACCGGGTCAATTGAGTTGGGCGGGCACAACCTGCGCCGGTATCGTCCCGATGATGTGCGGCAGTTGATCAGTGTGGTTTCCCAGCAGACTCATCTGTTTAATGGCACCATCCGGGATAACCTGCTGTTGGCCCGGCCCCAGGCCAGCCAGGTTGAGATAGTTCAGGCTGCGCAACAAGCTCACCTGCACCACTTTATCCAAACCCTGCCCGGTGGTTACGATACCTGGGTGGGCGAACAGGGCGTGCGCCTCAGCGGCGGCGAGCGCCAGCGACTGGCAATTGCCCGCACCCTGCTCCGCAATGCGCCACTGTTGCTCCTGGACGAGCCGACCGCCCACCTTGACCCGCTCATCGAGGCTGAAGTGATGCAGGATATCCGAACGCTGATGGCGGGCCGAACCACGCTGCTAATCACTCACCGGCTCATTGGCCTGGAGACAATGGACGAAATTCTGGTGCTGCAAGCGGGGCGTATTGTCGAGCGCGGCCAACACCACGAGTTAATACAAGCCCAAGGGCTTTACAGCCACCTCCTGGCTCTTCAACAACAGATGGTCGGCCGGTCAGCCTCTCCGGAGTCACCTTCCTGAATGGCCTTCAGCGGCAGGGTCGATATATCTACCGCGTGAAAAACAGATAATGCGCACTAAATTAGCAGTCGTCTGCTCAGTATGGACCCATTACACGAGCCGGCCTATCGAATGTTGATGCAACTGTTCAATGACATCGGCTGGCAACGGGAGTTATTGATTGAACTCGGCCAGGCCTGTCGCAAGGCTGATCGGTTGGAACTTGCCGTCGACTCGCTCACCCGGGCGCTGGGGCTGGCCCAAGAAACCGGTGACGAAGTTGTGGAAGCCTGCATTCTCTATCATCTGGGAACCATCAGCTTTAGCGCCGGAGATTTCCATCAGGCAACCAAACACCATCAGGCCGCGGTAGATATTTGTGACCGGTTGGGAAATGTTGACCTTGTTGCCGCACAAGCTTATCACGGTCGGGGAGAAGCCTATTTTGCCACGGGAAACCCGGTCACCTCCATTGAGTATTACAACAAATCGCTGAAGATGGCCCGGCAAATTGGGGATAAAAGCTATGAAGCAGAAAATCTACAGATGATTGGCTTTGCCCACTCCGGGCTAACAGGTACCGGCAACTATAAATTGGCGCTCCAATCATATGCCGGGTCAATTGCTATCAGCAAAAAGTTAGAGCTGGATTGGCTCAACTGGGCTACAGTAACCGGTTGGGCCAGCGCAATGGGTTATTCTGGCGACTACGGTCAGGCGCTCGAACAACTTGAGCAGCATATCAACCGTTTGCAGCAAGTGCAAACTGCCCCCCGTTATCTTTCATTTGCGTATGACTTTTATGGCGACCTGTTGCGCGATATCAATTTATTGGATCAGGCCGAAGCAGCTCACCAGCGTGGCCTTGAAATTGCCGCTAACGCCCAAATCCACTTCTGGTATCCTCGCTTACTGGCCAACTGCGCTATTGACCGGATTCGACGCGGCAACCTGGATGTAGAGGAAGGGCTGCTGGCTGCCCTGACCGAAACGGCCAAATCCGGCGCGGTTTTTCACGAGGTACGCTGTTTGGAAGGCTTGACCGAGTTATATCTGGCGATGGGCAGTACCAGGGCAGCGCTTGAATATGCTAACTACCTGCTGGCCGCGTCTAACCTGGGCGGAGCGCGCGAACTTACAGCTCAGGCGCATCGCTGGCGAGGTGAAATCTTCATAGCTATGGCAGATTTTGATGCTGCGGAAAGCGCCCTGCAAGCAGCCCTGGCTTTGGAACAGCAAATCGAACGGCCCCGGCTGGCCTGGGATATCCACCAGGCTATGTCCCGGTTATACCGGCAAATCGGCCAGCACTCTGCGGCTGAACAACACGACGCTGCTGTCAGGCAAATTGTTGCCGCACTTGCCGCAAATATCCCTCAGGAAAAATGGCGGAGCGGGTTACCCGTTTGAATGCCTGCAACCATCCACGTTTTTATGATATTCATCACCAAAATTGTTACGCTTTATTAGCCAATACCAGAGCCGAGTATTACGATATTGAAGGTGTTCTGTGACGCCGCCGGTTCGAGCAGATACGGTTGTGTTGGCAAACCTGCAAACCCTGATTACAGCGGTCAGTCACCGGACCGGGCGCGGGGGTTGGCCGAACAGTTGGGGCCGGTGGTACAATCAATCTGTTAAATGAAGGACAAGGAGTGGACATTGGACACAACTGCGGTGAAACCAAACATCCCTGTGACCGAATACCGGCAGCGCTGGCAGCGGGTGCAGGCACTAATGGCTGAGCAGCGGCTTGACCTGCTGGTAGCTTACGCCGATGACCGGGCCGTTTTTGGTCCGGGCCACGCCCGCTGGCTGGCCAACTTCCCGGTCCACTTTGAGCCGGTTTGTATCGTGTTAGCCCAAACCGGAGAACCGCTACTGCTATGCGGCCCGGAGAGCGACGAGTACGCCCGGCTGGCCGGTCAGATTGCCGATGTGCGTGTGCTACGCGAATTCACTCACCCCGACGAGGATTATCCGTACTCCCGCATTCAGAGCCTGGTGGAGGTGGCCGCGCACGTGCTTGGCGATGTCAGCGCGGTGCGCCGGGTTGGACTGGCCGGCCGGGGTCTGATGGCCGCCGACACCTGGGCCGCCTTCCGGCAGGCCCTGCCCCACAGCGACTGGGTTGATGTCGAGACCGCGCTGTGCAACCTGCGCGCCGTAAAATCACCGGCCGAGGTGGCAGTCATTCGTTATGCTTACCGGATTGCAGTTGCCGGGCTGGAAGCGGCGGTAGCGGCCATCCAACCGGGCGTGACCGAGCGGGAGGTGGCCGCCGAAGCCGAGGCGGCAATGCGCCGGCTGGGGGCCGAGGGCACCGGCATCGATACGATTGTGGCCAGCGGCCCCAACTCCCGGCCGATTCTGGCCCGCTCCACCTTCCGTCCCATCCAAAACAATGAACTCGTTTTGCTAACGGTAGCGCCACGCTACGAAGGCTATCATGCCGCCATCGGCCGGCCGGTGCTGGTCGGTGAGCCGGGGGCAGATATCCGCCACGGGCTTGAGGCGGCCAGCCAGGCGCAGGCGGCCTGTTACCGGGCGTTGCGACCGGGGGTCGAAGGCCGGGCGGTGGAGGCGGTCGGCCGGCAGATTGTTGAGGCAGCGGGGTTGGGCCAGTATTTTCTCTACTCCGGGGTGCACAGTGTCGGCGTCATCGAGTTTGAACCGCCGATTTTTGGCCCCAGCAGCGGGGCGGTACTGCGGGAGAATATGGTCATTTCGGTGGATATTCCGCTGTTCAACACCCCCTGGGGCGGGCTGCGGATTGAAGATGGCTATCTGATCACCGCTACCGGCGCGGAAAAGTTACACGATACCCCCTACACCATCGAGCGGCCGTAGCAGCGGCGTCAATTTAAATGACATCCTTTTGCTCACACTATCACAAAACTACGAATATCATTCCAGGAGAACACAATGTTTACTGACTCTATTCGCGAATTTCTGCAAAAACCTCTCACCGCCCGGATGAGCACTATCGACACCGACGGCTACCCCCACACCGTGCCGGTCTGGTTCGCCCTCGATGGAGATGAGATTGTGGTTATCAGTGTCAGCGACACGGCCAAAGTGGGCCACATCCGGGCCAACCCCAAAGGGGCAATCACTATCGGCGGCGATCTCTGTGATGACGGTGGTTATCTGCTCAAAGGGGAGTTCACCATCGAGCCAGACCCGGACGATGCCTGGGTCAAAAAGCTGGTTTATCGCTACGAATCGCCGGCGCAGGCTGAAAAAGACATTGCAGATTGGACGGAACTGGACATTATTGTGCTGCGATTGCACCCACGGGCGGTGTTTAAGGTGCTGTAGCGTGATAATAGCTTATGCCTGGCGGCGCGCAATCTCGGCCCGAACCACCGGCGCGACTTTGGTGCCAAAAAGTTCAATGGCATGCATCACCTGCTGGTGAGGCATTGTACCGACGCCCATCATGAGCAAAAAGCGCTGGTGTCCAAAAATTTCATGCTGCCACAGAATCTTCTCAATGATGTCAGCGGGGGTGCCGATAAAGTTTGCCCCGCGTAGTTTGCTGGAGGCGTCAAACTGCGCTCGGGTCATCGGCGGCCAGCCGCGCTCGCGGCCAATCTTGTTCATTGTTTGCTCAAAATAAGGAAAGGCTGCGTCCAGCGCCTGCTGCCGGTCATCGGCAATGAAACCATGCGAGTTAATGCTCACCGCAAGTTCTGTTGGGTTGTGTCCGGCCTGTGCCGCCGCCCGGCGATAAAGGTCTACCAGCGGGGCAAACTGCTCCGGCAAACCGCCAATAATGGCCAGCGCCAGCGGCAGCCCCAACGCGGCGGCGCGCACAACTGATTGCGGCGTTCCGCCGACGGCGATCCAAACAGGCAACGTGGCCTGGACGGGACGTGGATAAACCCCCTGCCCGTTGAGTGACGGCCGGTGCCGCCCCGACCAGGTGATGTGTTCCGACTCGCGCAACCGAAGAAGCAGGTCAAGTTTTTCGGCAAAAAGGTCATCGTAATCTTTCAGATCGTAGCCAAAAAGGGGAAAGGATTCGATAAACGACCCTCGCCCGGCCATAATTTCTGCCCGGCCGTTAGAAATCAGATCCAGCGTAGCAAAGCGCTGAAAGACTCGAACCGGATCATCTGAGCTGAGTACCGTTACGGCTGTGCTGAGGCGGATAGTCTGCGTACGAGCCGCGGCAGCCGCCAGGATTACCTCCGGGGCCGATGAAACAAAATCTGGGCGGTGGTGTTCACCCAGGCCGATAACATCCAGGCCAACCTGTTCAGCTAACTCTACCCGTTCAAAGAAATATTGCAATCGCTGAGACGGGCTGATAAGCTGACCCGTGTGCGGATTGGGCGTTAACTCAGCAAAAGTATAGAGACCAAGCTCGAAATGGTTTGACATAATACTTACGTTCCCCCTCAACGCAATTACAACTGCCTTCGCAGGCGAGGATCCAAAGCATCCCGCAGCCCATCACCAACAAAATTAAAAGCCATCACTATGCTGAAAATAGCCAGACCGGGGAAGGCGCTGATCCACCATTGGTCAAAGTTGGCAATGCCATCAGAAACCATCCGGCCCCATTCCGGCGTGCTGGGTTCGGCGCCAAGCCCCAAAAAACTCAATCCGGCAAAGATCAGTAAAGCGTTCCCCAGATCCAGTGTGCCCATCACCAGGACGGGGGCAAAACAGTTGGGCAGAACAACGCGCAACAGCACCCGGAGTTCGTTTGCCCCCACCGAACGGCTGGCTTGCACATACTCATTTTCTTTGACCGTCAACACCAGGCCGCGCACAATTCGGGCGTAGTTGGGCCACCAGACAATAGAGATAGCAATAATGGCGTTGCTAAGATTCGGCCCCAATGCTGCCGCAATAGACATAGCCAGAATGATGGTGGGGAAAGCCATAAAAATGTCGGTTACCCGCATCAGTGTTTCTTCGGTCACCCCGCCCAGAAAACCGGCTACCCCTCCAACCACCGTTCCAACCATGCCCGACAACAGAATGACCATCAACGCGGCGGGCAGGCTGATGCGTCCGCCGTAGATGACCCGGCTCAAAACATCGCGGCCTAATTGATCTGTCCCAAACCAATAGGTGGTGTTGGGGGGTTGCAACCGGTCGCTGATATTTTGTTTAAATGGATCATAAGGGGCCAGCCAGGGAGCAAAGCTAGACATAATAAGCCAGGCCAGCACAATCAATACCCCTACTGTAACCAGATGGTTATGCTTTAGAAAATAGGCAACGGCGCCCACGGTAGTTCGGCGGGGGCGCGGGCTTGTTCCAGGTGAAGTTAATGCGTCTGAAGCAGAGGTGTGAGTTAGGGTAGCTGGCGTAGGTGACGGCATAGCCCGGTTATCCTTGGCGCAGTCGGGGATCTAAATAGACATAAACGATGTCAACCAGGAGATTTACCCCGATAAAAATAAAAGCAATCAACATTGTTACTCCCATAATCGCCGGAAAATCCAGCGAAGTGGAGGCTTTGTAGGCATACTGGCCAATACCTGGCCAGGAAAAAATCTTCTCGGTCAGAACTGTCCCCGAGAGCAAATTCCCGTAAGATAACCCCAACACAGTAACGGTTGGAATCAGCGCATTACGAAAGGCGTGACTCAGAATTACCCTTACTTCATGCAGCCCTTTGGAACGCGCGGTGCGGATATAATCCTGACTGATGACATCCAGCATGGCCGAACGGGTCATGCGGGTGATCAACCCCATACTGTAACAGGCCAGCACAATACTGGGTAAAATGAGGTGGTTCAGGGCGTTGAAAAACAGGGCCAGGTTACCGGCCAGCAGGGCATCAAAAGTGTACAGGCCGGTAACGTGCGGCGGCGCTTCAAGGCCGATGTCCAGCCGCCCGGGGCCAGGCAGCCAACCCAGCCAGGAATAAAACACATACAGTCCCAGCAAAGCCAACCAAAAAACCGGCGCTGACACCCCAACCAACGACAGCACCCGGCTGCCCTGATCCAGCCACGTGTTGCGCTTGACCGCCGAAATTACCCCCAAAGGCACGCCAATCAACACCGCTAAAATAATCGCTGCGGTGGCCAACTCTATGGTGGCCGGCAAATAACGGGCCAGATCACTGAGGACCGGCTGATGAGTAGCAATGGATTGGCCAAGGTCACCCTGAAGCAGGTTTTTAAGGTAAGTCAGGTATTGCACGTGGGGCGGCTGGTCAAGTCCCCATCTGGCTTTGAATGCTTTTACCAGTTCCGGGTTGGCTACCGCATTCTGGCCCAAAGCCGCATTCACCGGGTCCGAGGGAACCGTATGCGAGATGATGAAGGCTACTAAAGTTATCCCGATTAAAAGCGGTATGAGTAGCAGTAGACGGCGAATAATGAAACGTTGCATGAGGTTTTTGAAGGGTGAAATGTGAAACTTGAGATTTTTCAGATAAATCTGTCACATTTCACAAGTTAATAATGAACACTATGTTTGCACTTTTGAAACTTCGCTCAAAATAGGACACAGATTTACACAGAAAACACAGATGAAGCCAAACATTTTTAAGAAAATCCGTGTAGATCGGCGAAATCCGTGTCCTTATTTTAAAAGTGCAAAGGTAGTGAATGAAGTGGGTAAGGTAAGACACACGTATATCTTACCTTACCCCTTATTGTTAAAAACCAGTGACCGGCGCTTAAAATTTGTAGCGACAACTGCCGGTATTACTTGCTCATGGTATAGGGATTGATCCGCCCCAGAGCGACGCTGTCATAAGTGAACCCTTTAATGGCCGAGCTGTAGGCCACCTGGGTTCCGTTTTGCACCACAAAGACAAAGGGGCTTTCCGCCAGCATTCGCTGTTGGATTTCCGTAAAAACGCTGGCGCGGTCGGCGGGATTGGTGACAACTTTGGCTTTTTCAACTGCTGCCATCAACTCAGGGCTGGCGTTAGCTTTGGTCCAGTTAACCCGCAGCCCCACTTTCCCTTCCGGGGTAAAGGCCAGCCGGTCAATTGGGTCGATGTAATCAGGCCCCCAGTACCACAGCCCCATACTCTCTTTACCGTTACGGTAATTTTCAAGGGCCACATTGATATCGGCCGGTTTTAACTGAACGGTAATCCCGGCCTCGGCAAGGTCAGCCTGAATCTTTTGGGCCAGGGTGCTAAAGGCCAGTCCACCGAGCGAAAACTCGGGATATTCCAATTCAATTGTCACCCCACTGCCAAAACCGGCTTCAGCCAGTTTAGCTTTGGCCGCTTCGACATCGCGTTTGACTCCCTGGGTTGGGTCGAGCGCATAAGCCCATTGAACCGGGATGATATTGACCGGTGTCGCTGCGCCGGTGCCGCTCAATTGGCGAATCCCTTCATAATCAATGGCCAGGCGGACAGCCTGTTGCACCGCAGGCTGAGAAAGCGGGCCACCAATCTGCGGGTCCATGTTCATTGTTAAGAAGATAACCAAATCGCTGCTACCTTCATAAACGGTAATATTGGGATTTTCCTTGAAACTGGGCACCTGATCGGCGCTGATATCCAGGCCAATGTCCAGATCGCCCGCTTCTAAAGCCAGCTTTTGGGCCGCCGCGTCGGAAACGGTGCGATAGATTACCCGGCTAATCGCCGCCGGGGCGCCGGCGTAGTTGGGGTTGCGCACCAGGATGGCCTCTACCTTGGGTTCCCACTTTTGCAACATATAGGGGCCGCTGCCGATAGAGTTTTGGTTGAGCCACTGTTCGGCCGTGTCGGTGTCCGGGTTGTCGGTAGCGCCGTGGGCCTGGGCCTCGGTACTGTCCATAATTCCCAATGAGGTGAACGCCAGTTTAGCCAGCAGCGCCGGGTCAGGCTCATTCAGGGTGATAACCGCGGTAAGTTCGTCGGCAGCTTCAACGCTGGCCATTGAGTCGGTCAGGAAAGAGGGATTGCCCTTGAGATTATGAATCCGGTTGAGGCTGAAAGCCACATCTGCCGCCGTAACCGGCCGGCCCGTGCTGAATTTTGAGCCTGCTTTGAGGGTGAAGGTGTACACCAACCCATCGTCGGAGATAGCCCAGCTTTCAGCCAGACCCGGCACAAGTTCATCGACGCGGCCGGGCGGAAAAGATACCAGCGTCTCGTAAATTGGGCGATGAATGGAGATGGCGTGGAGTTCATAGGCCCGGCTGGGGTCAAGCGTGAATGTATCTTCGGTCAGGCCAATAACCAGGGTGCTGGTGGCTTCATTGGGATTGACGGCCGTAAAAACCTGCTCATTGAGCATTTTCTGGGCCACTTCACCCGGCGGAATGCACAACTTTGCCCCGGATTCAATTACATTGGGGTCGGTGATTGTGGCATAGGTGCTATCGGCGGCGGCTTTGGCATTGGTTGCGTCAACAATTACCGGATAGGCCAACACGTTGCCGTAATACTTTGCCGCCAGAATCGAGAGCGAGTCATCGGCCTGTACCACCGCATCCTGATCGCAGACAACCTCCTCTTGCTGCGCCAGCACCGCTGCCGGCGCCAGAGTCAGCAGCAGGGTCAATAGTAAAACTACAGTTGTAACATTTACTTTTTTCATCATTACTCCTCCCTAACAAATTTAAATTTTGGGGAACACAATGGTGAGTGACATAAACAAAAACCCCCTGGTATTTAAACCGAAGGGATTTTTGCCTTTGGTCAGGTCGTACGGCCGGCCTGGCCGAATACAGGGGACGATTTATCTTAGTCCAAAAGGGCAGTCCGGTCAAGAATGACGCCTTTTTTATTGTAACTCACTCATTGTTGAGTTTCACGCCGCAGAATCCATTGAACTCTCTATCAAATTACACTCAGTCAAAATCAAATTGCACTCAGTCAAAATCAAATTGCACTCAGTCAAAATCAAATTGCACTCAGTCAAAATTAAATTGCACTCAGTCAAAATTAAATTGCACTCAGTCAAAGTGAAATTGTACAGCGTGGCAATAAAAAAGCTAAGCGAATATCCGGGCGGCGCTTTAGTAAAAAGATGGTCCTCACTCCTAACTTAATCACTACCCAAAATGTTAATCGCCCAGCCCGTGACCGCTTTCTATCAGTTTCTTTAACCGCTGGATGAACCGCGCCGCCGGAGCGCCATCGACAATATCGTGATCAAAACTGATGGTCACGCTCATATACTTGCGTACTTCTACCCGGTGATCAACCACCCCCGGTTTTTCACCTATTCCGCCCAGGGTGAGTTGCAGTGTATGGTTAGACACCGGAATGCCCCAGCCACCCCCTGTCCCAAACATCCCAATTGATGTGACCAGTACCGTGCCGTAATATTCCTTGAGTCGCTGCGGATTGTTGAACAGCGACCAGAGAAATAATCGCCTGACAAAGCCGGGCAGTCGCACAAACCAGTCAATGAACTTCGATTCCTGGCTGCTTTGGTGTTTGTTTTGGAAAGCCCGGATTTCTTGGTGGATTTCTCTAATACTTTGCCTGTTTACCCCTCTGAGGATATGAGGCCGGATTGTCTTTTGGCCATCCACTTCAACCTCAAACAACATGTTCACATCCACTTCATCAAAGACAATCAGCCGGTTGCGCCAGTCTCTATAAGCGTGCATCTGTTTGTCTGCGTCTATCGCTTTTCCAAGGCAAGCCAGAAAGAATGCCGAGAAGGACACGGCCTGGCCCGTTTGAGCCTTGTGCTGGCGAATGGCTTCGCGGGCCAGGGTGATATCAAACTCTACCAGCCCATGCACAGTATGCTTCCGGCGGCCCATCTGCCCCCCATCGACCATGAGCAGCCGGTTTCTGGGATAGGGGAGAACCGTATGAGTTCCGTGGTTTGTTTTCATAGCTTTTGCTCACTGTTATTTGTTGCCGGTTGCCCAAGATATTGTTTAATGATTTGCACCGCGCTGCCCAGGCCATCCTCGGTGCGAATGGCCTGGCCGCATAAGCTGGCCCGTTGTTTCATACCATTGTCTGTAACCGCAATACTGATGGCAGCGGCCAGCCGGTCGGCGGTCAGCTTTTTTTGCGGGATTGGATCCGGCCCCAGCCCCAGGGCTTTAACCCGCGCACCCCAAAAGGGTTGGTCAAAGGCAAAGGGAACAATCACTGTTGGCACACCGGCGCGCAATCCTTCGGCAGTTGTCCCCGCCCCGCCATGATGCACCACCGCCGCCATACGTGGAAACAGCCAGCGATGGGGGGCAGAGTCCAGCACAAACACATTGTCCGGGGCGGACTCAGGGCGCAACCCGCCCCAGCCGGTGAGCAGCAACCCCCGTTGGCCGCTTTTGGCCAGCGCCTCCAGAACAAACCCGGCCAGTTGTTCCGGGCTGCGGCCAGCCATACTGCCAAACCCAATGTAAACCGGGGGATCGCCGGCTTCCAGAAATGTTTGCAGCTCAGCCGATGGCTGCCAGCCAGCCTGGGTATCCAGAAAAAAATAACCGGTAATGCAGGCGCTATCTGGCCAATCAGCCGGGTGGGGAATAATGTGCGGGCTGTACGCGCTCAACATGGGGGTTGATTTTAATTTACGGTAAAAACAGGCGGCGCTACAAGGGGGCAGCCCCAGGCGTTGTCTGAAATCATTTACAAAAGGGCGGTACCACAGCCAGATAACCTGGAGCATGGCCAGGCCAGATAAGTGGTTATGCCACCCGCCCAGGTTTTGCTGAATGGGCCAGCCCGGAGCCGGAAAAGCTTGCGTTGGCAGCAGCGGGGCCGGCTCAAGGTTGATTATGGGAATGCGCAGCGCTTGGGCGATGGACTGCCCGAATGGAAAAAAAACACCCAGGCAGATCAAGGCCTCGGCGTCACGGCACGCGGCGTAAGCGTCATCAATCATTTGCCTGATAACCGGGGCGATCATTGTTCTCATCGCCCGAATCGACTTGATGGGATTAACGCCGCCGGTCTCCATAAATTTCCGCCCGGTATCGCTGGCCATAATCTTTTGGACATCGCCGCGTAATGGATAAAAATCCACATTGTGTTTCTGGATGAAACCGGCAAAATCTTCTGGAGCAGCCAGGCGTACATGATATCCTTCTTGTTGTAGCCCTCTGCTCAAGGCGATGCAGGGTTGGATATCGCCTTGGGAACCTGCTGCAAAGATTGTAATCCTCATTATGCCCCTTTCTTTGTTTGAC
>CAYOXS010000014.1:18376-26543 GCA_964407935.1 uncultured Caldilineaceae bacterium
TTGGGAACCTGCTGCAAAGATTGTAATCCTCATTATGCCCCTTTCTTTGTTTGACGGGTTTTGTGGCAGGGCAGGCCTTATTATAGGGATGGCTATTTACATTGCCAACGAGGCCCAATGATTTTGCAACTATTTACACCAAACTTATTTGCATTGGTTTTCATTCGGTTTTAATATGCGAACGTTCCAAATTAACAAACGATAACGCCGTGCACAGGGGAGGATTTATGGGTAAACGTATTGGGCTGCTTACAGGCGAAGGCGATGCGCCGGGCTTGAATTTTTGCCTTAAAACCATTGTTCACGGAGCCATCGATCGCAGTTACGAAGTTGTTGGCATTAGAAAAGGCTGGCATGGGCTGATTTATTATGACCCGGACGAGCCGGTGACCCACGCCGACAACGCCATGATCATGACCAAACCCAAAGTGCGGACTATCGATCAGTTAGCCGGGTCTTACCTGCATTCCAGCCGCATTGACCCCGGCAGTTGTCACCCCCAGGACGCTCCCCCTTTTTTACGGGTTAGCGCCAATGAAGATCAACCTCTTGATTTAACCAACCACATCAAACGAGCAATTGAACATTTGCAGCTTGACGCGCTTATTGTGCTGGGGGCTAACACCTCGCTAAAATACGGCGCGCGGTTGAGCCAGGAGGGCATACCGGTTATTGGCATCCCCAAATCGGTTCACAATGATATTAGCGGCACCGCCTATTCTCTGGGCTTTTCATCGGCGTTGCGGCGCGGGGTGAATTTTGTCAACGAGATTCGGGACATTGCGGCCTCGCGTGAGGAAGTTGCTGTAATTGCAGTGCTGGGCCACGACTCCGGGCTGGCAACAATGCTCATTGCCAGTTTTGCCAACGCCGACCGCACCCTTATCCCCGAAGTTCCGTTTAATCCCCAACCGCTGGCCGAGCTTTTAATAGAAGACAAGCGCAAAAATCCCAGCAACTACGCCATTTTAGTTATGAGCGAAGGCAGCCGGATTGATCCAACCACAGCGCCGGAAGAAATCGCCAGACTTTCTGCGGATATTGTGGTGGCCGGCCAGCGGGGCAGCGGGGCTATGACCACCCGCGTGCTGGAAGACATGATTGGGGAGCATATTTTGTACCAGCCGCTCTCCTACCTCACCCGAACCGGCGATGCTGACGGCTGGGATCTGGTGACCGCAACCAACTTTGGGATTATGGCTGTCGATTTGATTGCCAATAATAAAACCGGACGCCTGGTTTCTTATCGCGGCGAGGATGGGTATATCGATGTGCCGCTGGAAGTGGTGATCAGCCCTGCCGCTGTGAACATGGCCGATTTTTACGATGCCAACAATTATGCCCCCAAATCGACGATCTTTACCGTGGCGGCCCGGAGAACATTGGGGTTGTAAGCAATGGCCAACTTACCTGACAAAACGCCGATTGTGGACGTGAAAGGCGTTGTCAAAAAATTTGCGGTCGGCAATACGGAAGTCACCATTCTCAAAGGGATTTCGTTTAAAGTTTACGCCGGCGAGTTTGTGATTATTGTCGGGCCGTCGGGCAACGGCAAATCAACCCTGCTCAACATGTGTACCGGCATTGATTACCCCAACGATGGCGCCGTTTTGGTTACGGGTGAAAATATCCACGATATGAACGCCAACCGGCAATCGTTGTGGCGCGGCAAAAACGTGGGCATTGTGTTTCAATTTTTTCAGATGATGCCCACTTTAACCCTGTTCAACAACGTAATGCTGCCCATGGAATTGGCCGGCAAATACAGCGGCAAAGAGCGCAAAGAACGGGCCGAATATCTGCTGGAGCTGGTGCAGCTAAAAGAGCAGATGCACAAACTGCCGAGCATGGTCAGCGGCGGCCAGCAGCAGCGAGCCGCCATCTCGCGGGCTTTGGCCAACGACCCGCCGCTGCTGATTGCCGATGAACCAACCGGCAACCTCGATCCAACTTCGGCCGGGCTTGTGTTTAATATTTTCAAAAAGCTGGTTGACGAGGGCAAAACCATTATGATGGTCACTCACGACAAAGAACTGGCGGCCCAGGTATCGCGCCAAATAGAGATTGTTAACGGCAAAATCTCCCGGGACGAGTACCGCCAACGGCAGGATTGGGCCGGGAGTTAAAGTTGCAATTTTAGCGATGGACAAAAATTTATGGCTAAAAAAAACGGAAAAGAATCTCTCATTGTTGTTCAGGATGTTAAAAAAAGCTTCCCGCTGTCCGATGGCGGCCAGGTGAACATCCTCAAAGGAATCTCGTTTGAGATCAGCACCGGCGAATTTGTGTCGATTGTCGGGCCATCGGGCAATGGCAAATCAACCCTGCTCAATATGATGACCGGTATCGACCGGCCCACCAGCGGCGATGTTATTGTTACCGGCCAGGATTTGAACAGGTTGAGCGAGAACAGGCTGGCGCTGTGGCGGCGTCACAATGTGGGCATCATCTTTCAATTCTTTCAAATGCTGCCGTCACTGACTCTGGTTGAAAATGTGATTTTGCCGATGGATTTGGCCAACAAATACAGCCCCAAAGAACGCCGCGAACGAGCAATGTACCTGCTGGATAGAGTGGGGCTGGTTGAACAGGCCAACAAATTACCCAACGCCGTCAGCGGCGGCCAGCAGCAGCGCGCCGGAATTGCGCGGGCGGTCGCCGTCGATCCCCCCTTTATTGTTGGCGATGAGCCAACCGGCCGGCTTGATCCCACCGGCGCGGAAATCTGTTTTGAGCTGTTTGAAGAGTGGGTGGCCGAGGGCAAAACAATGCTGATGGTCACTCACGATAAGGCGCTGGCCGAACGGGTGGCCCGCAAAATTGAAATTGTCGATGGCTACGTTAATCGAGATGAATATATTGGCGTGGGCAGTTGGGCCGGAAGTTAGCGTTATGAAAATCGCCGTGCATACCCCGGATAAATTGGTGATCAAAACAAATTCAAAAACCAGGCTGCTGGTTATCGGCGTTCTGTTAGTTATGGCCGGGGGGCTGATAATGGCGCTGATCCGGGTGCGGCCGGTAACATTCCAGGACCTGCAAACGCCATCTCTCTTTTTGCAGCAGCAGGTTGATAACCCCGCCACCGATAGCGAGATTGAAACCGTATCAACCAACGAAGCCGGCTATCGAATAGCGAATTATGTGGGGCAGCTTTTGTTCATCAGGGAGCGCCCCTTTGTTACCCTGGCTGTTATCAGCATTGTGGTGGGCGGGGTTATTTTGCTGGGGCCATTTTGGGGGACCAGACTTACGCTTGACAAAGCTAATCAGCAGGTGCAGATCAAACAACCCCGCTGGTTTTTTAGAACCACGGTCGAGCAGTATCCCTTTAGCGAAGTTTACGAAGTCAGGGTTGAGCGAGACCGGTTACACAGCAAATCAGACAGGAATTTTGGGGCCAACCTGGTTTTTAGCCACTACGAAGGCGCGCCGTTATCCCGAAATTACGTTCACTATAAAACTGTTTTTCCCTTAAGCGAGTCATTTCGGTACGATTATCAAAGCGCCGAGGCCGTTGTCAACACTATTCACAATTTTATGGCCGATGGTCGGGAGCGTTAATCAGCTAACCAGAGGATTGCCATGCTAAAGGGCGTACTTCGGAAGAAAATTCGCAGTGACTTATTCGACAACCTGAGCCGGACGATTCAGGTGGTAATTATTATTGCCATTGGTTCGGTGGCGGTGGGCACTATTTTGGGGTCGCTGGAGTTGATCCAGCGCGATATTACCACCAACTGGTTGCAGAACAACCCGGCGTCGATTGGCCTGGCGCTGGGCGACAAAGGGATTGACCAGGATATGGTCGATACCATTGGTAAATTCAAAGAGGTTGATCAGGCTGAAGCGCAACTGCAAAAAAGCATCAAATGGCGTCGCGGCTCCAGCGAGGCCTGGCGGCCGGGCCTGTTGTACGCCCGTGATGATTATGAGACCATGAAACTGTTCACCCTTAGCCTGGAGGAGGGTGACTGGCCGCGAAACAAAATTATGACTGTCAACCGGGGGTTTGATATTAAATCCGGTGACCGGCTGGTTCTATCAATCAACGATAAAGAGCGTGTGGTAGATATTGGCGGCGTCACCTGGTATTTGAACTTTCCGCCCCCTAACTTTGGCGGCGACCCCATCTTTTTTACCACCAAAGAGCATTTTGCCGAATTAACCGGTGAAAACAATTTCACCTATTTCACGGCCTCGGTTCCGGGCAACTATCAGGAAAGCGCCAGCGCCAGCGCCGCCCTGCGCATTGAAGACCGCATCGAAGGCGAAGATGTTGAAGTTTACCCCGGCACCAACGAGGGCACCAAAGTGATAGACCCCAGTAAGCATCCGGCGCAAGACCCGGTGAATGGGGTTTTTCTCATTTTGCAGATTATGGCCTTTGCCGCCCTGATTTTGGGGTTGTTTTTGGTTTACAACACCATCACTGCCATTATCAGCCAGCAGGTCCCCCAAATTGGCGTCCTCAAGGCCATTGGCGCCACGCGGGGGCAAATATTATTACTCTATTACACAATGGTTTTTATTTACGGGCTGCTGGCAGTATTTGTCTCGATTCCGCTGGGAGCATTAGCGGCCCACGGCTTGCGGGTGTGGCTGGTTAATTTTATGGAAATGAACCCTGGCCCGTTTGATCTTTCGGCGCAGGCCATTTTTACCCAGATTGCTATTTGCATTTTTGCGCCGCTGTTGATTGCCACCCTGCCCATTTTTCGGGGGGCCGGCATTACCGTGCGCGAGGCCATTAGCAGCTATGGCCTCACCGGCGGCGGCGGGTTGATTGACCGCCTGATGGCCAGATTGGCCTTTTTGCCCCGGATGACCTCGATGGCCGTTAGCAACACCTTTCGCAACAAAACCCGGCTGTTTATGACTGAACTAACGTTAGTTGGGGCCGGGATTTTGTTTATGGCGGTGCTGAGTACCCAATCATCGATCCGCTATACATTTGGGCCAATTTTGTTTGATACCCTCCGCGCCGATATCCTCTTGAGTTTTGACGAGGCAGAACGTTTTTCCGAGGTTGAACGGGTAGGCAGGCGCGCCGCCCCCGATGTGGCAGAGGTTGAAATGTGGGCCGAAGTGAGCGGCGAGATTCGGCCGGCCGGACAGCCGGAAGCCTTCGATGATCGAAACGTAACAATTACCGGCATGCCAGTTCCCTCGGTAATTTACGGGCCTCAACTGCGCGCCGGCCGCTGGTTAACCCCCGATGACACCTTTGCCCTGGTAATGCACCAAAAAGAGGCCGCCGAGATTGGCGTGGGCGTGAATGATTGGGTTACGTTTGATATTCCCGCCAAACAAGAAATCGATTGGCAGGTGGTTGGGCTGGTTAATGATCCAATTGATAGCAAAATCATCATCGCTCCCCGCGAGGCTCTGCTCATTGCAAACCGGCAGGTTGGCGAAGGGCGGCGACTCTATGTTAAAACAACCGGCACCACCCCCGAACAGGCGGCGCAGGCAGCCAAAACGCTGCGTCAGGAATTAGAGCAACGAGGGCTTGGCGTTACCGCCAGTGATGCCGACACGTTGATACTGCTGGCCCAGGATGCTATCAGCAGTTTCAATATCATCATTTACCTGCTCTTAATGATGGCCATTATCATTGCCGCTGTGGGCGGTATAGCCCTGAGTGGTGTTTTGTCGATCAATGTTATGGAGCGACGCGTTGAAATTGGGATTTTGCGCTCCATTGGGGCGTCAAATAACGCCATCGCCACCCTTTTTATCACCGAAGGAATTTTGATGGGCTGGCTAAGCTGGCTGATCGCCGTACCGATCAGTATTCCCTTTGGCCGGGGCCTGAATGCCGGCGTGGGGCTGGCGGTTGATGCAGAAATGGCCTTTGATTATTCAGTAGCCAGCGTTTGGATTTGGTTTTTGATCATCACCATTTTGGGCTTTGTGGCCAGTTGGTTTCCGGCCAAAGCGGCCATTGGCGTCAGTGTTCGGGAAAGTCTGTCTTACGAATAGATTAGGCCAGCAAAAGCGTCATTAGCGTGTCGGGCCACTGATAACTGCCCGGTTTCATAAGCACCAGCGGCGCGCCCTGCCCCACCACTGCCAAACAGACCACGCCGGGCGCTAACTCCCGTTCTACGCTGAGTTGCCGCCACCCCAGGCGCTGAACCAGCGCCGCGGCTGTTGCTCCCCCGTCCACAAATAAAGAATCAACCGGGCTGGCAGCCAGAAATTGCTCAACTACGCCGGCCAGATAGCCGGTCAGAAGCTGCGGCAAACCGGGCGCTTGTTGCCTGGTGACCACTGCCCGGCGCGGGCGCGATTATCTATCTGTCCTATTGACGGCTTTTGTGGCACCAGATACAATCACACTGCATAGCATATGACAACTGATTTGAGAAAGGGTGAGAAATGGCCGATCTTGTCGGGCAGGTTATTGGGCAGTATCAGATTACCGAGCAACTGGGACGAGGCGGGATGGCTGACGTTTATAAAGCGTTTCACCCCGGCCTGGCCGTTTATCGGGCGCTCAAGGTAATTCGACGTGAATTTGTTACCGAAGCCGGTTTTCAGGAGCGATTTCAGCGGGAGGCCCAGGCTGTTGCCTCTCTCCGCCACCCGAATATCGTCCAAATGCATGATTTTGGGGTGCAGGGCGATCTTTACTACATGGTGATGGAATTTATTGAAGGCCAGGACCTTAAAACATACCTGTCTAACCAGGGGCAGATACGTCCCTTTGACCGGGTTGTGAGCATCATTGAGCAGGTTGCCTCGGCTTTGGGTTATGCCCACCGGCGCGGCGTTATCCATCGTGATATTAAACCGGCTAACATTATGCTGACCAACGAGGGGCAGGTTATTCTGACCGACTTTGGCATTGCCAAAATGCTAACCGCAACCGAGGCCATGACCCAAACCGGGGTAGGCATTGGCACGCCGGCCTACATGTCGCCAGAACAGGCGCGCGGCTTGCCCAACATTGGCCCGTCTGCCGATATTTACTCGCTGGGTATTGTGCTTTATGAAATGCTGGTGGGAAAGGTACCCTTCAGCGCCGATACCCCGCTGGCGGTTATGCTCAAAGTGGTGTCAGACCCACTGCCGCCGCCGCGAGATTTCAGCCCGGATATTCCCGATGTGCTGCAAGGCGTTGTTTTAAAAGCCACGGCCAAAGACCCGGCCCAGCGCTACCAAACAACTGAGGCGCTGGTTGACAGCTTGAAACGCAGTTTGAACCTGACTTCCGAGGCCGCTCCGCCAGCCGAAAGCAGGGCAGTTGATACACAAGCCACCCGGTTGTCTGTTGCTTCATCAACCTCAGCGGGAAAGGCTAAACCCAAAGCTCCCCAGGCCAAACAAAAGCGGACACCCTGGCTGCTGATTGGCGGCGTGCTGCTGGTGGGCTTGTGTTTGTTCATTACCGCTGCCGGCGGACTCTGGTATTATTTTGCGTCCGCCCCAGCTCCCTCACTGGCAACCTGGCAATTTGTCATTGATGCTTCGCAGGGCATGAACGATACCATTGACGGGCGCACCAAAATGGACATCGCCCGCGCCGGGTTGGCCGAAGAGCTGAAAATTCTACCTTCCAATGTTAACGCCGGCCTGCGAATTTTTGGCGGCGGCAAATCCGGCGCTGAGCCGTGCCAGGACACCGCTTTGTTAGTGAAACCGGCCACACAGCAGCGGGAGCAGTTGGTCAAAAATCTGTCTGAGGTAACGCCATCGGGCCAGGCGCCTTTAACCCAGGCCATTGTGCAGGCAATTGGCGATTTTGACCTGACCCGCGACACAAAAAACACGCTGATTGTTATTACCGCCGGGCTGGATACCTGCGAGGCCGATGCGGTGAGCCAGTTAGAATCGCTCAGCCGGCGGCTGGGAATTGAATTTGATCTGCAACTCATCGGGCTGGGTGTCAGCGAGAGCGACCGGGTTCAACTTCAGCTCATTGCCGAGGCTGCCGGCGGGCAATACCACGACGCCCAAAACGAGCAGGAGGTTAGGCAGGCCATAACCCAACCGGTGGAGGAGCCTGCTGATTCGCCGCCAGACAGCCCGTTCACCGGCGCCGGCGCGATTCCACTGGGGCAGATGATTGCCGGTGAAATTACCGCGCCCGATCAGACGGTGCAGTACACCTTTGAAGGGCAGACCGGGCAGAGCATTTTCTTCCAGTTTGACTCGGCCA
>CAYOXS010000014.1:26643-38955 GCA_964407935.1 uncultured Caldilineaceae bacterium
GCCTACACCCTCATCGTCAAACCCGATGGCCCGGCCAAACCCAAATATTCGTTTGTCATCTGGGATGTCAACCCGCCGGTGATCGATGGCGGCGCGCTCACCTTTGGCCAGTTTGTCGATGGCCAGATCAACACCCCCGGCCAGACAGCACGTTACACCTTTGAAGGGCAGACCGGGCAGAGCATTTTCTTCCAGTTTGACTCGGCCAGCGAGGGCGCTTACTTCTCGCTGCTGGCCCCGGATGGCCGCACCGAGTTGTTTAACGTGTACAACGGCAATCAGGGGCCGGTGGCTCTGGAGCAGGCCGGCGCCTACACCCTCATCGTCAAACCCGATGGCCCGGCCAAACCCAAATATTCGTTTGCGATTAATTTGCAGTAGTTGAAGTGCAGCTTAACAATCATCGGCTGCCACGCCATATTTGAGCAGGCGCAGCCCTTCCAGATGAACCGCGGCGGGAAAGAGTGCCTGATAGAGATGACAATTAGGAGATTTAACGTCGTAGCGGCCTGTTGCCCGGAAGGTAGCCAGGGGGCAGCCGCCGGCACACCAATATCGCCATTCACACGCCGCGCACCCCTCTTTGCGATCCACCGTTACATTTTGGATGCCGCTGGTATCGCTGCGAATCAGGCGCAAGGGGTCGGTGGTGGGGCCGGCGCTGATAGTTTTGGCCAACTGCATCTGGCACCTGGCTAACCGGCCAGCAGGATCGAACACCAGGTAACTGTGACCCACGCTACAGGGGCGCAGATGTGGCGCGGCCAGGTTGGCCCTGTCCACCAGCGAAGCGAGCAGGCTGCGGCGCGGCAAGTTGGCTTCAATGACGGCGAAGGCGGCCAGCATGCCAGCGATCATTCGCTCTTCCTCCAGGCGCAAATCGGGCTGAGAGGCAGAAAATTCATTCTCACGGTAAAAATTGAAACTGAAGGGCAGATTGCGCGCCAGCAGCCAGGCAGTAAGTTCGGGCAGAGCCAGGGCGGTGCGGCCGCTAATGGTCACCGAAATGTCCGGCACCAGCCCGAGGCTTAAGGCCAGCTCGATGGCCCGCTGTACATCGGCTGCCGACCCGGCGCCATCGGCGTACACCCGCTGCTGATCATGAGGTTGCCCCAACCCATCCAACGAGATCATCAGCCGCAGCCCGTTGATTTTGAGGGCGGTAACGATGTCGGCGGTCAACAGGGTGCCGTTGCTCAAAACAACACCGTCCAGAGCCAGCCGATGCTGGTCAGCCAACTGCCGGGCGTAGCGATGCCAGTCGAGCAAAACCGGAAAGCGGAGCAGCGGCTCACCACCGGCGTATTTGAGCTTTACCTGTGAGAAGTGATGGTTAGTTGCCGCCCGTATGGTTGCGGCGATGGCGCTCCGCGCCGTTTCGGAGGACATATCAGCCGGCTGGTGGGGCAAATAGCAGTAGGCGCAGCGCATATTGCAGCGATCGGTGACATGCAGCCAGGCCGACAGGAGGGTGGGCGACTCGGCCAGCGGCAGGCGGTCATAATTGGGGCTTACCAGTAGCCCCAACGACACCAGCCGGCGCAGGGTAGACTGGATTGCGCTCTCGCCCCAGGTGTTGGGCCAGACATCGGGCACATCGGCCAGATGGCGCGGTTGGTCAAAATGGCGAGCCACCCTCAGGGCGGAGCGATTCAGAACGGTGGGAGCCGGCGTTCCTCCGCTCAGTACAGCCACATACTCAGCGGAGATGGGCACCTGCACCCACGGTTGGGACAGTTGATACCGGGCATCATACCGGGTGATGGGAGCCTGGGGCGGGTTGCCCGTGGCGGCAACACAGGCGCAGTCACATTGATCTTCGCTGGCAGCGGCCGGGGTGGGGTCAAAGAGAATTCGGGGTGGATTGGCGTCAAGGTGATCAACCGGCATGGTTCGTTCCTTTCCAGTCCGCCCAGGTTTCAAAGGTACGCGCCACATTGGGATATAATTGTTTGAGCCGTTTATCCTTCCAAAATTGCTGTAATTCGGCACCTATTATGCTGATTTGGGCCGGAGGCAACTGCAAATAGGTGGTGAACGCTTCTTCCATGCGTTTAACATGCACTCCCAATGAGTCGCTGCCGTAACGGCCTAATTCCACCAGGTGTTCCAACCCCTGTTTCAGATAATTTAACCCTTTTTCCGGTTGTTCCAGTCCAAAGGCCAGCAGGCCGAAATTCAGAAAGAGCATGCCGTGGGCGCGCCTGTCTTGCGGCTCGCCCCATTCTTTGCGGTACTCGGCCCACTCTTTTTCCAACGGCTCAAGTTGTTCAAACTTGTTCAGGTGGCAGGCCAACCTGGCCTTATCACGCAAAGACACCAGTTGGTAAAGGGCATCACGCAATTTGTGAGACAGTTGATAACATTCTTCAATAGTTTGCTGAACCTGCTCAATCTGGCCGCGTTTTAACTCCAGTAAGGCTCGCCGGGATAGGGTCATCGGCCGGTCTTTTTCAACGTTCAGCGCCAGAGCCTGAGCCAGGTCTTTTTCAGCCAGGTCAAGTTTCTCCTGGGAGATGTAAACTGCTCCCCGCCACGAATAAACTGTGCTCAACCACTCCCGGTCTTGCGCCGGTTCAAAAATATTTAACGCCCGCTGAAAATAATTCAGGGCTTCACCCAGATGACCGGCCATAAAGGTGATGCAGCCCAGGGTTGAGTAAGCCGCCCCAACACCGCGTTCATTGTTGGTTTCTTGCCACAAATCCAGGGCGGTTTCACAATACGAAACCGCCCGGTGGCGTTCGGAGGGGATATAAGCGTACACAAAGCCCAGGTTGTTGTACAGCAGGGCCAGTTGTTGTTTCATATCAAGCTTTTCAGCGCGGGCCAGCGCGGCCTCATAATGTTTACGCGCTTCGTTGCGCTTGGTGATCAAACGATAGGCCCACCCCAAACCATTTTCGGCTTTAACCCGCCAGTCCGGCATTTTTTTGTTTCTGCTGATCTCAACGGCCATCTCAAACAACTTAATTCCCTCCAGAAAGCGCCCCTGGCGAATAACGACATTAGCCAGTTGAATGTTGGCATCCGCCTCCTGGTCGGGCCGCAGGCTGGTAAAGCCCAAAATGTCATTTAAAACAGCCTCAGCTTCCGGATAACGGCCGCTATCCAGCAAATATTTGGCCCACCTGATCAAAACCTCATAGATTTGACCAGAATCAAGATTATCTAAATAGGGCTTGCTTTGGGCTAATGAAATATAATTTCTCGTTTGCCGCAGCAAGACTTCGCGAAAGGCGAGAGAAAGTACATAATCTTCACCGGCCTGGGTATAAAGCTGAATAAACAGTTGGACGCCGGCATCTTTGTTGGTAAACAGGGTGTGGAACAAAAGCTGCTCCCACAGAGCCAGCAGATCATACTTGAATACATCTTCCTGGTTAAGTTGCTCAAATTCAAGAACAGGATCAGCCGCATCTACCGCGGGCCGGGTGGTTGCCAGCGCCGCGATTTTGGCCTGAATCGCCTCAATCTGCCGGTTAAAATAATCGATGGCTTGCCGGCTGTCTCGTTTCTGACGTTGCCCGTCGGAGTCAATTTCAGGCCAGACATAGGCATGGATCAGACGCCGCATTTCGTCGTGCAGCGTAATCCGGCCGCCGGGCAGCAGCTTGATAATGGCGCTGCCGCTGGCGTCTTTAAACAATTCCTCTACATCGGCATCGGGCAGGGTAAGAAAGGTTTTGACCATTGCCCGGTCAAACGGAAAAATCCGCGAGATGAGCAGCAGCAGTTGATCCATAGGGGTGCGGATTTTGGTAATATGCTGCACCAACTGCACTTCAAATTCTTGCCTGCGCTGCGCCAATTCGGTTGGGTTGAGATCTCTTATAGCGGCCAGAGTGTATTCATTCATCCACTCCAAAGGCACATGCCGGGCCAGCCACTCAACTGCCAGGTCAAGCAGAATGGGGCGTCCCTCGGCCAGTACCAATATTTTTTCGGCCAGTTCCGGTTCAATGGTTGCGGACAGGAGTTGCTGTTTCTCGATCAGATAGGCCCGGCTATCGTCATCGACCAGAGCGGCTAACGGGTAAAAAGTGGCGCGCTCGGCCAGTTGCTTTTCTAACCGTTCGCGAAAATCACGGAATCCCAGCTCTTCCTCCTCACGGCCGGCTAGCAAAAACAGAGTGTTGTGGGTTTGGGCCATCAAATCAAGCAGAAACTGTTCAACTTCAGCGCCTTTCATCTTTTCCAGGGTATCAAACCGAATTACCAGATAACTCTGGCTGGAAACAGCGTTAAACCCGGAAATAAACGTTTGGTGGATCAGTTGGCGTTGTTCTTCAATCCATTGCGGGCTGGCCTGGTCCCGTTCCGGACTCCGCCATTTACGGAGCGCGAGGTAGTAATCCGTAAAGGCACGGCTGCCCAGCTCTTGAATGAGCTGGCGGTCCAGGTTTTCGACGTAGTGAAAGGCCCGGTCGTCAAAATTGATAATGCCGGTGATTTGGATATGCCCCTTTTGGTCAAATCGGCGGTAGACTTCTTCCAGCAGCCGCGTTTTGCCAATGCCCCCCCGGCCCACAAAGCAGATAACGTGTGACGCGCCCGGGGTGGTGAGCTTTTGATAAATTGCCGTAAGTTCCACGGAGCGTCCAATAAAAGGCATTTGCTCAGCCATGACTCCCTCCTGGTTTTTGGCCCGCAAAATAATCTTGAATGGTGACAACCAATTGCTCAAAAGGTTCACTATTAAATTGATCAGCACGCAGGAAATAATTGACGGTAAACTGGAACTCCCAATCCTTTTCCAGCACCTCAAGTAATGCTTGTTTTTCCTGTTCAATCGCGTCGGCCTGGATACCACGTTCATCGATGAAAATTCTCAACGCCTGGGGCACAACCTCGGCCATAAATCTCAGGCAGATTTGCCGCCGTTTGTCCTGATCACCGATTGCGCCGGCATGTTGTTGCAGTGACTGGTATAAATATTCAATTGCCCATGTTTCCGATCGCTCAACCGGCGGTTCCTTAAACCGCTGGTGGCATATATCGCGGGCCGTACGGCAGTGATCAAAAAATAACGGTTTGTTCTCGTTGGGCCACAACCAGGGCTGCCATTGCCTGATAGCCAGCAACCGCCGAATAATGTCATCCTGAAATAACCGGTTGCGGAAATTGTAAATGTACATGGCAGTCAATTTATCGGCCAGCCTGTACACATCGCCATAAGGCAGCTTATGGTGTTTAACAACCTGGTTGAGAATGGAATAATCCAAATAACGAAAAACAGCCAGCTTATCCAGAACACTGATAAATTCCTGATCAACTTGCGGGAGTTCGGCCAGAACGGTTTGAATGGTTGGGTTAACCACATCGGCCCAGATTGTTGGCGCATAATATTGAAAGAACGCATCCGGGGTGATACTAACTTGCCGGTAAAGTTGCATGCTTTGGGCCATGCAGCCGGGATGGCCGCCAGTCAAATACATCAGGTGCGCGGCCAACAGGCTAACGCTGTCATCATCTTGTTCCGGCATGTGCTTGGCCACAAAATCACGAATAACCGTGTACTCAAACGGCGACAGAGCCAGAGACTTGGGGCGGAGGTTGGGCGGTGTTTTAGTTTCTGGCCGGCCAGCGAGATACCGTCCGGCGATGATTACCCGAAAACGGTTTTTGCTTTTAAATAACGGGAGTGGATTTAAATTGGCTTTAATTTGAGGGATGAACTCATTGAGTAGTTTTTCAAGCAGTTGCAAGGCCGGTGGCCCGTTCAAATCAATGAGCAGGGCAACCCCCTCAGATTTTACAGCTGGCCATCTGAGAGCTAACGCGCCGCCAAAACGCACCCCCCACGGCGTGTGGTGATGGCCGGTTGGTAAATTGATCTCCAGTTCGCTGGCTAATTTGGGGGCCAGCTCAGCCAATGTGTCGTGAGTCTGCGCTGTCGCAAACGCGCAGAGCCAGTTTTGTTCAACAAAGCGCTGCTTTAACGTTTGCAACAGCTCAGTTTTGCCATAACCGGGTGGCGCATCCAGCAAGAAACAGGCCGGCGCAAAGGATGAGAGAATCAGTTTTATCTCGTCATCCCTGTTGGTGAACATTTCCAAAATTGCTACGCCGCCGCTTTTCTTAATCGCCTTAAGTTCGGTGCGATAGGCGTGCAACTCAGCCTTTAGCCCGGCGATATCTTCTTTTAAATCCTCAATTTCAATGGAAACGCTGGGATCAACACCAATTCCCTCTAGCGCTTCTCTGTCTTCCAGTTTCCCCATCCGCCTGGTTTTATTTCTGATGAGCCGTTGAGTGCGCTGAATGCACTCCTGGAGTTCGGCTTCGCTACGCGGCATACAGCCTCCCGGTTAACCGAGCGTACATTAACCAGCAAAAAACGCCACCCGTTGGTCGAGTAGCGCTAAACTGGCAGGATGATGAACACTTCCAAAAATGAGCGCCCTCATCGTCTGATCGGAAATTGAGACTCAATTATCGGCCTTGACTAATTTTAACCGATTTTGGCCGGCTCAACTAGAGCAAAATGTCACAAATTAGGGGTGACAAATGTCATCCCGGTTAACAGATACTGGTGTGATCTGTCGCCGTTCGCGGGGGGATTTGAGAAAAGGACAGATTTCCCGCCTGAGGCGGGACAGTGTCTCATGACAACGGGACGCTGGTTCGGTTATGCTGAGCTTATCAATTGAACAGTTTTTTGCTGATGCAAGGAGAAAGCCAATGACAACCAAAGCAATAACCAAAGTAACAAACCAACCCACAACGAGCGGATTGACCCCCCATCTGTTGGGTACGTTGGGTATGGCCGGCGCTCCGTTTTTGCTGGCCGAAGGCCTTATCAACAATTATCTGGGGATCACCGGCAGCACGCCGCTGGGTGGTTTTTTGGAGCTGTTTTATCTGGGCGGATGGATGAGCAGTGTGGTTGGCCTGGGAATGTTGCAGGCCACCGGTCGGGGCAAAGCCGGTAAAGCCATTCTTGGCCTGCAACTGCTGGGATTAGGGCTGGCCGCCACCTTTTCTTTGTTTAACATTGTGCTGCCCAACCTCAGCCCGGATACCCCGATTTTCCAGATAACCGATATAGCCTGGCCGCTCAGCCACACTTTTATGCTGGTGGTTGGCATTGCGGTATTGGCAGCCAAACGTCTGTCGGGGTGGACCCGTTTTGTGCCGCTGGCTTGCGGCTTGGCCGTGCCATTGTTAATGGTAATCGGTATGCTGGGTGGCAGAGATTTGAGCCTGTTGTTCTTTGGCCCTTACACCTGGGTGATGTTTTCGCTGTTGGGATATGCCGTCCGCACCGCCAACCGGATTGACAGTTTTTAAGGAGACTAAAATGACAATCAAAGAAACAACACCTGGTGCATATTTGGAAATACCCACCCCAACAAAACGCTTCGACTGGCGGCGGATTCTCTTCTCAGGTGTGGCCGGCCTGGTGGCTCTTCTTTTGCTGGCGTTTGGCTCGTTGCACGGACTGGTGGCCATTTGGGTGCGCGATTGGGTAGCCAGCGAGCCGGGCATTCATCACCCGGAAATGCACCTGTGGCACGATGCCCAGATTGGGGCGCTGGTAGGGATTATGTTTGTTGGCAGTTTGCTGGCGTTGGCCTGGAAACCTCGCCAGCAGCCCCTGGTAGCCCAGTTTTTGGGGTTGGGCAGTTTGATCTACCTGGGGACGCTGGCTCCGTTTGACCCGGTAGCAGCTCTCTTTTTGGGAATTTTGCTGGCCGTGCCGCTGGCTTGCTATCCATCTTTGCGCGCGCTTGTTAATTTTCACCAAACGGGCCAGCGCGCTGGGATTCTTTTGGGGCTGGCGACGGTGGCCATCGCCGCTATGCTTCCGTCGGCCTGGCTCTGGTTACAGCTTCAGCGCTTGGATACCGGCGAGCACGCCACGGGCAATCACTGGATCACCGGCGTGGGGCTGGTCGGCGTGCTCGGCCTGGCCGGACTGTTGGCCGCCACCCGGCGGCCGGGCTGGCCGGTGCTGGGGGTGCTGGTTGGGTTAGCTTTTGTTCACCTGGGCGCGGCCGCTGTCACCCTGCCAGACCAGCCCGGCAGTTGGGGGCTGAGCGGCGGTGTGGTGGCCATTATTGGTGGGCTGCTATTTATCGGCGCAACCATTCTTGAAATGCGAAAGCCAAATCTCAACTTGTCGGCGCAATAGGGTTGATTTATAGTGTGAGTACGCTGTTTTTACTCAAACCGGATTTTGAGATGACCCAACCGCAGCTTCTGAAAATTGGCGCATTTGTTTTAACCACCGCAAACGTAATTCTGGCCCTGCTGGTTATCCTGCTGGTGGGGTTGAACGGCGGTACACCGGAGAAAACCATCTCCAGTCTGGTCGAGCTCCCGCCCTCGTTGTCATTCGCTCTGGTGGGGGCGCTGATCATCTCCCGCCGGCCCAATCACGTCATCGGCTGGTTGCTGTTGCTGATTGGCCTGCCGCTTGTGCTTGAGCAATTTGGCCTGCAATATGCGGTCTATACCTTCCTGACTCACCCCGGTTCGCTGCCGGGTGGAGATGTTGTCATCTGGCTCACGTTTGGCCTGTGGGGCCTGGCCTATGGCGGAGTCGCCTTGCTGGTTTTTCTGTTTCCCACCGGAAAGCCGTTATCGGCCAGATGGGGCTGGGTGGGCTGGCTAACCGCGGCGGCCGCAGTTACCTGGCTGGTGCTCACGCTTGTGGCCCTGTGGCCTTACCGGGGGCCGGCATTGCTGGCAGACACCGCGCCGCCTGGCCTGGAAACGGTTCAAATGGTGGGATTGGGGCTGCTTAACCTGATAACCGCCACTTTTTTGGCGGCCGTGGTCTCGGCCGTGGTGCGGCTGCGCCGTTCTGCCGGCGTTGAACGCCAGCAGCAAAAATGGTTTGTGTATGCCGTAACCCTGGCCATTGTGGTGATGCTCATTTTAACTGTATTGGTCAATTTGATACCCAAGATGACAGCCGGAACCGTGCAAAACATTGCCAATCTGATTTATTCACTTGCTTTTAGCGCCATTCCGCTGGCGATTGGCATGGCCATTTTGCGCTACCGGCTGTGGGATATCGACCTGCTTATCAACCGCACCCTGGTTTATGGCGCGCTCACGGCCAGCGTGGCTGCCCTTTACATTTTGGTGGTCGGCGGCCTGGGCGCGCTGTTTCAAACAAGGGGTAATCTTTTAATTGCGATCCTGACCACCGGAATTGTGGCTGTTCTTTTTGCCCCGCTCCGCGACCGGCTGCAGCGCGGCGTTAACCGCCTGCTCTACGGCGAACGAGACGACCCTTACGCCGTCCTCTCGCGCCTGGGCCGGCAACTGGAAAACACCCTTGCTCCGGATGCGGTGATGCCGGCCATTGTCACCACGCTCAAGGAGACGCTCCGGCTGCCCTATGCCGCTGTTGTACTGGATCAGGCCGATGACTCATTACCCGCCGCCGCAGCCGGAACACCAACGCCCAACCCGGTCTGTTTACCGCTCACATTTCATGGCGAACAGCTTGGCCACCTGCTGCTGGGCGCGCGCGCACCCGGCGAAACCTTCTCCCCGGCCGAACAACGGCTGCTCAACGATCTGGCCCGGCAGGCGGGGGTGGCCCTGGCCGCGGTGCGCCTCACCGCCGATTTGCAGCAATCCCGGCAGCGGCTGGTCACCGCCCGCGCCGAAGAAAGACGCCGCCTGCGGCGTGACCTGCACGATGGCCTTGGCCCGCAACTGGCCAGCCATGTACTCAAGCTGGAAGCCGCCCGTGATCTCATCCGCACCAACCCTGACCGGGCCGAGATGCTTTTGACCAGCCTCATTGAAAAATCGCAGGGCATTGTCAACGAGGTGCGGCGGCTGGTTTACGATTTACGCCCACCCGCTCTGGATGAATTGGGCCTGGTAGGGGCCATCCGCGAGTACACCGCCCACATCAGCGCCAACGGCCTGCAAATCACACTGACCGCGCCGGAGCAACTGCCCCCGCTGCCCGCCGCTGTTGAAGTGGCCGCCTATCGTCTTATTCAGGAAGCAATCACCAACACCATTCGCCATGCGCAGGCCCAAACGTGCCGGGTTAGCCTGGCTTTTGAAACCGAGCCGGCGGCCCTCCATCTTGAAATTTGCGACGACGGTCTCGGCCTGCCCGCCGGTTATCGCGCCGGCGTGGGGCTGGCTTCTATGCGGGAGCGAGCGCAGGAACTGGGGGGCGAGTGTGTTATAGAACCAATCACTGCCGGCGGCGTGCGGGTATCCGCTCATTTGCCGCTGCCCACGGAGTAACCCAATGGAATCAATCACCGTTCTTGTGGCCGATGACCACGCCGAGTTTCGCGAAGGGCTGGCCGCCCTGCTGGAAACCGCCACTGATTTGGAGCAGATTGGCGAAGCCACTACCGGCGCTGAAGCCGTTGCGCTGGCCGCCCGCCTCCAGCCGGATGTCATTTTGATGGACATCAACATGCCCGGCCTCAACGGCATCGAGGCCACCCGCCGCATTTTGCACAGCAGCCCGCACATCGCCATTCTGATGCTGACCATGTTTGAAGATGACGACTCGGTGTTTGCGGCGGTGCGGGCCGGGGCGCGGGGCTATATTCTCAAAGGGGCGCTCAAGGCCGAAATCTTTCGGGCTATCCGCACCGTCAGTCACGGCGAAGCTATTTTTGGCCCGGCAATTGCCCGGCGGCTGATGAACTATTTTGCCGCGCCTCACCCGCCCGCGCCGCCGCAAACCTTCCCGGAATTAACCGACCGGGAGCGGCAAATCCTGGCGATGGTAGCCCAGCACCTGACCAACCCGGAAATCGCCGAGCGCCTGTCAATCAGCCAGAAAACGGTGCGCAACCAGGTTTCCAACATCTTGAGCAAGTTGCAGGTTTCAGACCGCGCCCAGGCCATCATTCGCGCCAGAGAAGCCGGGTTGGGTTCATAATTTAATCAGGGCCGATTAAAAAGCAGCGCGTCCGGGTAAGCCGTCACTTTAGCCAGCCGGGTTTTGACCACGCTGGCCGGGGTGAGGGCCAGCACCGCGTCTCGCAGGCGGCAGCCCAACCCGTTTTCAAGCTGGCCCAGGCGGCCAATCTGCCACGACTGGTTGGTAATCCAGGCGGTGCGCGGCTGGCGTTCTTGCTCGTAGGCGGCCAGCGCCGCCGGCACATCCGGCGCGGCAGCAATGCAGCGGGCCAGCGCCCAGGCGCTTTCAACAGCCATACAGGCGCCCTGCCCCATGTTGGGGGTGGTGGGGTGAACGGCGTCGCCCAGCAGGGTTACCCGGCCCTGGCTCCAGCGTAACAGCGGAACGATATCGTACAGATCATGATGCAGAATAGCCTCGGCCGGCGTGGCCTCCAGCAGATTTTCAACAGGACGCATCCAGCCGGCAAAATGTTGTTGCAGCAGCGCTTTCTGGCTTACCGGGTTGTATTCTCGCCCGGCGGGCTGGTTGAGCGTGGCGTACCAGTACACCCGGCGAGCGTCAATGGGAACCACGCCAAAGCGGCTGCCTCGCCCCCACATCTCCGTGGTGAGGCCCTCGGCAACCGTGTCGGGGGCGTTCACCACGCCGCGCCAGGCCGAATACCCGGCGTAACGCAGCTTTACTGCCGGAAAGAGCTGCTGTCGAACCTGGGAATGAATACCATCTGCGCCGATGAGCAGGTCAACCCGGTCCATTTGGCCGCCGGCGCTGTTAACCGTCACCCCGGTTTGGGACGGCTCAAAGGTAAAACCGGGTACGCCCAACCTGACCACTCCCGCCGGCAGCAGCGACAGTAAAATGGCGTGCAGATCGGCCCGGTGAATGGCCACGGTTGGTTCGCCCAAAAGCTGCCGCAGCTCGCCCGGTTCGCTGCGAGACAGGATTTTGCCGGCAGCGGTCCGAATTTGGCCGTGATCAATGGCGGAACCGGCGTTGATGATTGCTTCTGCCGCGCCCAGTTGGCGCAGCACCCGGATGGCGTTGGGCCACAGCACCAGCCCGGCCCCCACGTTGCCCAACACTGGCGCTTTTTCCAACACGGTTACTTCTATTCCAATTTGCCGCAGGGCAATAGCGGCACACAGCCCGCCAATACCGCCGCCAATAATCATTGCCCGTTGCATGGTTGCATTGCTCATAATCTGGTTCTCCGTTAAAAATAGGATTCAGGAGTCAGGAGTCAGGAGTCAGGAATTAGGAATCATTTCTTTCGCCTGAAGAATTCATTTCTTTCGCCTGAAGAATTCATTTCTTTCGCCTGAAGGATTCATTTCTTTCGCCTGAAGGATTTGCTTCTTTCGCCTGAAGGATTCATTTCTTTCGCCTAAAAAATTTGATTCCGCCGCCTGAAAACTTATTCACCTGAAGCCAGCACCTCAAGGGTG
>CAYOXS010000015.1:0-13048 GCA_964407935.1 uncultured Caldilineaceae bacterium
GTGGTGACGGTGCGCACCGCCGGTTCCGGTTGGGGCGCGGCCTGGCGCAGTTCCAGCTCGGCCAGCGGCACCGTGGCCCGGAAACGGCCCAACTGGACATCGGCCTGGCCGTTTTGCACCTCGATGACTTCGGCGGTGGTGGCAAATTGCGGCACGTAAACAATCGCCCCGGCCCGGATGGGGCCGCGCGGCGCGGGTAACGGCTCGGCGGCGGGCGCGGGTTCGGCCCGCGGCGTTTCTTCGGCCAGTTCGGTCTCAATCACCTCAAATTGACTGTCGATGCTGGCGGATGGGGCGTCCACCTGCGCCAGCCGGGCCTGCATCTCGGCCTCTAATTCCTTGAGGCGCTCGCGGGCCAGTTTGACTTCGCGGCGGGCGTCGGCCCGGGCCGAATTGAGAATATCACGCCGTTCCGTGTCGATGTCGGCCAGCCGCTGCTCAATCTGGCGGGTGACGTCCTCCTGTTTTTCGCGCTCGGCGTCGGCCTGCCGCCGGAGCTGGCGGGCCTGCTCGGTTTGGGCTTTGATTTCGGCCAGCATCGCCTCTACCTGCCGGTCGTTTTCACCAACCAACCCCTGCGCCGCTTCGATGAGCTGGCCGGGCAGCCCCAGCCGCCGGGCAATGGTGAAGGCGTTGGACGCGCCCGGCAGGCCAATCCGCAGGCGATAGGTGGGCGTCAGGGTTTCAACATCAAATTCCATGCTGGCGTTGGCCACGCCGGCGGTAGTGTGGGCAAAGGCTTTCAGCTCGGAGTAGTGGGTGGCCACAAAGGTGGTCACTTTGCGGCTCAGCAGGTTTGACAGGATGGCCCGCGCCAGCGCCGAACCTTCAATCGGGTCGGTGCCCGCGCCCAGCTCGTCAAAAATAACCAGCGAGGCGGCGTCGCAGCCGTCCAGAATGTGGACGATGTTGGTCATGTGGCCGGAAAAAGTAGACAGGCTCTGCTCAATGGATTGTTCGTCGCCGATGTCGGCATAAATCTGGCGGAAGAGCCGCAGTGTCGAGCCTTCGGCGGCGGGGATGCGCAGGCCGGCCTGGGCCATCGCCGTGAGCAGCCCCATCGTTTTGAGCGATACCGTTTTGCCGCCGGTGTTGGGGCCGGTGATGACCAGCATGCGGGTGTCGGCGTCCAGCACCACGTCGATGGGCACCACGGTTTTGGAGTTGAGCAGCGGGTGACGGGCGGCCATCAATTTGATAAAATCGCCGCGCCGCGTGTCGGTGGCATCGAGCAGCATCGGTTCGATGGCGTCGATGGCGTGGGCAAATTTGGCCTTGGCAAAAGCCAGGTCAAGCTCGGCCAGCGCCTCAACGGTGTGGCTGATAAAGCCGGCCTGGTCGGCGACAAGCTGGCACAGTTCGGCCAGAATTTTGCGAATTTCGTTTTCTTCGTCAAGTTGAAGCTGCCGCCACTTGTTGTTCAGCTCAACCACGGCCAGCGGTTCAACAAAAACAGTCGCGCCGCTGGCGCTCTGGTCGTGCACAATCCCTTTGAGGCGGCCTTTGAAATCGGCTTTAACCGGCACCACGTAGCGCCCGCCGCGCTGGGTAATGAGCGCCTCCTGCAAATACTGGTTGGTGCTGGTTGAGCCGATGATCCGGTTGAGCTTTTCCATCAGCCGGTCGTGGGCAATGTCCATTTCGCGCCGGATGCGGGCCAGGGCGGGGCTGGCGCTGTTTTTGATCTCGCCGTTGTCTTCGATGGCCTGTGTGATGCCGTTGACCACGCCGGGGCAGGCTTCGATGCGCTGGGCGATGTCGGCCAACCGCGGGTACGACTCGGCCAGACGGGTGATGGTCCGGGCCAGCTCGCGGGCAGCGATGAGCGTTTGCCGGATTTCCAGCAACTCCAGCGCTGTCAGCACAAAACCGCGCTGGCAGCGAGCCACGTTGGGCCGCACGTCGCGCGCGCCGCCGACGGTCACATCCACTTTAACCGACAGCAGGTGGTCGGCTTCGGTGGTTTCGGCCTGCCAGGCGCGGGCCTGGGTGAGGTACGGAGTGGGGCGCAACGCCAGCGCCAGCTCTTTGCTGGCGGAAAAGGCGGCGTGTTTGGCCAGCTTTTCCAGTATTACGGGAAATTCAAGGGTTTTAAGATGTTTTTCGTCCACCGGATTTTAAACGCAACTATCAGGGAATACGGTACAAACCACGCGCTTGAGAATGTTGACTTCGTCGCCAAACACAAACAAGTCCAGCGATTTGACCAGATACAGTAAAATTTGGTTAAATTGAGGCAGCAGAACCGAGCTGTTCATCTGGTTGACCAGGCCCTGGCCAGCGCCGGCCACTGCGCCGGCCTGCGACACATCGACCTGGAAGAAAAACTGGAGCACGCCCAGAATGATGGCCGTCCACAGGGCGGTGAGCACAACGCCCAGAACTGCGCCGCCCAGCGTCATAATTGGGCCAATGATAAAGCGTTGCACCAGCGAGGGCGGCGCTTCTTCAACGGGGCCAACTTTGCCTTTGCGCTGCGGTTTCTTTTTCTTTTCCTCGGGCGGCTTGGTTAGATAACGGATAACCAGCCGGATGGCGTGGAAAAAAAACAGAAACATCACCACAAACGCCAGCGAGTCGGCGCTGGTTTTATTGAAATAGCCCGACTCGATGAAGATGTTGACGCTGAGCAGCCGGTACGTCCACAGCGCCGCCAGCAACGCCAGCCAGATACTGGCTACCGAAGTAAGCTGCGGGCCAATGCCGCGCAGCATCCCCACCAACCCACCAATAAATAAAATAAAAATCAACAGCAGGTCAAGGGTGTTAAAACCTAAAATGCTCATCTGAACAAACCTCCTGATGATGACACGCTTTGCTGGCAGTTATGATAGCATTTTTTTTGTAAAATGGCACATCGATTTGCGGCAAACAAAAAGGCTCACCTGTGAGCGATGAGCCTTGCCCGTGTAACCCGGGAAAAATTGGCGCGAACCATCAGGCGGCGTTGTCTTCGGGCGCGGCGTTGGCCGGTTCGGCAGGGGGCTGGGGCGGCGGGTCAAACGCGGGCGGTTCGGGTTCATCCTGCATCGACAGGTTGCCTTTAAAAAAGCCGTCCTCGTCCAGCAGAAAACTGCCCACCTCCACATCACCCCAGACTTTGCCTGTGCTCAATATTTCAAGCCGGCCCGCGGCGATGATTTTGCCGGTGACTGCGCCGCTTACCGATACATTTTCGGCTTCCAGGTTGGCGGCGACTCTGGCTTCCGGGCCAATGACAATATTGCCCACTGTTTTGATCAGACCCTCTTCGCACACGCCGTCAATCCGCACGCTGCCATCGCAAATGAGCGTTCCCTTGAAGCTGGTATTGGGACCAATCACCGTTTCTATTTTGTCGATGGGCACTCGTTTGCCAATGCCTAACACACTTGCCTCCTGCTTTCAATTTAGCCCCGCCACTATACTCTAACTGGGGGTAAATGTCAACGCAGCGACAAACAGCAACTCATTCAACGTTGGCCCAGCTCCAGTCGTACAGCCAGGTTAACCAGAAGGAGACGCCCAGCATAATCATGGCGGTCACGATCCAGGCTCGCACCCAGAACATGGGGTTCCGCAGGATGGGATATTTTTGGAATAGTTTGGCCATTATTTTGGGGTCAACTCTTTCATATCTCCCACTACGGTCGCGTACTTGGTCTGCGAGAATATCGAGCTTATAAAATGTCTGAATAATTCCCTCCGCTGCCAAAAAATTCAGAATCAATGTTGACCAAAAGGGATGAGCCAGCCAGGCTACCGCCAGAAAAAACACCGAAAAGGAAATGCCAACCAGGCCGGTTACTGTAGGCCCAATTGGCTCCTGATTATCTTGCCATTCCAAACCGTGCACCAATACAAATATCACCAGGCAAATACCGACTATCCCCAGCAACAGCGGTGACATTTGCGACAGACTGCCAAACCAGACCATTATGGCGCTGAATAGGGGTACGCCCAGGTAGCCGGCCGCATAATACCAGGGCAGGTCTTGGGGAGGGGCGTTTAAAAGACCCGTTACGCCCGAATCATTGGAAAAAACCCGAAATCCGGCCAGAATACCTCTACTTGCCAGAGCAGCAAACGCATGCCCCATTTCGTGGATCATCGTATAAAAAAGTTCCAGCGGGTAACGGATAAAGGGGATCAAACTGGCAACTACGGCGAGTATTGCCGCCGCGATCAGAATCGCTTCGGGGTCGCCGTTGATTTGGGTGAGTAAATCGGTCTGTTCCACGCTAGTCCCTCCCAAGATAGCATATTTATGTCAACTATAAATTATACAGAAATCGGCTTGCCAGCGCCAGTTTGGGCCGATTTTTGGAGCAAGAATCAAAGTTGAGTTGGCAAGAGCAGTTATGTTTGTTATACTTTCACCACCGCGATTCACCCGGCGTTAAATTAATCTCACCGCTCAACCCTCAGCCGTGCAAGTATACGGACGTTTACCGCAACGCCCGTTTATTAACAATGATGGTTAAATTTCATTCAAAGAGGAGCGAAAAGAATGGCTATTAAATATACTTTTGTAGGACACGCCACCCATTTGCTGGACATCGACGGCACAAAAATCGTCATCGATCCGTTTTTTACCAGCAACCCCCTGACCAACGTGGCCGCCGATTCGGTGGAAGCCGATTTTATTTTGGTGTCGCACGGCCACTTTGACCACATTGAAGATGCGGTGGCCATTGCCAAACGGACCGGGGCCAAAGTCATCAGCAATTTTGAAATTGTCAACTGGCTGCAAAAACAGGGGGTTAAAAATGTGCATGGCCAGCACCTGGGCGGCGGCTTTAACCACGGATTTGGCTACCTGAAGCTGACCATTGCCCATCACGGCTCCGGCCTGCCCGATGGCAGCTACGGCGGCAACCCGGCCGGATTGCTCATCACCGCCGCGGGCAAAAAACTCTATTTTGCCTGTGATACCGCCCTCTTTCTGGAAATGCAGCTCTACGGTGAAGAAGGTATCGACCTGTTTGTGGTGCCAATTGGCGATAATTTTACAATGGGGCCGGATGACGCGCTCAGGGCGGTGCGGCTGGTTAACCCCAAACTGGTGGTGCCCTGCCACTACAACACCTGGCCGCCCATTGCCCAGGATGGCGAGGCCTTTGCCGCCCGCGTTAACGAAGACGATACCGAAGCCTGGTGTCAGGCGCTGAAACCGGGCGAGTCGCTGGAGTTGTAAGCCCAACCCGCCACACCAAAAGGGGCGCACCGCTGCGCCCCTTTTTTGATTTATTGACTCGCTCCCGGCCATGCGCTAGAATCTCCGGTAAAGGGGTTTCTTCATGAGTATCTTTTCCGGCCAACGGGTAACGCTGCAAGAGGCGCTCGATGCGGCCACAGTGGAGGGCAGCCCGCAGCTTTATCAAAAACTGGCCAATAATAAAATTCGCTGCCTGGCCTGCGGCCATCGCTGCGTTATTTTTCCGGGCAAGCGCGGCATTTGCCAGGTGCGGTTTAATGCTGATGGCGTTTTGCGCGTGCCGTTTGGCTACGCCGCCGGCGTGCAGAGCGACCCGGTGGAAAAGAAACCGTTTTTCCACGCCATGCCCGGCAGCAACGCGCTCACCTTTGGCATGCTCGGCTGCGATTTTCACTGCGGCTACTGCCAGAACTGGGTCACCAGCCAGGCCCTGCGCGATGACTCGGCCGGGGTAATGCCCAGCCATTTCAGCCCCGAGGCGTTGGTAGAGGCCGCCCGGCGTACCCAGGCCCGGCTGGTAGTGAGCAGCTACAACGAGCCGCTGATCACCTCCGAGTGGTCAATGGCCATTTTCAAACAGGCCAAAGCCGCCGGGTTGACCACCGGTTTTGTCTCCAACGGTAACGCCACGCCCGAAGCGCTGGATTTTATCAAACCCCACACCGATTGCTACAAAGTCGATCTGAAAACGTTTCAGCAGAAAAATTATCGCGAACTGGGCGGCCAGCTCAAACACGTGCTGTGGACCATCGAGGCGCTGCACGCTCGCGGCTTCTGGCTGGAGGTGCTGACGCTGGTCATCCCCGGGTTTAACGACTCCAACGACGAACTGTGGGACATCGCCCGTTTTTTGGTTAGCCTTTCACCAGACATCCCCTGGCATGTGACAGCTTTTCACAAAGACTATAAAATGACGGAACCCGACAACACCACCGCCCGCACGCTCATCCGCGCCGCAGAAATCGGCCTGGAAGCAGGGTTGCATTACGTGTATGCCGGCAATCGGCCCGGCGAGGTTGGCCCGTATGAAAACACCGTTTGCCCCGGCTGCGGCAAACTGCTTATTGAACGCTACGGTTACGTTGTTTTGAGTTACCATCTTACCGACGCCGGGACGTGCCCCGCCTGCCACATGCGTATTCCCGGCCTCTGGCCCAACCCGGCCCAATCGGTGCCAACCGGCACCCGCGCCGATATTTTTCAGCGCCGGCCCATCCGCGTGAGGGTTTAAATCCGGCGCGCGCTATTCAGGAGTATCCCGTGTTTACCGCCATCGGAATTACACTGACCGTTGCGGTCATGGTGTTTGCCACGGCTTTTTACGTGGCCGCCGAATTTGCCAGCATTAGCGCCCGCAAAACGCGCATTATGCAACTGGCGCACAACGGCAATTTCACCGCCAAAATCCTGCTGCCTATCATTGATGATAATGTAGCGCTGGACCGGTACGTGGCCACCAGCCAGGTGGGCATTAGTATTTCGTCGTTGATTTTGGGCGCGTACGGCCAAAACACCGTCGCTCCGGCGCTGTTACCGTTGTTGCTGCGGCTGGGGCTGCCGCAACTAACCCAACCGCTGGCGCTGTCCATTTCTGTAACGGGTGTGCTGATCTTTCTGACCGTGCTGCAAGTGATTGTCGGCGAACTGCTGCCCAAATCGCTCACCCTGCAATACCCGGAACAGGTAGCCCTGGCCACGGTCATGCCGATGACGTGGTCGGCGGCGCTGTTTCGGCCGTTGATCTGGTTTTTCAACGGCAGCGCCAACCTGCTGGTTCACCTGTTTGGCGTAAACCGGGCTGTTGAAAACCACGCCCATTCGCCGGAAGAAATTGAGCTGCTGGTTAGCGAGAGCCATTTGGGCGGCCTGCTGGATGATGACTCGCGGCAAATGCTGCGCAACGCCCTGCGGCTGCGGCAGTTGACCGCCCGGCAGGTGATGGCCCCGCGCAACCGGGTGGTCGCTGCGCCCATCAGCAGCACGGTGAATGACCTCATCAATCTGGCCTGCGCCGAAGGCTACAGCCGGATTCCGCTGTATCAGGACACCATCGATAATATTGTGGCCCACGTTCATCTCAAAGATATGTTCCGTTTGCAGCTCAACGGTCAGCAGGACCCCAAACTGGCCCTGCGCAAAACCGTATTTGTGCCGGAGGGCGCGCATGTTGACGCCGTTTGGGCCAATCTCAACCGGAAGCACAAATATATGGCCGTTGTGCTGGACGAGTACGGCGGCACCGCCGGCCTGCTAACCATCGAAGACTTGGTTGAAGAAATTGTGGGCGAACTGCTCGATGAATTTGACGACGAACTGCCGCTGGTTTCCGCCGACAAAAACGGGCGGCTGCACCTGCGCGGCGATTTGCTGATTACCGATGTTAACGAATATCTGGGCGTTAATTTTCCCAACCACGATAACGACACGCTCGGCGGGCTGGTGTTTGACGCCATTGGCCACGCGGCGCGGGTAGGCGACGAAGTGGCCGTGGGCAACCCGGCCATTCCGGTGCGGGTGGAAGCGATGGACGGCCTGCAAATTCTGGAAATTTCGCTGAAACTTGGCGCCGGCGGGCTGCCACAGGTGAGCGAATGGAAGGTGCCCGGCCGTGACTAAAAAATTGCTGCTGGCGCTGCCTATCCCCGTGCTGGTTTTGGCCGCCGTCTCAACGCCGGCCGGACTGCCCGCTCCCGGTAGCATCATTGTGCCGCTGTTGGTTGTTTTGCTGCTGGTGGGGCTAAACGGCCTGTTTGTGGCCGCCGAATTTGCGCTGATCGGCGTGCGCCCCACCCAACTGGAACAACTGGTTAACGAAGGCAACAGCATGGCCCGCTACATGCTCGATGTGCTGCGCCTGCCGGACGCTCAAAAACATTACATTGCCACGGCGCAAGTGGGTATTTCGCTGGCGTCGTTGGGGCTGGGTATGTACGGCGAGCTGAAACTTTCTGAGTTTGCGGAGCCGTACCTGGCCCGGCTGCTGGGCGTTGAGGCCCACACCACCCTCATTGAAACGATGGGGTACGTCGGTGCGGTGGGGCTGCTCACTTATCTGCACATTGTGATTGGCGAAATGGTGCCTAAAACGGTGGCGCTGTCTGCGCCGGATCGCGCGGCGCTGGCGATTTCGCCGTTTATGCGGCTGATGCAGACCATTTTCAACATTCCGGTGCGCCTGCTTAACGGCATCGGCGCGGCTATTTTGTGGCTCATTCGCATCCCGCCCGCCGAAGGCCATGCCCGGCTGCATTCGCCGGAGGAGTTGGGGTTGATCGTCTCGGCCAGCGCCGAGGGCGGGCTGCTCAGTGAGGCCGAAGAGGAAACCATCACCAAAATATTTAATTTTGCCGGGCGGCAGGTGCATCAGGTGATGACGCCGCGTCCCAAAATTGAGGCCATTTCGCACAACATGCCGCTGCCCGACCTGTTTAAACTGGTGTGCGACAGCCCGCACAGTCGTTTCCCGGTGTATGAAAACGACATCGACCACATTATTGGCGTGCTGCACCTGAAAGATTTGGTTTGCCGGCGGCAAATAAAAAATCTCGATATCCGGCTGCTGCTGCGCCCCGCGCCCGTTGTGCCGGAGCGATACCCGGTGCAGCAGTTGCTCACGGCCATGCGCCGGCAGCGGCTGCACATGGCCGTGGTGCTGGATGAATATGGCGGCACCGCCGGTTTGGTGACGCTGGAAGACCTGATTGAAGAGGTGGTCGGTGAGGTGCGCGACGAGTTTGACCGGGAAGTTGAGCCGATTACCGACATTGCGCCGGGGGTGCTGGAAGTGGCCGGCAACGTGCAAATTGATGATTTGTGGGCTCATCTTGAGTTGGCCGGCGACGAGCCGCACCGGGATGTGGATACGGTGGGCGGGCTGATGATGGCCCGGCTGGGCCGCCTGCCCTATGTGGGCGATACGGTAGTGTGCAGTAACGGGGTGCGGCTCACCGCCCTGGCAATGGATGGCCGGGCGCTGGCCCGCGCCAAAGTGGAATATCCGGCGGATTAATCAATGTCTCAACTTTTGGCAGCCATATTTTTGGTACTAACTTCATCGGCGTTGTGCTCCGGCGCGGAAGCCGCGCTTTTTTCTGTGCCGCTGGTCAAAGCCCGCCAACTGGCCGAGTCAAAAAGCCCGGCGTCGCGGGCGCTGCTGCACATCCGCGAAAACATGAGCCGGCCGATTGCCACCATCGTTATTTTAAACAATATCGCCAATATTGTGGGCAGCATCGCTGTGGGTAAAATTGCCTCCGACGTTTTGGGCAGCCACTGGCTGGGGCTGATCTCCGGCATGCTCACCTTTTTGGTCATTGTTTTTTCTGAAATTGTACCCAAAACGCTGGGCGAACGGTACGCCGAGCGCATTGCTATGGTGGTAGCCGTGCCGGTGCTGGGGCTGGCCCGGCTGTTTACCCCGCTGGTATGGGCCATCGAACAACTGACCTCGCCCATTACCAAAGGCAAAACCGGCCCCACCACCAACGAGGCCGAAATCAAACTGCTGGCTAAAATTGGCCAGCAGGAGGGTTTGATTGAAAATGACGAGCTGGAGATGATCCACCACGTGTTTCATCTCAATGATGTGTCTGCCGGGGAGTTGATGACGCCGCGGGTGGTGATGACCTACCTGCCGGGCAGCATCACCCTGGCCGAAGCCAAGGAGCAGATCATCGCCTCGCAGCACAGCCGGATTGTGGTGATTGGTGAAAATGTGGATGACGTGATTGGGGTGGCCTACAAAAGTGAACTGCTCACCGCGCTGATCAACCAGCAAGCCGACCAGCCGATTTCGGCGCTGGCCCGCACGCCGCCGCTGGTGCCGGACTCAACCAAGGCCGATGACCTGTTGCAATTTTTTCGGCGGGAACGGCGGCACCTGGCTGTGGTCATCGATGAGTATGGCGGCGTGGCCGGGGTGGTCACTTTGGAAGATGTGCTGGAAACGCTGACCGGCGAAATTGTGGATGAAACGGACCGGGCCATTGATTTGCAGGAAGTGGCTCGCCGCCGCCGCCGGCAGGACGTGCTCCCCAGCAAAGAGTTTAAAATCCCCGGAGCCAATCAGCCGCCGAGCATATAGCGCAAAATCAGGCGGTGGATCACCTGCTCCACCGGCGCTTTGTCATCCGTAAAAACCAGGTTTCCCGGCTGGAGCGGATACACGCCGGTATTGATGGCCCGATCGGCCACGCGCTGAAGCTGGGGGTGCTGCAACAGCACCGCGTTGGCAAAAAAGTTATCGGTGCGGGTGGGCTGTTTGGTGGCTACCACCAAACTGTTGCCCAGCGAACTGCCGTAGCTGGGCACATCGATGACGTACACGCTGGGGAACACGCTGCTCATGGTGGTGCCCAGCGCCTCAACCAGGCTGTAGTCGGTGGCGGTGCGGCCAGCGTTGATCACCACCACCCCATCGGCGGTGAGGTGGTCAAACACCTGCTGAAAAAATTCCTGTGTGGTCAACTGAAACGGAATGTAGGGCGGGCGGTAGGCGTCTACGGCAATTACATCGTAACTATTGGCCGTGGTTGCCAAAAAATAGCGGCCGTCCTGAGCATGCACGGTGAAATTGGGTTCATTCATATCAAACCAGCGCCGGCCCACAGCAATGATTTCCGGGTCAATTTCCACGCCATCGATGGGGATGGGGCCGTAGATTTCGCTGTAGGCTTTGGCAATGGTGCCGGCCGCCGAGCCGATGATGAGCAGGCTGTTCACCTGCTCCGGCGGGTATGGCGGCGGATTAAAGTACGGCGCAATCAAAAAATAGTCCCACACGCCATCAACCAGCGGATAATCCACGTAGTCGCGGTTGTACAGCGAATGAATGCCCTCGCCCTCGTTGAGCTGCAAGGCCATCCACTCGCCGCCGTGGCCGTCTTCAATACGGAGCACCTGAATGTAGTTGTACCCGGACTCGGTTTCAAACACCAGGCCGGGGGTCGGTTTGATGGGTAAGCCGGCCCACAAAATGTTCAGCACCACCAAAATGACGGCCATACCGGCGTAGGCCAGCGCCAGTTTGGGCCGTGTGAACAGCAATCCCAGCAGGCTGATCGCCAGCAGAAGGATGGCCAGCACAAAAAAGGTGAGGCGCGTGCCCAGCCAGGGGATGAGCAGCAGCACCGGCAAAAACGTGCCCACCAAACTGCCCAGCGTGCTGATGGCGTAAATTGAGCCGGCGGTGTTGCCGCCGTGGGCCACATCTCGCAGCGACAGCCGGATGGCAAACGGCGACACCGTGCCCAGCAGGGTGATGGGCAACACAAACAGCACCAGCACCCCCACCAGCGAGCCGAGCAGCAGCCCGGCATCAAACTGGGCCAGCCCCTGCACCGCCCAGCCCAAAATTGGCCGGGCGATAAACGGCACCAGTCCCACCAAAAACGCGCCCCAGGCCGCAATTTGGTACAGCGTGCTGGGGCGCGGGTCGCGGTCGGCCCAGCGCCCGCCGATAGTGTAGCCGGCGGTCAGGTACAGCAGCATCAGGCCGATGATGCTGGCCCACACCACCAGCGAATTGCCAAAAAACGGGTCCAGCAGCCGGCTGGCCGACAGCTCAACCCCCAGCGTCGTCATCCCGGAGACAAAAACCAAAAGCAGCAAATATCCATTTTGCCTGCGCAAAAGCGACTCCTTTGAAAATGGGATTCAGGAGTCAGGAGTTGGAAATTAGGGGATTCCTGATCTGATTCTCAAAAATTGTGACCGGGTCCAAAACTGCAATTTTGGGCCCATATTTTTATTGTTGGTGTCTCGCAGAGAGACTATCGGACCCCTGTGAAAATAAGCGTATCAGCGAATGTTGGGGCGCTTCACGAAGCACCCTGTCTCAAAGGCAAGTATCCACGCTGCCTGCCCGCCGGGGTATTATAGCGAGGGGCGCAATTAAAAGGCAAAAGAAAAGGGCCACCTTGCGGCAGCCCTGAATTTGTAGCGTTTATGGAGTCAGCTCAGGTAATCGCGGAGCTGGCGGCTGCGGCGCGGATGGCGCAGTTTGCGCAACGCCTGCCCTTCAATCTGGCGGATGCGTTCGCGGGTGAGGCCAAACTTTTTGCCCACTTCTTCCAGCGTGTAGCTGCGGCCATTTTGCAGCCCAAAGCGCAGGCGCAAAATGCGGGCTTCACGCGGAGTGAGGGTGCTGAGCACATCTTCCAGTTTTTCCTGCAGCAGCCGGTGGTAAGCGGCATCCGGCGGGGTGGGGGCGTCTTCATCTTCAATAAAGTTGCCCAGCTCGCTGTCTTCCTCTTCACCTACCGGGCGCTCCAGCGACACCGGGTGGCGGCTAACGCGCAGCATCCAGCGAACTTTGGCCGGTTCCAGTTCCATATGTTCGGCCAGTTCTTCCGGGGTGGGTTTGCGGCCCCACACCTGCTCCAACTGGCGCGAAACCTGATGCAGCTTGCGAATGCGGTCGCTCATATGCACCGGCACGCGAATGGTGCGGCCCTGGTCGGCCAGAGCGCGGGTAATGGCCTGGCGAATCCACCAGGTGGCGTAGGTGCTAAACTTATAGCCGCGGCGATAATCAAACTTTTCCACAGCTTTCATTAAACCGAGGTTGCCTTCCTGGATTAAATCAGAGAAAGGCACACCCTGCCCCATATATTTTTTGGCAATGCTAACCACCAGGCGGGTGTTGGCTTTGATCAGGTGATCCCGCGAGCGGTCGCCCTCGCGGACGTACCGGCGCAGTTTGCGTTCGGTTTCTTCATTAAATTGTTGTTTGGCCAGCTTGCGCTGCGCCTTGCGGCCGCGTTCAAGGTTTTTGGCCAGCAAAATTTCTTCGGCGGGGGCCAGCAGCGGCACGCGCGCCATTTCTTTTAAATACAGGCTGATGGTGTCATC
>CAYOXS010000015.1:13148-38532 GCA_964407935.1 uncultured Caldilineaceae bacterium
AATAAGTTCATCTAAAATATTTGGTTCTTGTTTGGTATCGGGTTCATCGTTGAACAGATCTTCGGGGTCTTCAGAAATCATCACGTCATCAACTATCATTTTCACCTCGGTTTGCCAACATCAACCAGCGCATTGGCCGGGAGCCTCTACCCTGGTTGTGAATTTTTAAGAGTTAGAACACCAATCCAAACACACAAGAGGACGAAGCAATAAAAAATTTTTCTAAAATCTGCTGCAATCAGGTGGAGTATAAAAATGGAGAATCTTACTTCAGTATCCTTAAGGATTGATTAAAAAATTATTGCTATAAAAGAGGATTTTCAAAAAAGCATTCACTTCTAAAGAACGTCGGTATTATATCATAGGCAAAGTGCGCATGTCAACCCTTTTTTGGTTATGTCTAGTTAGTGCGGGAACAGGCCCAACCAATATCCGGCCGGCAGTTGCATTTGCCACAATGTTGATCAATACCCGGTGAGGATGTGTGCGAGGGAAAACTCACGGTGTGGGCGTTACAAAATCGTACTTAAACTCAACCAGCATAAATTCACCGCCGCCCAAAACCACGGTGACTTTAGCCAGGTCAACCAATTCGATTTCATATTCGGCGGGAGGCAGGCCGCCAAACTCGACGGCAAAATCGCCCAACTCTGGTTTGGTTCCGGTGAGCTGCGGCGGGCTTTGCCAGCTACCGCTGCGCACAATTACCGGCTGATCTTTTAGCCCCACGGCTCGCACGCCGATGGCTCCGGCGCCGGTAATCACCCGTTCAACCACTCGACCTTGCCAGGCAAAGGCTGGTGTTGGTGTGAGCGTGGGCAGCGGGAGCAATGTGGCGGTTGCCGTTGGCGTTGGCGGCGCGGCAGCAACGCCGGCCGGCGGCGGTACGACTCGCGGGCTGGCGCCTTTGCCCACTTGTGGTTGGCCTTGGGCCGATGGCTGCGGGGCAGCAGTGGCGTTGGGGGCAAACTCAATTTCCGCCAGACCGGTCCCATCGACAAAAAGGCGGTAGCGGATGCTGGTGTGCAGCGCCTCTATTTCAACTACCCCGGGGCCAAGCTGGCCGAATTCGCAGGCGGGCGCGCCCACAACAGGGTTGGGCACAGCCTCGCAGTAACGGGTTGCGCCCAACCGCAGCGATTTGAGCGAAACAATTTGCCCCGGCCGGCCGATCACTTTTACCCGAATCAGGCCATCGGTTTTGGGCTGCGCCAACATGCCGTTGCTGTTTTGTGTTGCTGTGGCCTGCCAGCCGGCAATTCCGGGTGGCAAAACCTCAACATTAAATACAACGCGCACCGCCTGGTTGCTGTTGGCCTGTACCGGCAAGCTGACATTCACCCCTTCGGGGTCAAGCGTGTACCAGCCGGCGGGCAAATCCTTAAACGTGCAGACATCCTGCTCCGCGCTCTCCTGGCCGGTGATACAGCGCTGCTCGGGCCACTGGTCGTCGCCGGGGCGGGTCAGCCTGACCGGCATCCCCGCGATACCGGCCACTCTGACGGTGATTTCGCCGGATACGGCATCGATGGGACTGCGCCGGTCAACCACGCCAATCCAGCGGGTAACCGGGGTGGGTGAGGCCGGCAGCGGCGTGCTGGTGGGGGATGGCGTTGGTGTTGGCAACGGCACGTTGGTGGGCGTCGGCGTGGCCGATGGCGGAATCACCACCGGTGTTGTTGTGGGCGGCGCTGGCTGAGGTGTAACGATAGCCAGAACCTGGTTAAATTCTACCCGGGTTTCAATATTGGGTTTCAGGTCTACCCGAAAGGGGCCGACCAGTCCCGGCACATCGATCAAATACGTGCCGGGTGTGAGGCCGGTAAACTCGACGGTGTTTGGCCCAAGTTCATCGGGCTTTTGGCCGGTGTAGGCCGTGTTGAGCACCTGGGTAAAGGTAGAAATCTGCACCGGCTGAGCGTTGCGACCGGCCACAGTTACCAGTAACCGGGCAAACGGCACGCCGCCGGCTGGGCTTTCGCTGACAACCTGCCCGGCCCAGCCGGGCGCACCGGCCGCGGTGGACCGAGGCGTGACCGTTGTGGCGGCTGTTGCCGCGGGAACCGGCGCAAATTCAATCACGGCCAGGTTGTAATTATCGGCTTCAACTTGCAGGCTGGCCCCCAGTGCCGGTACGCTCACCGTCCAGAGGCCTTTGGTCACCGGCGCAAATTCGGCGGCAAATGGTCCATACTCCGGTTTGCTGCCAGATTTACCAATGATGAAGGTATTGCCATTCCGCAGTTCAACAGGCGTATCCAAAATGCCCGCAACGGAGACTCTAAAGATAGAACCTTGCCCTTCGGTAACACCCAGCGTGTTGCTGACCAGCCGGCCCACCCAGATTTTTGGTGCAGGCGGTGCCGGTGTGCCGGTTGACAGCCGAACATTGTCGCTGGTGCCTTGCGCCGCCACAACCACAGGTCTGCCACTGATTGGAAAAAGCACTACCGCCAGCAAGGTTAACAGGATGACTGTTCCGGCGTTGTGCTTTAACCAGTTGTTGTTGACCAAGACCGTGCCTCCGATTAAAAATTTTACACGCATTTATTATACGTTGACTTTGAGCGTTCCTTCACAGCCCAAAAAGAGTGTTTGCATCTGGTTTGTTTTCAGACTAAAATCAAATAAACGGCAAAGGAGCTTGAAAATATGGAAATTTTGGGCATTGATATTGGAGGTTCGGGGATTAAAGGTGCGCCGGTCAATATTGAAACCGGCGAGCTGGCCAGTGATCGATACCGAATTCCGACCCCCGAACCTTCTGTGCCAGAGGCAGTGGCTGATGTTGTGGCCAAAATTACCCGTCATTTTGAGTGGACAGGGCCAATTGGCTGCACATTTCCGGCGGTGATAAAAAATGGCGTTACCCTCACCGCCGCAAATGTGGACAACACCTGGATTGGCGCCAATGGCCAAAAACTTTTGCGTGAAAAAACCGGCTGCCCGGTGCTCCTTTTAAACGATGCTGATGCTGCCGGCTTTGCCGAAATGAAGTTTGGAGCCGGCCAGGATCGGGCTGGGGTAGTGATTTTGCTCACGCTGGGCACCGGCATTGGCAGCGCTATTTTTGTGAATGGCGTACTGGTGCCCAACACGGAATTTGGCCATCTGGATATCCGCGGCAAAGATGCCGAAGATCGCGCCTCAGACCGGATTCGCAAGGCCGAAGATTTATCGTGGAAAGAATGGGCCAAGCGCGTCAACGAGTATTTGCAGCAGATGGAAGCTCTCTTTTGGCCTGACCTTTTTATTATCGGCGGCGGCGTGAGCAAAAAACATGAGAAGTTTTTCCGCTACCTCGACATCAAAACCGAGATTGTTCCGGCCAAAACGCTCAACGAAGCCGGGATTATTGGCGCGGCGCTGGCCGCTAAAACGTTACTTTGATATGTGTGATAACTCACTGGTGAGTTTTACTGTTTGGGTTTATCAGATCACTTGTTTTTGAACCTCTTTGGTAACTTTGATATGCTACAATTACAGTTAGACAAACCTGTTCCGCCAGTAATATGAGCGGGCCACCTGTTTAACGAGGATACTAACTGTGGACGCCCCTGCTGAAATTTCAACCCCCACTGTGATGGTTCTGGACGATGAAGAAATTGTCAGGCGTGCTCTTCTGCGCCGCCTGGAAAGCTCCGGTTATGTTGTGCATACGGCCAAAGATTATCCGGAATTCACTCAACGGATGGTTGAGTGTGATGCGGTTTTGTGTGACATTATTTTACCCGGCGGAAGCGGCCTGGAAGCGCTCAAATGGACCCGCGACCATTTTCCGTACACCCCTGTAATATTAATGACCGGCCAGCCTTCCTATGAAACCGCCGCCGAGGCTATTCGATTAGGTGCGTTTGATTATTTAACCAAACCCGTTAACAAAACCAATTTACTGCTTACCCTTGAACGAGCCATTAAAAACCGCCAGCTCATGTTGGAGAAGCAGCGGCTGGAGGCCGAAAACAAAGCGTATCGCCTCCAACTGGAAGAAAAAGTGGCCCGGCAAACCCGGGCGCTGCGCGAGTCGCAGGAGTTTTTGACCACGCTGACCAACACCATGGCCGACGTGGTGTTTAGTTTGAGTATGCCCGGTTTTAACATTGAATACGTGAATCAATCTGTCGGCGTAATATTTGGCTATCAACCCGGGGAAATTCTGGGCCAACCCTTTTCGCGCCTGTTCATCGACGAGTTGAGCTTTGCCGTGTTTAACCAGAAACAGATCGGCGCGCTGGCCGCCGGGAATTTACAAATGCGCATTGAGCAGCCTATGCTCAAAAAAGATGGCTCAACCATTACCGCCGAAGTGGTTTCAACGCTGGTTACCGCGGATGACGGCCAGTTGGCAGAAGTTATCAGCGTAGTTCGGGATGTTACAGAACGCAGTTTTTTATTTGGCGTGGTGGCTCACGAACTGCGCAGCCCGTTGAGCCTGGTGACCGGTTTTTTACAGGTTCTGTTGAGCGATTTTGCCACAATGGACCAGACCAGCCTGGCCAGATATTTGCAGACCCTCAATAAACAATCTCTGCGCATGCTTCATATGCTCGATGAGTTTCTGGATGTGACCAAAATAGAATTTGGCGATGTTACGCTCAACCGGGAACGGGTGAATATTGTCGATTTGGTTCAGGATTTCGTTGATGAATTTTCGTACCTGGCCTCAAAAAAAGACATCGTTTTGAAAGAAAAATACGACAAACCGCTGTTGGAATGTGTTTGCGACGCGCACAAAATTGGCGAGGTGGTAGCCAATCTCATCGATAACGCTATCAAGTATTCTCATCCGGGCACCACAGTTCAGTTGATGGCCCGGCAAAAAAACGGCTCGGTGTGGGTTGGGGTAAAGGACGAGGGAACGGGCATCAAATCGGAAGAGATTCAATACTTGTTTAAGGGCTTTAGCCACAAGCGTGTTAGCACCAAACCCACCGGCGATGAAGTTTCTACCGGGTTGGGCCTGGCGATTTGCAAGCGCATTGTCGAGGCACATCAGGGTGAAATTGGCGTTGAGTCCACCTTTGGGCAGGGTGCAACTTTTTGGTTTTCGCTGCCGGTAACCGGCTTTATCCCAAAATAAAAACCGGAACCCATTGGCTCCGGTTTGGAATAGATTTGCAGGGCAAACGGCCAAAACTTTGGCCGTTTGTTTTTGGGGGTGGCTATCGCCGGATGAGCGACGCGCAGGTCATATCTTTGGGCGGCTCCAGACCCAGCAGCTCCAGCACGGTAGGGGCCACGTTGCCCAGCACGCCGTTGGCAAACCGCCAGCCTGGCTTTTCTTTGGCCACGTAAATAAACGGCACCAGGTTGGTGGTGTGCGCCGTGTGGGGTTTGCCGGTGTCGTAATCGAGCATTTGATCAGAGTTGCCGTGGTCGGCGGTAACCAGCGCCACGCCGCCCATGCTCACCGTGGCTTCAACCACCTGCCGCACGCAATCGTCAACGGTTTCGCAGGCGATAATGGCTTTATCTAAAAAGCCGGTGTGGCCCACCATATCCGGGTTGGCAAAGTTAACCAGCACAAACGAGTATTCGCCGCTTTTTACGGCCTTTACCACCTCGTCTTTAATGCCGTGGGCGCTCATCTCAGGCTGAAGATCGTACGTGGCTACTTTGGGCGAGGGCACCAGCCGGCGGTCTTCGTTGGCAAACGGTTCTTCTTGCCCACCGTTGAAGAAGTAGGTCACGTGGGCGTATTTTTCGGTTTCGGCGCTGTGGAACTGTTTGAGGCCCGCTTTTGAAATCGTCTCGGCCAGGCCGTTGGTGGGTTCTGGCACTTCAAAGGCAAAATCCGGCACCTGATTATCGTAGTAGTTCATAAAGGTGACCATTTTTAGGTTTTGCGGCCGGTTGGGGTCTGCAAAGCCGGCAAAATCCGGTTCGATGAGCGCCTGGGTGAGCTGCCGGGCGCGGTCGGAGCGGAAGTTGAAGTAAATGACGGCATCGTTGCTGTTGATAGTGGCTTTGGGCGAGCCGTCGCTGTTGACCAGCACTACGGGCAAAACAAATTCGTCGCTAACGTCATCGGCGTAAGAGGCCTCAATACCTTCGGCGGCGGATCTGGCGGTTTTGCCCTGGCCATGTACCGCGGCATCGTAGCCTTTTTTGGTGCGTTCCCAGCGTTTGTCTCGGTCCATAGAGTAGTAGCGGCCGGTAATGCTGGCGATGGCCCCGCACCCAATCCGGCTGATTTGTTCTTCGAGCTGGCGGAGGTATTCGGCGCCGCTGCGGGGCGGGGTGTCGCGGCCATCGAGCAGGGCGTGAACAAATACGCGGGTTAGCCCTTTTTGTTTGGCCAATTGCAGCAAGGCGTACAGGTGTTTTTGGTGGCTGTGCACGCCGCCATCAGACAGCAGGCCAACAAGATGCAGGCTGGTGTTGTTATCCAGGGCATGCTGAACGGCTGCTTTGAGGACCTTGTTGTCAAAAAAGTCGCCATCGGCAATGAGTTTGTTGATGTAAGTCAGGTCTTGGGGCACCACGCGGCCCGCGCCCAGATTCATGTGGCCCACTTCGGAGTTGCCCATCTGGCCGACGGGCAGCCCTACGGCTTCGCCGGAGGCTTCCAGGGCGGCGCTGGGCCAATTATTCCAGATGTAGTCAAAATAAGGGGTGTTGCCCTGGGCAATGGCGTTGTGGTCTTTTCTGGGGTTTAAACCCCAGCCGTCCATAATTATAAGTGTAACAAGCATCGGTAAATCCTCTGTTTAAGGGTTAAATTGAGTATAGACTGGCAGTCATAATACCTCAATTGCCATTTTTTGCCCAAAAAAACAGGGAAGCTCAAGTGGGCTTCCCTGTTTTGTGTCGTTGCGACCGGGCTGTAATTAATGAATGTCGGCCGGGGTGGCGATGTTCTTTTCGGTGGTGCGGTCAAAGATGTGGACTTTGTCGATGTTGAAGGACATCTGCACTTTATCGCCGGCGCGCATATCTGAGCGCGGGTCAACGCGGGCGATGAAGCTTTGATCCCCGGTTTGCAGGTACACAAAAATTTCGTTGCCCATCAATTCGGTAACATCTACCGTGGCGTCGATGAGTTGTTCTTTGACGCCAGCGGGTTTGTATTTGGGGTGATGGATATCTTCCGGGCGAACCCCAAAGATAACTTCGCGGCCAATGCTGCTGGCGCCGAGCTGTTCCACTTCGGCCTGGCCTAACCGCAGGCGCACAACGCCGGAGTCGACATACATTTCATCAACGGTGCCGGTGACGGTGCCGCTGAAGAAGTTCATTGCGGGCGAGCCAATGAAACCGGCCACAAAAACATTGCCAGGGTGGTCATAAAGGTGGGCGGGGGTATCAACCTGTTGCAGCACGCCATCGCGCATAACGGCAATGCGGTCGGCCATCGTCAGGGCTTCTACCTGATCGTGAGTGACGTAAATAAAGGTGGTGCCGAGGCGCTGGTGTAATTTTGAAATTTCGGCGCGGGTTTGCACCCGGAGTTTCGCATCAAGGTTAGAGAGCGGCTCGTCCAGCAAGAAGACGGCGGGGTCGCGGACAATGGCTCGGCCCAGAGCTACACGCTGACGCTGACCACCGGACATTTGTTTGGGTTTGCGGTCCAGCAACTGGGTGATGCCCAGAATTTTGGCTGCTTCCTGCACTCGTTTATCAATATCAGCTTTGGGAGTTTTGCGCAGTTTCAGGCCAAAAGCCATGTTGTCGTACACGGTCATGTGCGGGTAAAGCGCGTAGCTTTGAAAGACCATAGCAATATCGCGGTCTTTGGGGGGAATATCGTTAACTACGCGGTCACCAATGATAATTTCGCCGGAAGTGATTTCTTCCAGGCCGGCCAGGCAGCGCAGTGCGGTTGATTTGCCACACCCCGACGGACCAACCAGAACCAGAAATTCTTTGTCAGGGACTTCAAGGTTGAGGTTATTTACGCCAATTACGTCACCCCATGCTTTGACCATGTTTTTATACACTACTCTTGCCATATTTTTCCTCCTGAAAAGATAGAAATACGATTGATATTTATAACCACAAGGCCAGGTCACTGGATTGACGAATGACCAATGATGGTTTGAAAACGACGCTGTTTTCAGTTTTTTCACCGCGAAGCTGGGCCGTGAGAATTTGGCAGGCTTTTTGGCCCAACAGGTGAGTTGGCCGGTGAATGGTTGTTAATGGCGGCTGGGCATATTCGGCCAGCAGAATATCACCGTAACCAGTAATTAAAATGTCGCTGCCAATTTCTAAGCCCTGATCCTGAACGGCAGCCATCACGCCTAACGCCACAATATCATCGGCAACAACAATCGCGGTTGGCGCATTGGGTTTGCTGAGCAGGTTTTGGGCAGCCTGATAGCCATCTTTTTGGGTTAAACCACTGTTGAGAATGAATTCTTCATTAACCGGTAATTTGGCCTGGCGCATGGCGTCTCTAAAACCGGTTGAAAAATTTGTTGAAAAGAACAGGTCTGATGGGGTGTTGATCAGCGCAAGTTTTTGGTGTCCCTGCGAAACTAAATGATCTACTGCCAGATGCGCGCTTTCGGTTTCATCCTCAAAAACTTTTGGAAAATTACCTTCAAGGTTTGTGGCGCCAATCACAACAAATGGAAAGTGCTTGTCTAAAAGTATTTCGATGCGCCTGTCTCGCCAGCGGGGCCACAGAATAATAAAGCCATCTACCCGGCGGCTGTTGATTAATCTCAAATATACCCGTTCTTCTTCCGGGCCGTTAACGCAGGTTGAAACCAGCAGGTCAAACCCCTGGTGCGAAGCCTCACTGGTGATACTGGTTAAAATTTCGCTGTAATAGGGTGCAGTGGCTCTGGGGGCAAGAGGGGGCATAATAAAGCCCAGGGTGTCGGTGGGAGCATACCCCATTTCACGAGCCACGCGTTTGATGTGTTCACGGGTGGCCGGGCTAATGTCATCGTAATTGTTGAGGGCACGAGACACAGCCGCCACTGATTTGCCGACAGCTTCGGCAATATCTTTCAATGTAACATCGTCACGGTGAGAACGTGGTTTGCTTGCGCCTGGAGCCATTTACTGAAACCTTTTAGTTGATGACTATTTTATACTAAAACCTTTCAGGAGTCAAGCGGGTTGAGCCAAATCAACATATTTTGGAGAAAATAAAAAGACCCGATCATTGATCGGGTCTTCCTTAAACTATAGGATCTGTAACGTTTATTTTTACTAAAACGCTTACCTAAAACATTGTTGGCTTTCCGGCCGTCATACAACTACTGTTAACGTCAGTTTTACGTTGACCCGCATCTTCGCTTAATGGTCCACATCATCGTGTATGAGGTCCGGTTAGCCGAAACATTTCCCAATCTGGCACCGCGATAGGGACCTCCTTTCGGCTATTACAGAACTACTCAACTGACATTCTGTGATACTATAGTACTATGATTCTTTTTCAGAGTCAATAGATTCTAAACTACGATTGCCCGACGTAAAATATTTTTAAGCGACCAAACTTGCAGTTATACGAGCTTGGTTGACAACTTTACTCTTTTGCAGTGGTATTGGCGCCGTACACTTCTGGTACAAAAGTTTGGTCTGTGAAGGGGGGGCGGACATAACCAATATCGGCCTGGCGCGGCGGCAGCTTGATCGGTTCAGGCGTCAGGTCCTGGTAGGGAATCATACTCAGCAAATGGTTGATCAGGTTAAGGCGGGCATGTTTTTTAATATCTGCGTCAACCACATACCACGGAGCCTGCTTGATGTCTGTATACTTGAACATTTCGTCTTTGGCTTTGGAGTACTCTACCCAGCGGGCTCGCGCTTCCAAATCCATCGGGCTGAGTTTCCAGCGCCGAACCGGATCGTGAATGCGCGCCTGGAATCGACGTTCCTGTTCTTCGTCGCTAACCGAGAGCCAGTATTTGATCAGGATGATGCCGGAGCGCACCAGCATGCGCTCAAACTCCGGGCAGGAGCGCATGAACTCGCGGTACTCCTCTTCTGTGCAAAAACCCATAACCCGTTCAACCAGCGCCCGGTTGTACCAGCTCCGGTCGAATAAAACCATTTCGCCGGCGGCCGGCAGGTGAGGCACGTATCGCTGAAAATACCATTGCGTTGTTTCGCGTTCGGTGGGAACGCCAAGCGCCACAATGCGCACAATGCGGGGGTTGAGCCGCTCGGTAATCCGTTTGATGGTTCCCCCTTTGCCGGCGGTATCACGTCCTTCAAAAATAACAACAGCTTTTAGCCCTTTGGATTTGATCCATTCCTGAAGCTTGACCAGTTCTACCTGCATTTTGGCCAGTTCAGCTTCATAAACTTTGTTTTTAATCCTGGCTCGTTTTACCTTGCCTTTTGAAGCGGCTTCTTTTGCTTCAGATTTTTCGGTTTTTTTTGTCTTCTTTGCCATGGGAGCCCTCGCCGTTGAGTTGATTGATTTGTTTCAATTATAACATATCGCTATTTGGTTGCAACCGGTTTGGGTTAGGTGGATTGCTGCGCCTGGTCTACGGCCTGCTGAAGCTGCTGAGCGGTGAGCGAGGTAACAACAAAGACCTCCTGCACGCTGCTCTGGGCGCGAGCCTGCATTTTGTGGCCACCAGTAATCGGCACGGTTACCCGAATAGTTAAAGGCGTAGGCCGGCCTTTTACCCGGGCCAGCCGGCCCGGCGTGATGGTTTGAATCTGCGGTTGTTCCAACAGTTTATCCAGCACCGGCAGCAGGCCGGGAATATGAGTAGAGTGGTTGAGCACCAACCGGCCGGATTTTTGCGATCTGGGCATAAGCTACCTGGCCGGGACTTTTCGGTCTTCCTGTTCCATCAACTCCCGCCGCAAAATTTTACCGACCATTGTTTTGGGCAGGTCATCCCGAAACTCTATAAATTTGGGGACCTTGTAAGCGGCTAACCCGTCTTTGCACCACTGAATCAGCTCTTCTTCGGTGGCGGTTTCGCCGTTTTTGAGCACCACAAAGGCTTTGGCCCGCTGATTGGCCCCACCTACCGGCACGCCGATAACCGCCGCTTCGAGCACCTTGTCGTGCTCGTAAAGGCGGTCTTCAATATCACGCGGATAAACATTAAAGCCGCCCGACGCCAGAATCATCTCTTTTTTGCGGTCTACAATGCGAAAGTAGCCGTCTTCGGTCATTTCGGCCACGTCACCGGTGTGCAGCCACACGTTGCCATCGGCGTGAACCCGCAGCGAATTTGCGGTTTCGGTGGGCATGTTCCAGTAGCCTTTCATCACTTGCGGCCCGCTAATGCACAAAATACCGGGCGTGTTGGGGCCAACCGGATTTTCTTCGGTTTCGGTATCAACAATCTGAATATCGGTGTCTGGCAAAGGCAGGCCAATGTAACCAATCCGCCCGCCGGAACCAATGGGGTTGGCGTGCGTTACCGGCGAGGCTTCGCTGAGGCCGTAGCCTTCTACCAGCCGGGCGCCGGTGACCTGCTGGAATTCATGCTGAACTTCTACCGGCAGGCCGGCCGCGCCGCTGATGCAGGTGGTAATGGATTTAACATCGTACTTGCCGGCCTGAACCGCGGGATGGTTGCTGATGCGGTTGTAAAGGGTGGGCACGCCGGGCAATATAGTTGGCCGGTGTTTGTTGATGGCGCTGAGCAGGTGGTCAAAATCGCGTGGATTGGGGATGAGAATCTGCGGAAAACCGGACGAGACCGCCAGGTTCATACACACGGTCATGGCGTAACAGTGGGTCAGCGGCAGGGCGGTCATCACCACATCCCGGCTTTCCGGCCCGCGCCCGCCCGTTAGCCAGGTGGTTGCCTGGAGAGCGTTAGCCGCTACATTATTATGGGTGAGCTGCGCTCCTTTGGGGGTGCCGGTGGTGCCGCCGGTGTACATTAATACCGCCGTATCCTGCGGGTTAACCTCAACGGGCTGAGGCGTGGCTGGCGCGCTGGCCAGCATCTCCTGAAACCAGACCGTATCAACATCATTGGCAATATCTACCCGATGGCCCGTTTTCTTTTCTTTGGCAATGGAAAACAGAAATTTGAGCAGGCCGGGAAAGTATTCTTTGATGTTGGTGACGATAACCTGTTTGAGCTGGGTGTTGGCCCGAACTTCTTTGATGTGGTGGTACAGCAGGCTGAGCACCACCACAAATTTTGCCCCGGAATCGTTGAGCTGGTGTTCTATCTCTCGGGCCACGTACAGCGGGTTGCTGGGCACTACTACCCCACCGGCCCGCAGTGCGCCGTAATAAGCAATAACCATTTGCGGGCAGTTGGGCATGTACAACGCCACTCGATCACCTTTTTGCAGCCCCATCTGCTGCAAACCGGCGGCAAATTTGTTAACCAGTTCATTTAATTGGCCGTAGGTGAGGGTTGTGTGCTGCTCGCCCACAACGGGAGCCATCCCCCCATAAATTATGGCTGTGTTATTTGGGGTTTTGTCGGCGGTAATCTGCAAAAAACGGTCAATGGGTTGGGCCGGGTATTCCAGCGAGGCCGGTACACCGGGGTCGTAGTGTTGATGCCACACACGTGTGTCCATAAGAATCTCCCTTGTTCAAATATTCTCAGCGGTGAGAGATATTTTGGAAAGTTTGGTAAAGCCCAAAGTATACCTGTCTGGTTAAAGGTTTGTCAAAACAACGTCGGTTTTGAGAGAAGCCAGAATTTTGGATAGAGGGATAGTTGCTGCGGCACAGCACCGAGTAATGAAACTTCAGCGTAAGGGCGCTTCGCGAAGCGCCCTTACCTTCGCTGGTTCGCTTATTCTCAGCCGAGAAGGGCTAATTTTCTGCGATAATAGGCAAGTAATACCGTTGCAATTTGACAATCACTTGCTTTAAACTACATTTATACACGTGATGCTGCAAGATGCCAGGCATCTAACCGGGGGGGATGTGATTTGCCTTGCCAGGGCAGGGTTGCCTCAAGTTAAAATCCTCGACATTTTTCATCGCGTTGAGTATAATAACAAAACATTCCCAATTTTTTGAGCAACTAACAGTTTGCAGAGTCACATATATTTCTTTGGTCATTTTTTCAAATTACGACCCGCCAGGTGATGGGGACAAATTCAAATCCTCTTAAGTCGTGATTTGATTGGAGCATGTAGATGGCAACAACAGGCAGCCTGAAACAATTGAGTGGAACAAGTTCGTTGTCGCAGCAGCGGTCGCAGGGAAACGGCCCATCACGCGGGAGTACATCGCGGTTGGGAACCGGCCCGTTGATTGGCCTGGAAGCAGTCCGCCGTTTTCCCGGAATTGAAGAGGTGCTGGACCCGCCCAACTCATTGGACGAGCTTGATGTTAAGCAAAACCTGATCACCGACATCCTGCTGCGGTTAACCTACAACGAAGGCGAAGTGAGCGTTACCCGCGCCGAAGAAGTGATGAAGCTGCCTTACCGCGTTTTAGATGAGCTGCTGTCGTGGATGCAGCAGGAGCACCTGGTAGAAGTGTCCAAAGCCGTGGGCAGTTTGGGGCGGCGCGGCTATGTCTACAGCCTCACCGACTCCGGCCGGGCGCGCGCCAAAGAAGCCCTGGAACGGACCTTGTATGTGGGGCCGGCCCCCGTGCCGTTGGAAAAGTACAGCAAAGGGGTGTTGCTTCAGGCAAAAATCAAACAGTTATCCCGGCAGCAGGTGCAGCAGGCGCTGAGTCACCTCATTCTGCCCAAGGATTTTGACCGGAAAATTGGCCCGGCGGTCAATGCCGGCAGTTCGCTCTTTTTGTATGGCCCGCCCGGCAACGGCAAAACCACCATCGCTGAATCGATTGCCAATTTATTAGGCGACGGCGAGCCGGTGTGGCTGCCGTACGCCATTACGGTTGGCGGGGCTATCATCCAAATTTACGACAGCCTCATCCACACCCTCAGCGAAGAAGAACGGGGCAACGCCGACGCCCGCTGGGGCTTGTTCCAGCGCCCGTCGGTGATGGTTGGCGGTGAATTGACCATGGACCACCTGGAACTGCGCTACGAGCGCGTAGCCAAGTTTTATGAAGCCCCGTTGCAGATGAAGGCCAATACCGGAATGTTTTTGATCGATGACTTTGGCCGCCAGCACATCAGCCCTACCGATTTGCTCAACCGCTGGATTGTGCCGCTGGAAACCCGCATCGACTTTTTGCGGTTGAATTCCGGCCAAACCTTTGAGATTCCGTTTAAGCAGTTGCTGGTGTTTAGCACCAACCTGGACCCCGACGATCTGGTTGATGGAGCATTTCTGCGCCGGATTCAAATAAAAGTGGGCGTATTTGGCCCGGATGAAAAAATGTTTTACCAGATATTTGTGAATCAGGCCCAGGCATTGGGCTATCCCGATGTGGATAAAGAGTCTTTCCTCTATTTTATTAATGAGTGGTTCCGCAAAACCGGCAAACCAATGCAGTCGGTGCATCCGCGCGATATTTTGCGGGCGGTCAAGCTATTGTGTGAGTACGCCAACGAGCCGCTGCGGATGTCGCCGGCGCTGATTGAAGAAGCGTGTAACGGCTATTTTGTTAAGGCCAAATCCGGCGAAATTATGTAATTTTCGCTGTTACTATTCAAAAACGGGACACAAGTCTTGTGTCCCGTTTTTATTTTGGGGGTAACTTTGATTGGGGGGGGCTGTCCTTTAACCGGGTTTCGCTGGCAATGGCCGCGCTCAGGTGCGCGCCATACAGCACAATCAGCGAGTTGATATACAGCCACAGCAAAAACGCAATCACCGCTCCCAGTGAGCCATATACCAGTTGGTATTTGGCCCAGCCGCTGGTCAGATACCAGCCAAACCCTCGCTGCGCCAGCTCCCAGCCCAGCGCCGCCACCGCCGCGCCCCAGGCCGCCTCGCTCCATTTAACGGTGGTGTTGGGTACCCATTTGTACAAATTGAAAAACGTAAAAAAGATGAGAAAATAGGGCAAAAACCGGGAAAGCAGACTCCACGTGTACGAATCGTACAGGTGAATGCTTTTGCCATTCCAGAGGGGAATTTCCAGCGCCGGCAAAATATTCAATAACGCCGTGGATAAAACCCACAACAAAACCAGACCGGTGGTAATGGCCCCGATCATGGCCAGCCCCACCAGCCGGCCAAAAATAAAGTTGCGGGCTTCGGCAATGTGCCAGGCCCGGTCTAAATTGTGGGTGAGGTTGGTAAAAACAGCCGACGCAGCCCACAACAACCCAATCATACCCAAAATTTGAACCGGCCCGCGCAGGGCTAACGCCTGTTCAATATTGCCTTTGATGACATCCCGGAAGAACACCGGCAGTGTTTCATCGACAAAATCAAAGATGAGTTGCTGAACCGTTTTGTCCTCTAAAAAAGAACTGGCCAGGGCCACCACAAAAATTGTCAGCGGGAAAACGGAAAACAAGGCGTAGTAGGCAATGCTAGAAGCCGATTCGGTGGCGCGAGCATCGGCAAAGGATTGGGCGCTGTGCCACAAAATGCGCCATAACCCGCCCACCTTTCTGCTAAATTGCAGCGACAGAGTTTTGAGGCTAACCGGGAAATTCATCGGCAAAGGCCTGCAACAGTTTTTTACCCTGGCGCACCGTCACCGCCGATCCTTCGGCCAAAAAGGCCGAGCTTGGCCGGGCGCTCAAGCAGCTAACAAACTGGGGACCGTACAACGCCGCCACGTTGCACTGCAACCGGCTGTGCTGCACCTGCCAAATGCGCCAGCGCGGATGCTCTACCTGGTACTCCACGCAGCCGCCATCTTTTTGGGCCGCATACCCCCAGTAGTGCTCGGCAATAAATTCCTCCTCCGAGCCATCGGCGATGGGATGCGCCGCGCCAGTGGTAGTTACCTCCAGCCGGTTCCATTCGCCATTAACCTGCCAGCCATAGGCGGCCACAATAGCGCCGGTGCTGCGCCGTTCCAGCATGTGGCGCATAGGCAGCGCCTGGTAATTTTCTTTGTATACCAGCCGGGCTACGGCCGCAATAGCCGGTTTGGGCACTAATTCTTTGATAAAAACAACACCGCGCTGCCAGCCTGCCGTTCCCCGCCGGCGCACATAAAAACGCAGGTTCACTTCTTCAAAGTTTTGGTGAAACGGGATGGGCAAACCCAACAGGCGGGTGTTTAAAAACAAAAAACCAACCACGCTGACAAATGTGTGGCCGTTCCACTGATCCAGTTCTGTGCCGGTGGGCACAAATGGGCGCAAAATATCCGGCTCGATGGTGTAGTTGAGCATTGCCAGATAGCGCCAGTTTGCTGTCAGAAAAGTGCCTTTTGTCATTTTTTTACCCGGTTTTGGATTGTACGTGACAGGCGCTGATTTTACAAGACGATTGCCGTAACCCGAAACCCAATGAAAATAAGCAAATCTGCGTATCAGCGAGTCTGCGAACGACGAATGACGCACGACGAATAGTTTAGTAGGTTGGGTTGAACAAAGTGAAGCCCAACCTACTATTTTCTTCCGCTTTCAATGCATTATAACTCAGTTATAATTACAATATAACACAGTCATAATCATATTATAACTCAGTTATAAACTGATTATAACTGAGTTATAATTTGTAGAAATTACACAGTTGGGCAAAAAACCTTCCCGAAAGACGGTTATGTAAAACTCCAACTCGACGTTTGAGCAAAGTTGGCATATAATAGACCAGAACTTGCCAACTTATCCAGCCTATGAAACAGCACTACCAAACATTAGAACTGCCGCTCAACGCTTCGCCGCGGCGAATCAAGGAACAATATCGGAGCCTGGCCAAACGCTACCACCCCGACCGGGTAACCGACCCGGCCGAGAAGCTTCGCTTTGCCGAGAAGTTTCGGGAGATCAACCAGGCCTATGAAGCGTTGTCTGAAATTGTGCGCCGGGGCGGCCTTGATCCCGGTGAACGCAAACTGGATTTTTTGTACGAACAGGGCAATATGCTGGCCCGGCAGCGGCAGTGGGCCAGAGCGGTTATCATTTTTAATGAGATTATGGCCATTGATCCCGCCTACCGCGATACGCACGCCCGGCTGCGCGAGGCCCGGCGCAAAAGCAAACAGCTATCGGCGTTGTATGCCCAGGCCAACAGCTTGTATAAAGACCAACAATGGGCCGAGGCGGTGGATAAATTTAAAGACATTTTGCGGGAAGACCCTACCTACAAAGATGCGCTGAAAAAATACAAAAAAGCCCGCCGCGAGCGCCTGATGGAAGATTTTATTAACCAGCATTAGCACGCGGTCAGGCTTAATTTGGATTGATACAACGGCTGGCTAAACGCCAGCTTTTTTATTGGTTGGCAAACAAAAAGTTTAAAATTTGCAGGCCGGGCATAACACTTGCGGTTTGATAAAGCGTTGCGCCCACGCTGTTATCGGGTTGCGTGCCGGGCGTGCCGTTGAGCTGCAGGCTGGCTCGCCAGTTGAGCGGGTTATCCGGGCTGCCATCGGCGGCCACCAGTATCAACGAGTCGCCGCGCCCGTCCGGGGTGAGCGGCCAGCCCCGGTCGTCATCGTAAGCAACCTGGGCCAGCATGCTGCCATCAAAGCCGCGCAGAGTGATGGTTTCACCCTCGTTAGAGAGTTGGCCGGTGTAGACGCCGGCAATTTCAACCCCCGGATAACGCCGGGCAAATGCCGCTTCATTGCGCACCAAAACCAGCAGTTGGCCGGGCGCAATCAGCGGCGTGTTTAGCGGAAAAGAAAAATTAACGCCCTCAAACGATGCGCCGGCAAGGTTGATGGTTTGATTGCTGGTGTTTTTGAGTTCAATAAACTCATAATCGTCGCCGCCGTTAGGGTTGTACATAATTTCTGTGATACCAAGCTGGTCGTGAGTTGCCGGCGGCGCGCCGCTGGCAACCAGCGCCTGGGCCAGGGCATCCTGTTGGGCGCTATCCGGCTCGTTGTTGTGGATGGTGTATTGCATTGTCAGCCCAATTTCCTGCGGCACAAACGGGTCAATGTTGGGCGCGCCCGGTGACGGGTTGGTTAAAAAACCGTATTCCATCGTCTGCTGGTTGCGGCCAAAGGCCACATCGCGCACCTGACGGGCACTTTGCGGGGTGACAACATCCATAAAGCGGCTGTCTAAAACGTTGTGCAGGGCCACAAAGTTGCTCTGCTGGCTCAGCCGAAAGTTGGTGTGCAGTTCGGTGCCGGGCGCGGTTGACTTGCGGTTTTTGCCAGAAGCAAACACCACCAGATATTCGCCGCTGTGCAGGGTTTTATCGGGAAAGCTCCATTTGTCGGGATTGGCCGGATCATCGGTAAGCGACCAGCCGGCCAGGTTAACCGGCACGTCGCTGCGGTTGTAAATTTCAATCCAGTCAGAAAATTCGCCATCTTCATCAACCAGCCCCGATTTGTTGGAGGCCAGAAACTCGTTAATGATCAGCGGGCTGTTGCCGGCTGCCTGGAGCACTACTTCTTCTACCAGCTTTTCACCGCTGGCCGCAAAAAACAGGATCAATGCGGCCCAAAAAACAGTTTTGGTTTTCATCGCGTTCATAAGTCAGCCAATCTTCTATTTACAGTCGGTAAACGTTTGGTAGCGCAAAATATCCAGGTGATTCAAAATTACTTCTTCGCGGACATCGACAAAAGCCAGCATTTCTGAAATGTTGCGTTCAAAAATGTCCTGCGCGGGCAGGTCGGCCGCCCAGCGCTGCCCTTCCATGGCAATGAAGGGGCGTACAATATCGGCTTGTTTGTTGATTTCAGCCTTAACGTGCTCTTTTGAAAGCTGCCCGATTTGAGATTCGGGTTTGCCAAATTTGTTTTCTACCCCCAGATATTCTCTGGCGCGGTTAACAAAGCGATGTTTGAACTCGCAACTGCCGATGAACGGTTTTTCCAGCAGACGGGTGATGCTGTCGTGGGGGCTGTAGGCCCGCACCAGCGTGTTCATATCTTTGATATTACCCTCGCCGCCGCCAAAAGCATCTTCGGCGTCCCACACCATCATCCGCCATTTGCCTTCGTTGGTGCCAAAGCCGCCGTCGTCCATGCGGCGGTAAACAATCCAGTTGGCGCTGGGCCAGTCGGTGTTTTGCACGTAGGCTTCCAGAAACAGGTACGAGAACACGTTTTCCACATCAATGCGCCATTCCAGCTCGCCAATGTTGCCGGGGATGGTAAAATCTGCGCCGCCCACCCAATTTTGGTTATCGAGCCAGGCGCCGTAGTCGCCCTCTTTTACGGCTTCACGGTTGTACCACATGCCGTTTTCATCCCAGCCGCTCTCTTTGGTGATGATGTGCCACACCGAGTCCGGGTCTGTGTAAGATTGCAAAAACTGCGAGTCGATGCGTTCGGTGAGGTTGTATAATCCCCAAAAATCACCATTGAGATAGAGCAGCACCCAACTGCCGTGGGCAACAGGCTGGCCCATATCCCGGTGCAAATTGCGGACAACCTGATCGGTGATGTATTTGGCGGTGTCAACCCGGTCGGCGCGTTCCGGGATGCCGCGGTGCAGGAACGTATCCTGAAAACCAGCGCGCAAAACCAGCTTGTCAAACTTGGTTACCGGGCTGTCGGGGAATAACGGGTAATCGAGCATTCCCGGGCCGCCATAGGATTTTCTAAAGTAGATGCGGTACGACTTTTTAGGGTTGTAAATGCGCGAAAAGTTACCGTGAATGCGAATCCCCGCCGGCACGCTAAATTGAACCTGCCCGCCGGGCGCAAAGTATTCCATATTCATGGGGCGTTCCCAATCCAGGCCGCGTTCGGTGGCAAAAGTGTGCAGCACGTTCAGGTCGGTCCAGTCGGCGGCAATGGACACCACCGGGATGGTCTGGTTGTAATCGGCGAAAATGTACGATTTGGTGTAGGTAAAACCGACCGGCGTACCATCGCTTTTGTACGCCTGCGCCCGAACTACAGTTGATTTATTAATGGCAATTGGGCCGGTGTAGGGCGCTGCCTCCAGCCCCGGCAGCCCGCCGTTGGTGGTGTACCGAATTTGTGCGCCCGCCGGGCTTGACAGAGTCAGTTGAAAGGGCTGGCTAATCACCGCCGCTTCGTTAGAAAAGACAATAGTTTGAGGTTGTTGCTGGGGCGGGGCGGCCAGAGCCACCGGCGTAATACTGCCAACCAGTAGGATCATTATGAATAAAACGGCCGCACCCGGCGTGAGCCGTGCCTGAATCTGTTTTACAACTGACTGAGCCATTAAGTTGTTCTCCTTTTGCTCCAGCAATTAAGACTTGACCTCTGTAATTGCTGCCGTGAAGAAATATACGGATAATCACCCAAAAAAGTTTGGTTTGGATAATTAATAAATTTTAATGTATGACCACAATCATATTCTACTCGTCAACCGGTGGTAGAGACATCTACCAAAAGTTATATACCAGAGGTGTATTTTGAAGTGACGTAGCCTCTGGAACCGAATCTAGCACACAAGTATCGAAAACTTGCGTAAAACAAGCACATCAATTGTGCAGATGTTAGGGAGTGTGACTTTGGGGCAGACAAATCGGTAACCGACGGTATGTTTATATTAGATGCCCTGTCCTGGCAATTAATTACGGTTCTTGTGAAAATCTTTTAATAAATTTACGGGACAGGCCGGCAAAAGTTGCAGAATTTCTGCCGGTTGGAGGGGCTGCGCGGAACTTCAGTCGAGGTGAACCTGCATCACCGCTTCGCCGGGCCAGCGGCCATCGCCATATTTGCCCCAGGCCAGCAGCTTGAGGGGCGTTATTTCGATGATCGTGGTGTAGTCGGCGTCGGTTAAAATATCCCAATCGTACTTATCTTTGAACAGAGGCCGCAGCCGGTTGCCGGCCGATGGGGAAACTGTGCCCCAGCCTTCGATGATGACCGGGTTGACCGGGTCCGGGTGGGTGATAACCACGCTGGGATTGTGCTGCAAATTGAGCGTTTTAACCGCCTCTGGCTGCGACACAACATACACCCGCCCGGCCAGCCACACGTGCCACACCGGGGCGTTGTGCGCCCGGCCATCCGGCCGAACCGTGGCCAGCCAACTGCATTCGGCCTGGGCAAAGCGCCGCACCAACGCCAGCAGTGTGGGGTCAATTTCCGGTTGGGGCTGGGCTTCGGCTTCGGCGGCGTATTGGCGATGCAGCCAATCGCCATTGACAATGAGCGGTCGCCCAATGGCTAATCCCTTGGGCGCCCAATACACCCAGGCGCTGGCCTGCCCCTGCTCGGTTTCTACCTGAACCCGCTCGCGGCGGTAAAAGGTGGGATGGCCTTCAATTCGATCCATAATTTCCAGCCCGCGCGGCTGCAAACTGAGCAGTTCGCCGTAAACCGTGCCGCTGCCGCGCACAATGGCCGGGTAAGCGCCAACATCATAAATTTGGGCCGATGGCAGCCGGCCCGGCGAAACCGATTTTACAAAGCGGGCCACCTCCGGGTAGTAGCGGCTGTCGGCAGGCGCTGTATCGGGCTGCGGCGGGCGCAGCGTGCCATACACAAATACGTTTACCAGATTGGGCATGTTCTGTTCCTGTGAAAATAGCGCCGCAGGCCGGGGGCTTGGGGGATAGTTCCCCCCAATAACCATTTTCATTCTTGGTGTCGAACCCCCGGTTCTGTCGGACTCCTCTGAAAATTACAAATCTGCGAATCTGCGAGTGTAGGTCGGGCTTGTAGCCCGACAGTTACGCTACAAGCGTGACCACCTTTGAATAAGCGAGTCAGTGAATCAGCGAACGGTAGGGGCGCTTCGCGACGCGCCCCTACGCCGAATTTTCAGTCTCGATGCTGTGTCGCGGGAACCGGTTTAGCGTTTGCGGTTTAGCGTTTGCGATGTACAAACAGGGTGGGCTTGCTATCCAAAATAGGCCGGTCGCCGGACCACGGCGCGGTTGGCGCCATCGTCAAGCCGGCCAAAATCAGCAGCACCCGGTCGTAATTTACCCGCCAGCCCTGAAAATCTCGCCAGGCCTGCTCAAGGTCTGGTTTGAGCGGCACGCCGGCCACACTCATTTGCTCAATAACTGCGTCAAATTCGGCCCTGGTTACGCTGATGGGGTCGGTGGGTTTGGGTTTGGGGTTGTGGGGCAATCCAAAAAAATCGACAATGCTCCGCAGCGCCAGGTACCCGGCCCGGATGCACAACTCGGCGTGGGGATCGCGCGGTTTGTCGATGGCCGCCGCGGTCAGCGAGGCGGCATCCAGAATTGTGCCGGCGGCCACCACCCAGCTTTGCCCCACGTGCGGCGACCGAAAAAAGACCAGCGGAATCAGCGAGGTGTGGGTTTGTTCCAGATCAACAAACCATTTTTCCCACTTCATCCACTCTTCAGTTAAAAATTGCAGCCCTTTGATCCGGTGCATGCGGATGATCATTTCTACCGCCGAGGGCGGATCGCCGGCCCGCACTTCCAGCATACTCACAGCCGCTTCGCGCTCGGTAAAGGCGGTGTACATGGTGGGCAGGTAAGAAATCAATAGCGCCACCATAATCAAGCCCAGTGTAGCTTCTGAGTAGGCAATGACCAGTTGGGCCAGATTGTCCACCGGCGCAAAACCCAGCGTCAGCAGCGACGAACCGCTCAGAAAAAAGGCGCTGTACAACGGCGTTACGCCCACGGCCCAAAAAATCCCGGTGTAACCCACCGTGATCAGCGTGAGCCAGACCACCGGCAAACACAGCAGCGCCAGCGGCGAGAAAAACGCCATAACCCGGTCTCGTTCGGCGTAAGTGCGCGCCCAGCGCAGCCGGAGCCAAAACAGCCCAAACACAAACTCAAAAACCACCCAGGTGAGCAACGTGTTCTCGCTGCGGGGCAACACAAAAGTTCTCACAGCCGAAATTAGGGTACCGGCCACAATGGCCACTCCAAACCCAAAGGCGGCCAGACGCAATAAAATATCTATCATAGTTATCTGACGAGAGCAAAACGCTGTTGGCAGGATGATTTTAGAATAGCTTAATTTGGAACGATTGCAAATTAAAAAACCTGTTACTTTTGTTCCATTGAATCGTGTTAAAATAGCTGTTACAGTTGAATATAAAATTATGGAGGCCGGCGATGGCAAAAAATATTTTCAAAGTAGGCACTTTCAACCTTTTTAACCTGGCCCTGCCAGAAGAACGGTACTACAACCGGCGTTATCGCAAAGACGAGTACGACCGCAAAATCAAATGGATTGCCGGCCAGCTCACCCGGATGGACGCCGATATTATTGGCTTTCAAGAGGTGTTCCATCTGCCGGCGCTGCAAAAGGCGCTGGCCGTGAGCGGCCAGTATAATAGCGCCAGCATCCGCATGGGCGAGCGTAACGGCGAAGGCCCGGCGGTGGCGCTCGCCTCTCGTTTTGAGGCGCTCGATTACGATGTTTTTGTCGATTTCCCCAAAGAAGCCATTTTAGAATTTGATGGCACACAGGTGCCGATCACCCAGTTTTCGCGGCCGGTACTGCGCGCCAAATTGCGGTTGACCCCGGAGACCATTGTCAACGTATTTGTGGTTCACTTTAAATCCAAACGGCCCAAGCTGCCCGATGATGTTGATCCCCACGATCCCCGGGAAAACGCCAAAGGCGAGGCTCGCTCGCTGATGATCCGCGCCGCAGAAACCACAGCCCTGCGCTACATTTTGATGGACACGCTGGAAAACACCAATTATCCGGTGATTATGATGGGGGATTTTAACGATGACGGCAGCGCCGTAACCAGCCGCATTTTGTGCGGCGCGGAGCCGTGGCGCAAACTGCCCACTCAAGCCAAACAACGGCTGTGGGATGTGCATATGTACAACGTTAAAGATATCCAGGCCCGGCAAAGCTACCGCGATGTGTACTACACCCATCTGCACAACGGCCACTACGACAGCCTGGACCACATTTTGGTGAGCCAGGAGTTTGTGCGCCAAAACCCGCAGCGGCTGGGCTATGTGGAGTACGTCAAAAACTTTAACGATCACCTGATTGACGAAACGCTGAGCGATGACCGCGTGCCATTTTGGGAAAGCGACCACGGCCAGGTGGTCGCCTCAATTCACCTGGAGCGCGGCGTACCCGGTGAGTGGTAACCGCATCAAAAAAGCCGAACCCGCGGGTTCGGCTTTTTTATCCGGGGTAAACCCCCGGTTGTTTTTGGACGGTATGGGGCTGCTGCCAACAGTCCAGCATCGACTGCGCGGAAATTTGGCAACTGGCCCCACCCGATTGACAAGAGTCAGTATACCACCGCCGGCACTTTTAACTTGACTATAACAAAACGTGTACAGGGCAGCCGGCCTACGGCTGCCCAACGCCGTAACCCTCGGCCATAAGCTGCCCGGTGGTTTTGTTGCGCCGGTTTAAATCGCTCAGTTTGGCTTCTGTGGCCAGCACCACAATTTCATCGCCGGCCTTGAGCCGGGCATCGCCACGCGGTGGAATTTCCACGTGGCCGTTGCGGGCGTGCAGCAGCACCGTTAGCCCCTCTTCCTCATTCAGCTCGATAATTGGCACATCCAGCAGGCTGGATAAGCGCACGTGCAGCCGCACCACCACTTGCGGCGCCTGGGCAATATCAACCCGGCGCACGTTCATCTGGTTGAGCGCCGCCGACACAAAATCCGGGCTGGCCAGCGCCGAAGTGCTGTACGCCGCATTCAGCCCAAACGTGTGGCGTAACTGTTCGCTCAGTTCGTCATCAAAAATGCGCATCACTACCCGCACCTGCGGATTAATTTTGCGGGCGCGCAGGGCAATTTGCAGGTTCATCATATCGTCATCGGTGCAGGTGACAATGGCCGTGGCCTGCGCCGCGCCGGCCTCTAGCAGCAGCGACCCCCAGCGCAGGTCGCCATATTTCAGGCTGATGCCCAGTTCTTGCAGGCGCGGGGCCAGCCGGTTTGGCTCATAATCCATCGCCACCACCTCAAAGCCCAGATCGTGCAGGTTGGTGGCTACCCGGTAACCGGTGTGGCCCAGCCCGCACACCAAAATTGGCCCGCGCTGTTGCGGCTCGGTGGCGTGCCGCTTTTTGTATTCAATTAAATTCAGCATTTGCTCAACGGTGGTAAAAATAAACAGGTTATCGCCGGCGGCCAGCCGCGTGTTTGGCGGCGGCTCTACCGTGAGCGCCGCGCCGCGGTTGTGGCAGACCACCGTCACGTCCTGCTCATCGGCCACCTGGCCCACGCTGCGCCCCAGCAGCGGCGAGGTTGAGTCGATGGGCACCTGGGCCAGCACGTAGCTTTTCTGGTCGCCCAGTTCAAACGTTTCTATGATTTTGCCGCCCACCGCGGCGTAGGTAAAGCTGAGCGCCGCCACCGCCGAGCGGCTGATAATGGCGTTTACCTCAAAATTGGCCAGCAGGTCTTCAACCAGTTCATCCTCAAACAGGCGCAGCACAATGCGGGCGCGCCTGTTGAGCCGGCGCACCCGGACCATTGTTTCCAGATTAACCCAGTCCTGGTTGGTGCAGATAATAATCACGCTGGCCCGCTCGATGCCGGCTTTGTGCAGCACGTCCATATTTTGCACATCGCCCAAAATCACCGGCAGCCCCTGGCCCAGCAG
>CAYOXS010000016.1:0-25592 GCA_964407935.1 uncultured Caldilineaceae bacterium
CTACCGGCCGCAGCCCAACCGCCGCATTGGCCGCAGTCAGTTGCTCCAGAAACAGGACAGTTAGCCCTTCAACCACGCTGAAGAGCGCCGGCAGCGGAATTTTGGCCGGCACCGCAGTAATCAGCCGGTTGCGCAGGTGCTGCAGCGCCGCGCCGGCGCCGGCCATCGACCCCAACCCTTCCCAATCTTTTGATTCAAAATAATCAGCGCCAAATGAGTCGGGCAAATTATACTGCGCCTGAAATTGCTCGATGGGCATTAATGGCTGCGGTTGTCCGTTGATAGTCAGTTGCATGGTGCTCCATAAAAAACGGGGTGGGGACAATTGTCCCCACCCCGCGGTCAGGTCAGACTGCCGGTCAGGCCAATTCAGGATCGAGCAGGCCGTAGTTTTTGTCGGACCGGCGGTAAAGGACGTTAACCCGGTTGAGATTAACGTTAAAGAAGACAAAGAAGTTATGGCTCAGAAGTTCCATCTGTTCAACGGCCTCTTCTTCGGTCATCGGGCTCATCAGGAACTTTTTAACCCGAACAATCTGGCGTTCCTGGTCTTCGGCAAGAGCCGCCATTGCTTCTTCGTCCAGTTCCGGCACCAGGTCTTCGGGCATAATTTGCTGGGCCTTTTTGGTTTGTCCCTGCCACCGATCCTGCCGTTTGCCTTTGTAACGAACAATCTGGCGATGGATTTTGTCAACGGCAGTATCAATGGAGGCATAAATCGCTTCGGAACGGTCCTCAGCGCGTAGAATGGTTCCGTTAGCCCGCAAGGTGATTTGCACTACGTTTCTGTCTCTGGCGCTCTTCGTTTTTTCCTGGGTAATTTCAACCCGGGCTTCGGAAATATCGGGCAAGTAACGGTCCAATTTTTCAACTTTCTTTTCTACGTAGTCCCGAATCCGATCTGAAATAACAAAGTTTTTGCCTTTTAGAACAACTTGCATTTTTCTTTCCTTTCTCGGACAAAGATTTTTGGATTAAAGAGCCTTGGCCAGCGTTAATCCCCACACCGTGGCAGCGTTGCCCGCTTTGAGCGCCGCGGCGCAGGCGTCTGAAGTGGCTCCAGTAGTGCACACATCATCAATGAGCAGTACCCTCTGGCCGGCTAATCGATCACCTCTGGCGGCAAACGCATCGGCTACATTTTGACGTCTTTCTTGCACCCCCAACGACATTTGAGACTGTGTCTTGCGGGTTCGTTCCAAAGTTGTAATATCAACCGGCAAATTTAGCAAATTACCCAGATGCTTTGCCAGAAGGTAGCTCTGGTTGTAGCCGCGCTTTTTTTGCCGGGATCGATGTAGTGGCACCGGGACAATCACATCGGCGGCCAGTTGATGGCGGCCAACCGTATCGGCCAGAAATTGGGCCAAAACAGCCGCCACCGCTTTGTGGTTTCTGTATTTAAGCTGATGGATTCCCGCGCGGATAGGGTTATCATCAAAATAAGCGGCCGATCTGATCCCATCGATGTACTGCAACGGGTGAACAAGGCATTGCTGGCATTTTAAATTGGCGTCGATGGGTGTACCGCACCGGTGGCAAACAGCAGTATCAATAAACTGAATTTGGTTGAAACATTCATCGCACAGCCAACTACCTGCGGCTTCGCAATGAAAGCAGCGCGGGGGGAGCAATAAATCGAGTAAAAACTGACCAGATTGTTTTATCCAGCTTGCCGGCATGGATAATCACACCTTTGTGAGAATTTTGGCAGGCTGATCAGCAGTCGTTTAAACTTCAAATCTTAGCTGATCGCCCACCTGAGTAGAGGTTTGGGTAATAACACCCACCGGCATCTCCAGCACATAGGCTGACCGGGCCACAAACGGCCCCAGGCGATAAGGCACCATATTTGGTGTTGTGCGAATAACGGAATAATCTCTGTCGACATACACCACATCAATGGGGAACCTCATAAACAGCGTGTGTATGCTTTTTTCACCGGCTAAAATCAAGCCTTCGCCATGTTGTAGTGCATTGGCGCCCAGCAGCCCCCGCAGGCGAGTCCAGAAGGTGTTGGCCAGCCGCCCGTGAGAGATCAAGGCCACGTCGCGTGTTTGGTTCAAAACGCGCATATCGCCTAAAAGAGTCCCGGGGTTTCCATAATAATCAAGACCGCCGGCCCCAACAAAATGATAAAGAGCGCCGGAAAGATCAAAAACACCATTGGAAACAACATTTTGATGGGGGCCTTGTTGGCCATTTCTTCAGCGCGCTGGCGGCGCTTGATCCGCATTTGCTCGGACTGAACCCGCAGAATTTTGGCAATACTCACCCCAAGTTGTTCAGCCTGAATAATGGCCGCCACAAAGGTGGTGATATCCGGCACGCCCATGTTCCTGTCCATATTTTTCAGGGCATCGCGGCGGGGAATACCCAGGCGCATTTCCTGAACAACCTTGGAGAAACCTTTGGCCAGTTCGTTATCCCATTTTTCGGCTACTTTTTGAATAGCGCCATCAAAGCCCATCCCGGCCTCAACGGTAATGGTTAACAAATCCAGGGCATCGGGCAGAGATTTGATAATTTCAGTCTGCCGGTTTCTAATTTTTGAGCGAAGCCACAAGATTGGGGCTAAATAACCAACCAGTGCGCCCAATAAAGAGCCGGCCAGGCCAAACAAAAAACCTTGCGAGATGGTGATAGCTAAAAACAGCAATACGCCCAACAGCAGAGCAACAAAAATCCGCAGCCCAAAAAACTCGGTGGAGCCCCAGTTATAGGGCCGGCCGGCCAATTCAAGCTGATTTTCGGCGGCGGCCCGTGATTTTGCCGGCGATAACCGGCCCACGCCTCTTGACAGGTTAATCAGCATCGGCCGGATAACCCGCTGGGCAAACGGCTGCGAAAGTTCAATTTCTTCCAGGGTGAGCGGCGCGCCGGAACGGCTGGCGTATTCTTCAAGTCGATTCTGAATGTCACTGGACTCGCTGGATATGCTCAACCCATACCGAATCAGCAGAATCATGCCAATGATACCACCGATAACTACAACTCCGCCGATAATGATATACGCTACAGGCATAGGACAACTCCCAAACTACACATCAATATCAATGATCTTTTGAATGGCAAAGAAACCGGTAATAATCCCAAAAGCCATTACACCCATCATCACCCATCCACATGGCTGCGAACAGATGGCGGGGTCAACGCCGCGGGCATCGCAGCTAAAAGCCATGCGGCTAATGTATTCTTTGTTCATGGCGTATAGCAGCAAGCCCATAACTATGGGCAGCGCCGAAATGACGTACCCGGATAACTGGCCCTGGGCCGTCAGTACCTGAATTTCACCCTTGATTCGGATACGTTCGCGGATGACAAAGCCGATGATTTCCAGAATTTCGGCCAGGTTACCGCCCACCTCCTGCTGCACATTGATCGCGGTGACCATCAAATCCAGGTCGTCGCTGGGCACGCGGCGAAGCAGGTTGTTAAAAGCCCGGTCGGTATCAATACCCAACCCCACTTCTCTCACAACCCGCCGGAATTCCAGCGAAATAGGCGGCGGCATTTCGCGACCCACCGCATCCATTGCCTGTAGCAGCGAATAGCCGGCCCGCAGCCCGTTGGCCATCAAAATGATACCGTCGCTGAGCTGGCCGTTAAACCGGTTCAGCCGGCGGCGCTGGCGAAACTTAACAAAGAATCTGGGGATAAAGAAACCGGCAATCAGACCCATCAGTGGAAACAGGAACCCGCCGTAGATCAACCAGGCCAGGCCGGCTACCGCAATCATAGAAATCACAATGAGCGACCAGTACTCGGCCACGGTAATTTTTAGATCGGCGCGGGCCAGTTCAGTCGATATATTTTTGCCCAGGCCACGCTCTTCAATGACCTGTTCGAGTTTTTGGGTAAGAATCGATTCCTGAGGGCGGCTTTTCTCGCTGGCCTCTTCGTCGGCGCGGTCATCAGCCAAGCCAATCCCGCCAACAAACTGGCCCAACCGTTCCTGGGTGGCCGTATCACCCCGCCGCGAAACAAGCACTGCCGCGGTTAATGTACCTACGGTTAACAGAAACAAAACTGCTACAATTGCTATTGCCATACTTCAACCTCCAGAATGCCGGCCAACCCGCCCCCGGCGCGCATCAATACCGGGCCGACGCGCCAAAAATATTGGGGGGCAGGCTGATGCCAGCCGCTTCAATCCGGTCATAAAACTTGGGCCGAATGCCGGTGGGTTTGAGTCGACCAATAATTTTTCCGTTTTCCATCCCTTGCTGTTCAAAGGCAAAAATATCAGACATAACAATAACATCACCTTCCATCCCTTGCACTTCGGTGATGCTGATAATTTTACGGCTGCCATCGCGCATACGGGACTGCTGGATAATCAAGTCCACCGCCGAGGCAATCTGCTCGCGAATAGCGCGCACCGGCAGGTCCATCCCGGCCATCAAGCACATTGTTTCCAACCGGGATAACATATCGCGGGGGCTGTTGGCGTGGGCGGTGGTCAGGCTGCCATCATGGCCGGTGTTCATGGCCTGCAACATGTCCAGGGTTTCACCGCCACGACACTCGCCGACCACAACCCGGTCGGGGCGCATGCGCAGCGTGTTAATCACGAGGTCTCGAATGGTGACCTCGCCTTTGCCTTCAATATTGGGCGGCCGGGATTCAAGGGTGACCACGTGTTCCTGCCTCAACTGCAATTCGGCGGCGTTTTCAACGGTCACAATACGTTCATCGTTGGGGATAAAAGAGGACAGCACGTTAAGCAGCGTGGTTTTACCGGAACCTGTACCACCGGAAACCACAATGTTGAGCCGGGCGATAACGCAGGCGCGCATAAATTCGGCGGTTTCGCTGGTCATCGAACCAAACCGAACCAGGTCGTCGATGGTGAGCGGGTCTTTTTCAAACTTGCGGATGGTGAGCGTGGGGCCGTTGAGGGCCAGCGGGGGGATGATGGCGTTCACGCGGGAGCCATCGGGCAGGCGGGCGTCAACGTAAGGCGAGCTTTCGTCAACGCGGCGGCCCAGCGGCGAGACAATCCGGTCAATCACCCGCATCACGTGTTCGTTGTTTTCAAAAGTGATGGTGGTCAGCGACAGCTTGCCTTTGCGTTCAACAAACACTTTTTCCGGGCCGTTCACCATAATTTCGCTGACGCCCTCATCGGACAGCAGCACTTCGAGCGGACCAAAGCCCAGAATTTCGGCGACAATGCCTTCAAACAACCGTTCCCGCTCCGAGCGACTCAGGATGATGTTTTCCTGAGTCAGAATCTGGTCATACATATCCTGAATGGTGCGGCGCACTTCATCGGTGCGGGACACATCCATCGCCGGGTCCAGTTCGGCAACCAGTTTATCCTGAATTCGCTCTTTCAATTCCTTGAACGCATCTCGCTGCGTGGCCGACGGCGCCCGGTGGATTTTTTTATCCGGTCCTTTGGGTTTGAGCGGGCTGGCAGGCGCGCCAGGGCGGGTCACACCGCCGGTTGTAGTTTGCCCATCTTTAATGCGCTTTAGCAACGACATACACTCAACTCCCTTTGGTAATCTGTCTGATGGATTATACGTTACTCAACTTCTTTTTCTTCTAACAGAGACATTAACCGTTTACCCAACTGCACTGTAGCCTGGGCCAAAGGGCTATTTTTGCTGCCTAACACGTAGGGTACGCCCTGGTTTACGGCGGTCGTTACGGTTCTCTCATCGAGCGGTAACTGCCCGTGGATAGCGTATTTAATGTTGGCCTCAATGTCTTCGGCCCGGATGTTAATCCGTTTGTCGGCTTTATTGAGCACAAACATAATCCGCTCACGTTCGTATTCCAGGGCTTCAGTCACTTCAAAAAAGAGCTTGGCATCTTTGATCGCCGGGATTTCTGGTGTTGTAACTACTATAATTTTATCAGATAGGTCAAGAACATTCAAGACAACATCATCGAGCATACTGCCGGTGTCGACAATGACTACATCGAACATTGTTTTCAGGCGACGCAGAACTTCTGACACCAGCGAGGGGGTGACGGTGTCGGCCACTTCCGGGCGCGGCGGAGCCAGCATGGCTTTGATCCCGGAACTGTGGGCAATAAACACATCGGCGATCAGTTCGTCGTCCAATTCATCAACGTTAGAGGCCAAATCGGCGATGGTGCGGCTGGCGTACAGGTTGAGCAGCACGCCCACATCACCAAATTGCAGGCTGGTATCAAGCACAGCCACTTTGATGGCTACATTTTGCTGCAATGCAATTGCCAGGTTGACCGCAATGGTGCTGCAACCAACGCCACCTTTGGCGCTAAAAACACTCACCACCCGGCCAATTTTCCGCGGCAGCGGCTCGGCCACGCCTTTGCCGGTAGTTACCTTGGTAGCAACCGGCATCGCCTGGCGGCGGCTGGCGCCAAGCTGGTACACCCGCCTGATGCTGCTGACCAGTTCGTCGCTGGAAAACGGTTTTATCAGGAACTCACGCGCGCCGGCCAACATCGAGCGGCGCAGGTAATCTGCTTCGCCCTGAACCGACATCATGATGATTTGGGTAAACGGAACTTGCAGGCTGATGCGTTCGCTGGCGGTAATGCCATCGACGCCCGGCATGTTGATGTCCATCAGCACAATATCGGGCTGAAGCTCAACGGCCATTTGAATGCCTTCTTCGCCGTTGGTTGCGGCCCCAACCACTTCTATATCTGACTCAAAGAAAAGAAGCTTTCGCAGGTTCTCGCGGGTTTCGGGAATATCATCTACCAGCAACAGACGAATTTTGTGTTCTCCATCATCTCGGAGCGGCGCAACTGATTCTGCCATGTTTTACTTTCCTGGAATGAATTGGTTTGATGAGGCTTTATTAGAATTGTATGCGAAGTGAGTGAAAAGTTCAAGAGTAGGTGGAAATTTGGTTCTTAAAGCAAAAACTTCCAGACGGTACAAACAAAAGAACCGGCTGTGAGAATTGGCGCCTCTCACAGCCAGTTATCGAGCAGACAAACTACAAGTTGCCTCCGATTTTCTGGAGGCAACTTGTTCTCGAAAGGAGGATGTTCAACAGTGACCGAACCGCAACCTATTGTTGCGAACCGGTGGGATTGACTTCTTCTACAACTGAAACATTCTCAAACTGCGATGCAATATCAGAGACTGAAGAGGTCATCACAAATTCAATTTTGGGCGGTACCGCAATGTTAAAGCGAGTCAGCATGTATTGCAGAGTTACGGCTTCGGTCAGGTGATCGGCCTGATCTTCGCCGGCGGCCCGGAGCGCCATTTCGGTGTAGATGCCACTCTGGCGGAGCCACAACATTACCAGGGCATCCTGCGGCGTGACGGCCAGGGTGGTAATGTCTGGCGGCGGCGGCGGCGGCGGCGGGCTGCCATCTTCGGGCGGGGCCGGCTGCGGCTCTTCAATCCAGGGGCCAACCCGCAAAACCTTGGCCGCCTGTACGGTAAGCTGGGCCACGCGCCGTGGAATTTGCTCGGAGCGGGCGTTAACAATGGAGGCCACATCGCCAGCGCCAAGTTCAAAACGGCCTTCATCAATTGGATCGCTTAACTGAACACCGATTTGCACGCCGGTTTCCTGATCATAAGTAGGGAAGAAGAACCGGGTTTTGTTGGGCAGCGGCGATTGAAATTCTTCGTCAACGTCAATGAAAAAGGCGGTGATCAAAATATCAACCGAGTCGCCGGGTTGGATGGCGTAGGCCACACTGGTTTGGCGGTTCATGGGATAGGCCACCGCCACGCGACCGGGCGGAATATTGAGCGAGGCTTCGCCGGAGACGCCCTTATCAACCAGCATGCTGCGCACCAGCACCTGCCCCTGCACAATTTCTGTTTTGGCCACCTTACCGATGGTTTCGGCTTCGTCGGCAATAATATCCGGCGGCACGTTGTTGGCTGGCCAATCTCGGCGGCCAATGGAGCCGGCCACAAATTCGGAACCCCTGGCAATGGGTTGCAAGGCAACAATCACCTGGGTGGTGGGGATGCCCGGCTCTTCCGACGGCAGCAGAGCGCCCGGCAGCGGGGTTGGCTGGGCTTCATCACCGGGTGCGCCTCCTCCTCCCCCAAATACCAGAAAAGCGACTGCGCCAAGAGTGGCTAAACCTAGAATAATGCCGAGTATAATGAGTAATCGGCCACGTTGCATCTTTTCCTCTCCTTTCCGTCGAAGATGCGAAAAGGACGCTAGCAGTTTTATAATACCACCTTAGTGCGAAAAGTCAAGACTTGACATAAAAAAACTACATAAAATACCGGCTCAATTTCCTTAAAAATTGAGCCGGTATTTTAAAAATTGGAGTCAATTGAATTTTAGAGGGGTAACATCGTAAAACGTAAAACGTAATACGTAAAATTATGTTTTACGCTAAACTATTACCTTCAATAAATTTAAACGAACCGCCACCCATCACTGAATCAACCGCACATAAACGTTTGACAGGATTTGGTCAAAAATAACGTTAAGCTGGTAGGCCGATGGTGCAAAATAATACTGTCCGTTGGTCTGGCTGGCAACAGTCCCCAACAAAGTGGGGTCAGCGCCGGCCCCCAAGCCGATGGTGTAGATGATTACCCCGTTATCCACCGCAAAATCGGTATAGTACATAATGCACTCAAGCTTATCGTCCGTCATATCAAAGCTATCATACGGGGCCAGATTGCCAGCAGTTTGGCCCCAGGCCTTACATTCAGTATTGTCACCCGGATCTGTATTGGTAGGCGCGCCATCGGTGAGCAGGATGATAACCGAAGTGGCCGCCGCGCCGCGGCCGCAGTGGCCAGAGGGATTACTGGTGCGGTTGTCAGCCGGCTGTTTGGTGCCACCCGTACCGTCAGCATTTCTGATCTCCCACCAACTGTTGTTCCAGCGCCATACGCAGTTGTTGGCTTGCTGGCCATCGTTATCGGTGGTAATCCCCAGCATATGCAGCCCGCGCCGCAGACCGTCGGCAATATCCGTGCCGCCGTCGGGGGGGTAAACATCCTCAATGGAACGCATTACCACGGTGTAACTGATAGGCACCGTACCGGCGTAAGCCCGGGTGGGATCAGCGCATTCATATTCATCGTAGCTGGGGTAGCCGTTGGCCGGGTTGAACGGGTAATTATTATTGGGATTAGCCGGTGCGCCTGTACCGCTTTTACGGTTGCGTGAGGCCCGCAAACATTCCAGTTGGGCCCGCTGACCGGCATCATTGTCAAAATCCACAAATCCAACCTGGTCCAGCTTGGGGTCGAGCCGCATGATAAAGTTATTCATAGCCTGCATTGCGCCACGGAGCGGGTTGCGGGCCGAATAGAGTGGATCGTCCAGATTATCAACCGGGCCGGCAATGGACATTGACCTGCAATCGGGCGGGCTAACCACCAGTCCAAAAATGGGGTTGCATGGGTCGGCGGCCAGGCGCTGCGCCGAACCCAGGGTGGCTGGTTCGTTGCGGATGCTGGTGACATCGGACCGGGAAGTAAAAATGAGGCGATCAAAGGCGTAGCCCCCGCTGCCAGCATAGATACGGAGGGTGTATTTTACCCCGGGAGTCAGCACCCCCACATTCTCACTAATCCAGTTCCAGGTACGGGCCGGTTCCCATGTCCAGTGGTCATTCTGAGCCCCGCCGGTAGTTCGCCTGGTTCCGCTGGCGGGAAATACCTTGGCCCCGGTTTGAGTGTTATACAGCGCCCAGAAAAACTCGTTTTTGGTGCCGGTGTTATTGTCGCCGTTGTAATATTGGGCCTTAAAGTGAATGTAGGTGGAACTACCCCAACCCGGCATAAAATCGTATTCAACATAAGGAGAAGTGCCGGCGTCGGCCTCGGCCTGGGTATAGTGCTTGCCAAAAGGCATACCCGTATCGCTGTTTTCACTCAAAGGATGAAAACGGACCATTCCATTAAGTTGGTTCCCAGTTGTACCCTCGTAGCCATAGCCATCAATGGCCAACGCCTGGCTGTTGTCACTGCCGCCGGTATCGTCGGCCACCGTCATCCGCTGAATAGCCCAATACCCGGCCCCCACCGGCCGCAGGGCCGGATCCCAAATTGAATTATTGGCGGCGTAAAATTCGGCTTCTTCAATAATGTAGTCTCGACCGGCTTCGGGATCGGGGTTGCCAGGAGTAGGCGGCCAAACCGAGCCATTGCCATCGTTACCGATAATCAAATTTTTCATTCGGGTTTGACGACTGGTAAGCGTGCCGGTACGCGGCGGATACGGAAATGGGAAAGTACGGCCGTTTGAGGGATAGGTTTTGTATTTTTCGGCGGCATCACAACCGGAAACCGGGTCGGTAGCCCGGCTGGGGATCAGTGGCGAGTTATCAAAAGTATCGCCGCAACGTGACCAGCAACCGTAGCAAATGGTGTCAAAATCCATTGAACCGGTGGTATCCAGCACCAAAACCACGTCCAGGTTCGAGGCGTTTTCAGCGATAGAAGAGTCGGCCACGGTTACAGCGCCAAATCCAAAAAACTGCATAAAACTCATCCGCACCGGCACCTGGCCGTAAACCCGAATTTTGTTGGCGCTGCCAAAATCGGTGGCGTTAGCCCCTACCTGTTCACCTACGGAACACAAACCGGTTAGCTCATCCCGGCTCTGAAAGGAACGGGTGTCGATGTAAAAGGTGGGAATGGATCCGGCCGGGCCGTTGATAATGTACGGGTAAAACAGGGTAGTCGATGGTGTCAGCACATCGTTGGCGGTGACCAACATGCTGTTAATATTGCCAATGGGCAGGTTAATCATATCACTGGTTGAGCCATCGCTCTGCAAAATACCGTAGTTGGCCGCGCCTGTTTTGTACTGATTGCGAATATCCTGCACGCAACCGGCCACGTACACGTTAATATCGGTAACGGGGTAACCGTTGTTATCTAAAAAGCTGATGGCTTTGGCCACTGCCGCTTCTTCTACAGGGAGTTCCGGCACGGCGCCCAAAGTGGCAGCATCGACGGTGCGTTTGAGGCGCACCCGCTCTATGTAAACCAGCCCCACGTCCAGGGCAATGCCCAACATAGCCACCAATCCCAAAAAGGCAAACGTTAAGATGATAAGGCTTTGCCCGTTTTCTTTGGGATGGCGCAGAGTTTGGAATAGTTTTAGCTTGGCAATTATGACTTTCAGTTGATTCATCGATCCACTCCATTAACAATAAACCAGAAGGGGCGGGGCATGCACATAAAGCCTGAACAGAAAGGCTGTTCTCTGCGTATGTTATCCCCGGTCGTCACCTGGGCAGGCGTTAGCCTCAAAGTGCGAAAACTGAAATGTTAAATCCTGCGGCAGGTTTTCGCCGATTATTTTCATCACCACAAACGTGTACACCCGGAATTTGGCGTTAGAACCGTCAGACTGAACGCCGGTACAGCCTGTGGCACAGTCACTATCGTACCAAACGGGCATACGCATTAACGTGCCGCTGGTAATCAACGCGTTCAACGGATTCCGAACGTTGCTTGAGTTGTTAACCCCGGTTTGCACCTCTACCCAATCGCCAATATTAATTTGGGTATCGGTTGGGGTGGTATCCGGCTCTTCAAAATCGCTGGCAGCGTTTTCCGGGTGAAGGATATTGTTGGGCAGGCCATATTGGCCATTCGGTTGGTCCGGATTGGCAGTGCTGGCCGGTTCGCTGGATTTCCAGTGAACAAAACCAAAGTTGCCGGCCGCAATATCGGGATCGTTTTCCACGTCCAGAGTCACGGTTGAAGCCCGGTTGATCCCGGTGACTTTGCTCAACGGAACCATAATCGGGTACAGGCTGCAACCTTCTTCAGTTTCCTGTAGAGATTCACGAATATTATCGGTGACGCGCATTACGGTGTGGGTATAAAACGGCACGGGGTCTGGCACCCAACGGTTAATTAATGGCAGCCCTACCAACTGGTGTTGAAAATAGATGTTTTCAACCACAACAAAGCTGCTGTTTGTCGGCGGCAGCTTCTTTTTAACCAGTTCACAGTTTTGGGCATTCATCCGCGACCGGAGCTCAATAACCATATCTTTTGGATCGATCCGGCTGTAAATATTTGGCGCGCCGACCTGATAATAGTAGGCTGTATAAGCGGTGGTATTGGTCATAGTTAATACCTGGTTATAATACGCCGGCAAGTTTGGATGCACGCCGGCCGGCGGCACCAGTAGGGGATAGCTGATCAGGTTTAAGTTTTCACCCGGCACAAAGTTAGCGTCGTTGCGGTGTTCGTAGTCAAAGCGCGAACAGGTAAAACCGGCGCAGGTTGAATCGCCCAGGCAATTGAAGCCGGTCGGTTCAATTTTGTAAAAGGTGATAAATTCGGCGGCGTTGGGGTTACCGCTAAAAAAATCCATACTGAGCTGTTCGGAGAGAGAGTCAATGGTGTGGGTAACCACTTTCTCGTACCCCACCAGGCTGGGGTCGGTTTGGTCAAAGTCAAGATAAATGCCGCGAGCCGCAAAACGGGTGGCCTCGCGGTTGACATTGGCCAGAGTCAGGTATCCACGCAGCGCCCAGCCTACCTCAAACACGCCCAACAGCATCAAGATCAATACGGGCAGAATAATGGCAAACTCGACGAGGCTTTGACCGGCATCAGATCGGGAGGAATAAATAATTTTTTTAAGACGACAGAATAATTGCTGTTTCATACTGAATGTACCCCTCAATTGCATCTATAAAGACTTTGACCCGAATTGCTATTTTTGGTTCATCACTTCGATACTACTCGAACCGGGTTCCCTCCCGACAACCTTGTCCACAACTGTTTAATTTAATATGGACCCATCGCGCGCATTAATAGTTAAATAAAAAAGTTGCGATTGGTCCGGACTTACACTGATAATCTCCCACACCAGATTTTTTTGATCTGGCAGTTCTCTGAGCAAAAGTTCAACGCTGCTGCCAGCGTATGTTTCCAAAAATTTGCCGCCGCCATTGTTCAGCCAGATTGAAATGGCTTCGTTGCTGTCAATCTCCCATTCGGTGGGATCAATCAGCGTTGGCGCAAGTTGCTGCTTGTAAAGGTGCGCCCGACCCACTGCCGGCTGGTTAGCGCGAGCCAAAGCAAAAAACGCGCGCTGCTGGGTTGATGAATAAAACCTAAAATCCCAGGCCTCGGTACTGGCCAACGTTTGCGGTGCAGCTTCGGGCCAGTGAGCCGAAATGGCCACCAATTCCACGTCGTTTTGCCAATCTTGCGCGGCAGCCAGCGCTTCAAGGTAAGCGGCTTTGGCCGTATTCTCGGCAAATGTGAGATTATAGGTAGCTGCCGCTGGCGGCGAGGTTACTGATAACTCAACCCGGGTGCCCCGATTGGCGTAAAATAAACTCAACAGCAGGGCTACCAAACTACACCCCACCACCCAAATGCTTAAAATTATGAGCAGATCACGCCGCCGCATCCTGTGCGCCGCCGGCCGGGCTTTCTTTTTTGGGCCTGGCTTCGGTTGTTCAGCTTGCTGATCGGAGTTGTGTTGCGATGGTTTCACCAGAAAGTTAGCCGCCTCAAGTTAGATTTGGGTACAGGATCAAGATTTTATAACAACTGGTAAAAACACACCCCCGTCGGTGCTGAACGAACGCCAGTTGGCGTCAAAAAAATCACTCAAAAAATCGTTATCGCTGTTAGTATCAAGGTAATCGGGCACATAATCAGCCCCCTGGTCACAGTTCCATTCGCCATAGTCATTAGCTCCACCAAACAATGGGGCGGGAGTACAATCGTCGGTGGGCGATGGCGCGGCAAATTCAACCGGGTCCATGTACGAATCACAATCGGTATCTTGTTTGGATTGATCCGGGGTAGCAATCAGATTGTTTGGCCCCAGTTCAAAGCCGTTGTAGCGGGCATCCCAACTGTTATCAGGAGCCTGCGAGCGGTAGACCAGTTGCAGCCGATTAGAGGCCTGGCCGGCCGTGGTGTTGTTGCCAATAAACACCGCCTGCGGCAGGGCGCTGTCGCGCCCACCGCTGCCGTTTTGCTGTTCATCATCAAAATATTCCACGGTCAGATCGGTAATGCCGTGCGTGGTTTTGGGCGCTACGCCGGCCCGGCCATTGGGGTTGCTGGTATCGCCCAGCGGAACGCCTTTCCAGGTAATTGAACTGAGACTGGTGTAAGCGTACAGAATATCGTGGCCGGCCTGGCTGCGGTTACCGTACCCCGGTGTAAAAATAACCGGGTCGCCAAGCTTGCCAATTTCAGCCTGCCAGACCACATGGGCGTAAATAGTGGACCCGGCTTTGTGCAGCGAAACATCGGGCCGCAGCCGGCTGAAGTTAGGATTACTTGACCCGTCCGTGCCGGTGAACTTGCTGCTCCAGATGTCATCGTTATCCGAAACATTATCGGTAAAAGCCGAAACCGCGGCATGAGTAGGGATAGTGCGAGCGGCTCCGCCATTGGCTCCGGCCAGGGTGTTCCAACTGGCCCCGTTATCGATTGAGAGGGCCTGGGCCAGTACAAATTTGGTAGTGTCAGATTGAGCGGCGCCGCCGCCAATGTACTCAAAATCCCACACAGCCATGAGTGTGTTGTCCACGGCCGCTATCGAGGGATAATCGGCCCGGGCCAGCGCACCAGATTTTGAACTGTACAGCGCCACCGGACTGGAAGCCGCCGGAGGCGGGAAGCTGGCAACATTAATGGAAAAGTAGTTGATAGCGCCACCGGCATCGGCATAAACAATATGCATTTTATTATTGTTGTAAACAATGGCCGGATGCTTGCCATTAATACCCGGATCAACCACAACAGCGTTGCCGACCACGCCACCGGTCATATAGATATATCTAATTTTACCGTCGACGTTATTGTCATACACAATGACCACACCGGCCGGTGCAGCGGCAATCTGAGGATTCTGGTCGTTAACGGTGGTGGTACCCAATTTGGCCGACGATTGAGTACAGGTGCCGCCCAGCGGGCACTGCATATAGGCAATGCCACCAACAGAAGTATTGAGGGTGTATTTATACGCGGCGGAAATGGTGTTTGACACAGTGGGGCTAAAATCAATAGAGGCATCGCTAAAGTCACTGGCCTGAAGCGCAGCGGGAACAGCCTGACTGTTCCAGAGATGGGTGGAGGTAAAAATATTGGAATAGGTCAGCCTGACCGGTCCTACGCCATCGCTGCCTTCAGCCCAGGTGGCGGCGGTGTAGTAATTTTCGCCGGATATATCGATATCCGGCGCGCCGGAGTTAACCGAACCGGGCAGCCGGTTGTGGCCACAATCGGGCAAAAAGGCCGGCACAGCGGCGTGAAGTGAAAGTGGTACAAAAACCTGACCAGCCACGATGGCTAGTAAAATGACCATTTTTGCTGATTTCAGCATAACTTCAAAGCGCATTCGTAACCCCTTGATTGCTTGTTTTAAGTGAGCCTGACTCACTTAAAATTATAGCACGCCTTAAGCAGGTATAAAACGTCTGAAAAGTACTAGTTTGGTGTGCCAGACCCGCCGGCTGACGCGAAACGGGTCTGGCAAGTTCAAATTATTGGGTTTGGCCTACCCTCAATAGCAGGTCAAAGTTGTTAACGGTTCGGCCGGCCACCACCGCCACGTTTCTCAGCACGCCATAGTGGGTACCTTCAACGTCTTCATACTCGGCGTAAATCAGGTATTCACCGGGGTCCAGATTGTAAAAACTGTAGTTATCCTGGCCAAAGCCGGTGTTAACCGAATAGGTAGTCTGGACGGGGCCGGGCGGATCAATCGCGTAGGCCCACACGGTTACTCCTTCAACACGCACCTGGGTGCTGCCAAAAACCACCACCAATTCACCACGAACTGTTCCCTTGGTTGAATCTTGAGCCGGTTCTTGTTCCTGAGTACATACTTCAAGTTTAACATCATCCAGCCAGAAAACCGTAGAATAGCGGCTGGGGTCGTTGGCGGGCAGGCCGGGCGTCAATTTGGCCGGGTTGGGTGCAAAGAAGTGAGCCTGGATGGTTTGGCCGGCCAGGTCCTGTAAATCCTGCAAGGTGCCGGTAAACTCAGCCTGGATAACCTCTTTATTGCTGACGGATTTAAAGTCATCATCCGGGTTAGACGACGGCGGCGTAATATTGTTGTCGCTGCCGCCGGGCGGGTTGTCATCACCATCGGCCAGTTTAATTTGATTGGTTACCGGTACCCCATTTTGGTCACGCAATTGCAGATACAGCGTATCATTGGAGCTGTTCACAGTAAATACATCGTTGGGATTGGGATGTTTTAATACCGCCAGTTTACCCGAGAAAAGCATTTTTGTGGTCGGATTAATCCAGTCTGGCATTTGGAAGCCCTGGTACATTTCCGGGGCTTCGTTAACCGGGTAGGGATTAACGGTGGTCGCGGCCAACATACCTCCAAAACTACCGCTGTAGCGATATTGGCTTAGGGCGTTGGAGCCCGGCAAAAATGTCCACGGGCCGTTGGTTTCAAAGCCGGGCTGCTGGAAAAGGTTCCCGGTACATTGTGACAGGAAAGGTGGAAACTCTGCCGGGACCGGTTCCATACAAATTGATTGGTTCAGCGGTGCGTTGCCAGCGGGGGTATACTCGTCGGGCGGTAGTGTGGTCAGCATTACCTGAACTAACTGGAACCCCGATTCGCGGCCCCAAATGTTAACCTGGTGAATCCCCTGCGACAGCCGTTTGGAGTAGGCAGTTCCGTTGAACTGGGTGTTAAACCAGCGCAATCCCGAACTCGAGGATTGATCCTCCATATAGGTATCACGCACACCGTCAAAACCTACGTGTATACTGTCGCCGCTGTTACCGGGGTTGTACGCCAAAATCCAGAGGTAGTAGATACCAGATTCGCGGATATTAACCGAATATTCGAGTTTTGGCGCATTATCATAATAATTAGCAAAGTTGTAGTTAGAAACTTCATCAAAAGTATTGCCGCTGTAAGACATGGCCGGGTAAGAACCCTGCGTTGTTTGAGTGCGAAGGTACTCGGCGGTGCTGTTTTTGCTGGCAAATTTGTCGGTGTAGTTGATACCGTTGGTTACCGCCTGGCCGTTGGTTTCATTAACCACACCACACTCGGCGGCGGTGGCAATTGACAGACACCCTATTCGGAAATTACTGAATAGAGACTCGCTGCGTCCGGTATTGCCTGTGGCGTTGATCATCCCCACTTCTACAGCAGCGCCCATTGTATCGGCGGTACTGCCCAGCAGGTTCCAGGCACCAACAACCGGGATGTCATCAACCCGGGCATTATAATAAAAGAAAAACTGGCCGTTAGCCCGCACAATGCGCAACCAGGTAGGCGGTGTATCGGTGGTATTGGTCCAACTGCCAACCTGCTGCACAGCCCCGCCCGCTGTAGCGCGGCGATAAGCGCCCACCTGGCTCAAATTAGACTGGCGAATAACCAGGCTCACTTTTTGAGCGTTGCTGTTCATTGTTTCCCGAACCTCGAGGCCGGCCAACGAATTACCGGTTTGGTTGGGCACCTGTTCTAACCGAACAATCATATCAAAGGTCCGGCTATTCACCGGTTGGTGCAAAAAGGCGTAGCCGGCTGTAGAGTCATCGGCGGCGGTAATACCGGTGCCGCTACTGCACAGGTGCAGGATGCCATCCCGTTCGCCGCTGGCGGTACAACTGGAAACGGGACACGAACCAGTGGCAATCGCGGTGGATGGGGTAGACGGGTTAGAAATAGCCTGCGGACTGGCCCGATAAACAATGGCCCGATACCGGTAAGATGACAGGCAGTTAACGTCCGAGTCTGTATAGGTCTGAGTGCGACCAGGTAAAATTGCCACTTGCGTCCAGGTAGCCCCGCCATCGTCCGATCGTTCCAAGCGTACTTCGGTTTCGTCTGTGGTCTGGTTTTGCCAGGTTACATCAATCTCGTAAATACCGGGCGTCACCGTTCTTACTGTGCCAGCCACATTGGTAGGCGGCAAAAAGTTTGGATCCGGCGGCGGGCAGGGGTTAATAATGACCGCTTGGTTTGATGGCTCGGAAGTTGCCGCCGGAGAATCACGCTGAGAGCGCACCTGGTACACATACTGCTGGCTGCACACCACGTCGTCCGTGTAGGCCGTCACATTTGCCCCGACAGTAGCCAACTGCGAAAAGGTTGCACCACCATCAGTCGAGCGTTCAATGATAAAGCGCGATTCATTGGTGTTATTATCAGTCCAGGTTAGATTAACCTTGGTTGCGTTGGCCCCCTGGACGGCTTGCAAGTTACTGGGAGCCGGGTAAGGTGGTGTGGGCGAGCTACATGGGCTTTCAGAGGGGCCGGTGCCACTGGGTGCGCCTGTTACCTGTTTGAGCACAATTTTGTCCACAACGGTGCCGTCTTCGCGCATCCAGACATAGAAGGGCAAAACCTGATTGACCCTGTTAGAAGGGACATTAACAATGGTTGTGGGCTTGCTGTTGCTCACCCACGTACCCCAGCGATAGGTAGCGTTAAACCCGTCGCTCAAACCGGTGTTACCATAAGTTGCCGGCGCACCATCCAGGCCCACGTGCAGGGAGTCGTTGTTACCAGAGGACGGATTAGATGGCGCTTTGACCCGAACGTACACGTAGTAATTACCTGGGGTTTCAAAATGAACATAGTAGGTCATCCTGGGGCCGTTGGTGGTATCACCCATATTGTCGCCTTCATTGGGAGTGGACTGCATCGCTATCCCATTTGAGGCATCAGTTTCACTGATTTCGGTCCAGGTGTTGTTAGCGCCGGCACCGCTGCCGGCTTCAATAGAGGTGCGGTGTTCAGCTTCAATAACTACTTGGCCGGTGCCATTTTCCCGAAATGGCGTTGCCGCCGAACACGAGACCACCGGGCATGTATAACTGGCAATGGTGCTGGCGTTACTTGGCGCAGATGTAACCACGTTGCCCGAGCCGTAATCTTTATAAGCGAGTACCCGATAATAGTACGTTTTGCCACAAACCACCGTACTATCGAGATACGTGGTGATATTAGCCGCGCCGGTGGTTCCAATCTGGGTCCAGCCGCTGTCATCAACGGGCAAGGTGTTCTCGGCTCGTTGAATAATAAAGTAATCCTCGTTGGGTGTGGCAGAATTGTCCGTCCAGTTCAGGCGGATGGATTGACTGACCAGCGTAGTTGATAGCCCGGAAGGAGCAGCCGGCGGCACATAAGAGGTGATTTCAACAAACAGCAGCCGGTTATTATTAGAACCCGAGGCATTAGAAATGGTCAACTGGCCATCGGTGACGTTAACGGTCACCTGGTTGGTAACAAAATAGTTGCCCGTAACGCTGGTATTTTCGCTGATAGCCCGCACATTTTCAACATTTATTTGCAGGTTCTGATTAGTAGTATTGGGATCACCGGCCGCAATAAACACATTGTATTGGCCATTGGGTAACGCGTACTGCCAATAATAGTTGCCACCGTTGGTTTGCATAAAAATAACCGTATCGTAGCGTTCATCGGGGGAGATGGAGTTGTTGCGGTTACGGATAGTATTATTATTGGCCGGCTGGTTGTTGCCCTCATCAAACCAGCCGTAGGTGCGGCCGCCCCCCCGGTTACCATAAGCGTTTCCGTTATCTTCCAGATAATCAGGAAAACCGGGCACCGGGAATGTGTCATTTGACCGCTGGAAGTTAATCTTCACTGTTCCCAGAGTTTGCTGTGCGGGCACAAGCTCAGCAGCGGTAGAGAATGAAGCCGGTGCAATATTGGCCAGCAACGGTGTCAGGTCAGAAGATTCGGGCGCCACGGCCACGGCCGGCGGCTGGCTGCGGATAACCGGCAGTTCCGGGCCGCCGGTCAGTTCCAGCCCGGCGGCTTCAACTGTGTATGCGCCCTGGCGTAACCCGGCCAAATTATAGTTGGGCACATACATGCCAGCCAGTACGTTCTGCCAGCCGTTGCCCAAGCTGGTACTGGCATTAAAAGCGCTCAACGTCCACGGAGTAATTGTCCCGTTTCCAAAATAGTCTGTAAACGGGGTTAGGGTACACTGTACGGGCATCGAGACGCTATCAATGTTATTGGCTTCGTCAACTTCGCCAACCTTGTTAGAAGTGTCGGTTCGGCCATACAGCGCGTAAGTTCCCTCGTTATACACCTTTATGGTTGAAGTTATGGCCAGAGTTTGATTGGGACCAATCTGGTTAATCCAAATCTTGCGGTCGCCGGGCGGCAACTGATGGGTGTACGTTGGCACGCCGGGTGGTGGATTAACGTAGAGATCGTTATCAAACGGGACACCGGTGAGCGTAATAGCCTCGTTGTTGGTTACCCGGATGGTTACCGGCAAATCTACGCCAGGTTGCGGATTTGAGGGGTAGGTGATTGAGGTCACTTCCAGATCAGAAACCACCACAAACAGATCGGTATCGGCAATAGGCTGGTTGCGGTGCATGGATTGAATTTGGTGGGCATCTGCTGGATTGATACCTGTCGGTGAAATATTACCGGGGATGTTGTAAGTAATGGCAGCTTCACCGCTGGCATTGGTCACAATCCCGGCTTCAATCAAATATTCGGCATCAGACCCATTCAACCCGTTACCGGCTACGCCATCCAGATCAATGTAAATATCATAAGCGGTATCAGTGGCATGATTTTTCAGACGGATGGTGATGGGCTGGTTGGGTGCATGCTGATTGCCGCCGTCAATTGCAATATAGGGCGCGGCGTTAATTTGAATATCACGCGTTGCCGAGTATACCGTTGTCGAGCCGGCCAGGTAAGAGATCATCGGGTACAGGCCAGTACTCATGGTTACTGGAATATCAAAATCTGTCCCAATAAATGACGAATTACCGTCTACCGAAGTAGTCATCCGGTTGACCACGGTGCCGCTGGCCAGGTTAACATCATAATCGGTAGAAGGGCTGTGATTGCGCAGGATCACTGAAATTCTTGACCCTGCCGGCCATTCATATCCACCCTGAACCACAATTTGGGGCGTGGTTGGAATTGTGATATTAACATTGGTGCTGGCAATCCGCCGGTCAATCGGCGGTCCAGACGCGGATGGCGGAAACGGGCTGGTCAAATCCTGGGTTAAAATAGTGTACGAACCGCTGTAGCCCAACGGCACAAACAGCGATGTTTCGGCATCACCCTGGCTGTTGGTTTTTATGGAACCGGTGGCCACATAGTTTGTGCCCTGGCCCATAAAAACAAAGTAGGTGTGATTAGGAGCGTGGCCGCGCAACAGTACCGACAGAGCAACGCCGTCGGGCCAGTTATTGCCGCCTTTTACCTGCAGGCTGGCGCTGGTCACTTCAAAACTGTAGGGATCAGTGGTGAAGCTGGTTGAAAGCTGGTGCGTGCCCACCGACGCTGTATTTGGGATAGCACAATCACGTAAACCGGACTTGCCGGCACTGGTTGTGATTTTGCAATCGCCCCCCGTTAACGGATCGAGCATTGGGCTACCATCAAACAGAACGGTGTATTCCGTGTTGGGGTCGTGCCCGGAAATAAACACCTTTACCACCGAGTTAGCCGGCCAACCGTGCTTGTTGTGCGGGGAATCACTGATCACAATAGAAGGGCTGGTAGCATCAACTACTGTTACGCTGTAGCTGGCTTTGGGGTCGCTGCAATCTGCATTTAAACTGGAGGTGAACTGATGAGTTCCCGGTGTAGTCAACAATGAAATTGTGTAATTTGAAACCAGCGCCGTCCCGCTGCCATTAGTTGTGACCGGGCTTTGTGGAATAGCGTTGTTATCAAAACAGACATAATATCCCTGGTTGGCATCATGCCGCTCCAAAGCTATATCCACATCGCTGCCGGCAGGAACCTGGGTTGCGGGGGTACCCTCATAACGAACTTCCAGATATTCATCCAGGCCAGCGCCACCATCGCCGCCGGCAATCTCGTTATCGTAATCAGGTGGGGCAAAAATTGGAGGCTCGCCACCCAGAGCAACATTGATTCCTTCGTTCTGCATGGACACCTCGCCACGCAACCGAACAAAGTTGCCGCCCATCAATACATCATAAATGGGATCCAACATTGGGGCATTATAGTAAACCCGTACCAAAATATTTAACCCTTTGGCGCCGGGGTTATCGGGCGTACCCTGCAAATCGTCAGGCACAGTCTGACCCCGAATAGACACCCCAAATGCCCGAGGCGTATCAATTTCGTCAAGGTACTGCTGTTGGCTTTGGACAGCTCGAACATCAATAGGCAACACGCCAGCGTTTTCAAGAGCCACCTGCTTGATAGCATCGGAGCGGTTGGGTGTACCCGGCGGATCGCCTGGGTCACGCATTGGTTTTAGCGTCCAGGGGTTTCCCTGATCATCCAATGGCGCACCAGTTACCGCGTAACGGGCTGCCTCGCGGGCTGAGTTTTGGACGGTAATATAAGCCCAAATCAACCAGCCTGCTTCGATAATCCCGAGGATAACGAGCAGCAACAAAGGTAAAATAAGCGCGAATTCAACAAGTCCCTGGCCTTTTTTTCTTTTTCCCAACACAGCCATACTCCTTGAGATGTTTGAAAACAATCTAAAGTATTCTCGATTAAGAGTCCAGTCTAGTCAGAAAAAAGATACGGGCAGCCCCATTTTGAGTTTGTTAATTTTAAGGTTTTGGCCGGGCTGGCCAACAAAAAGCCCCCGAAGGGACTTTCGGGGGCGGAAATGAGCGGAGGGGAGATGGGCAGTTACATGGCCGGCAGCCAAAAATCAATACGGGTGCCCTTGCCGACCGCGCTGTCAATGTTAAACTGGCCGCCGAGCATCTCTATCTGCTCCTGCATGCTGCTCAGGCCAATGGTTTTGCGCTGCTGCGAGGAGTACATCGCGTCGTTTACATCAAAGCCGCTGCCGTCGTCTTCAACAACAACGGTGGCTTTGCCGTCTTCAATAGTCAACGACACTTGAATGTGGGTAGCCTGGGCGTGTTTTTTTACATTGCTGAGCAAATGTTGAATGGCCCGAAAAACCGTTACTTCGGTGTGGGGCGGCAAACGCTGGTCGCTGCCGGTCACAGTCAGGTTGCAGGCAATGCCGGTTTTCTGCTCAAAATCCTCAATGCTCTTCTTTAGAGTGGGGTTTAAGCCCAGGTCATCGAGCATCATGGGGCGCAAGTCAAAAATAAATTCGCGCACCTTCTGGAAGGTACCGGAGACGGCGTTTTTCAGTTCGGTCAGTTCGGTGCGCGCCCGCAGCGGGTCGCTGTCAAACAGGCGCTCGCAAATTTCAGCCTGCAAAATGAGGTTGGTCAGCGATTGAGCCGGGCCATCGTGCAACTGGTTGGCCAGATGCAGGCGCTCGTGTTCCTGGGCGTCAATAATCCGAATAATGCCCGAACCTTCTACCGGGCCAGACGCGCCCCCGTGCGCTGTCCCCTCATCGGCGGCGCTGAGCAAATCGCCAGAAATTGACAGAACTTTGCGCAGGCTTTCGGCGTAGCGCTGCAAGTTTTCCTGCCGGCTCTGCAATTGTTCAACCTGGCCGCGCATCATAAACAGGCGCATTTGCGCTTCCTGGGCCGCGGTGTAAATCTCTTTGATATCCTGACGCGGCAGTGTATCGATATTGGCTTCCATAGTGCGCAATTTGTTGGTGAGCGTGGCGTTGCGCTGGGCCAGCTTCTCAACCTCAGAGGTACTTTGCTTCACCAGAATATCGATTTCGCTCAATTCTTTTTGAATCTGCTCGTGTTCCAGTTGCGTCTGTTCCAACACCTGCCCCGGGGTTGGCGGCGCTGCTTTGGGTTTGGCCCGGTCATCGGGCAGGCCGGCGTCTAAATTGCTCAATCGTCGCAAGCTCATCGGCGTTTCCTTTTAAAGTTGGGTCTCTTCCTCGTCGTGCAGCCGAATCCAGCCGCGCCGCACGGCGTACAGGGCGGCCTGGGTGCGGTCGTTAACAGCCAGTTTTCTGAGGATGCTGGTCATATGGTTTTTAACGGTTTGACGGCTGATGCCCAGTTCATAGGCCACTTCTTTATTACTCTGGCCTTTGGCAATATGCTGCAAAATTTCCATCTCACGCGGCGACAACGGGGCAAACATTTCGTTGGGCATGCCGTCGATGTAGGCCACTTTGTCAAACTGCTGCAGCAGCCAACTGGCCACTTCCGGCTTGTCCAGCACTTCGTCATCAATCACATAATTGCCCTTGCCCACCTGCCGAATGGCCTCTACCAGCCGGCGAGGGGTAATATCTTTGGGAAAATAGGCCGCCGCCCCGGCCCTCACCGAGTGAAAAATCTGCTCGTCATCGTGGTAAGCGGTTAGCATAATCACGGCTACTTCCGGCACCACCTGCTTCAATTCGCGGGTCACTTGCAGGCCGTTCATATGAGGCAGATTTATGTCCATAATGACCACATCGGGCGTGAGCTGTTTGGCCAGCCGCAGCGCCTCTTCACCATCGGACACTTCCATAATAACTTCCAGGTCTTCCTGAGATTCTAACACGCGCCGCAGCCCCTGCCGAAACAGGGGGTGGTCGTCTACCAACATCACACTGATTTTTGACATATTCTTTCTCCTGCGTGGGGCTAATTAAAAGGTCTGGTAGGGAACAGACAACAGTACATGCGTGCCGTGATCGGGTTCACTGAACACTCTGAGCTGGCCGTTGATGAGGTCGGCGTAATCAACCATGCGGGCCAACCCGAAGTTCTTTTTGGAAATATCGACCCGGTCCGAGGCCATGCCGGTGCCGTTGTCGATCACGCTGAACTCAAAACAGCCGTCGGCCTCTTCAAACAACACCTCAACCCGCGAGGCGTGGGCATGGCGATGCACGTTTTGCAGCGCTTCCTGAATTACCCGAAAAATGGCCACTTCAATGGTATTGGGCAGCCGGCCGATATTGGTATTAATCCGCAGCCGGGTTTGAATCCCGGTGCGAGTCTCGTACTGTTCCAGGTAGCGCCGAACACCGCCGCCCAGGCCAAAGTTGCTCAAAATCGCGGCTGGCTCCAAATCAGTGATCACGTATCGAATATCGGCCAATCCCTGCTCCAGCTCGCGCTGCAGGGCGTTGAGACCCTCGGCCACCGCTTTGTTGTCGCTGGAAAGCAAATGGCGGCTTGAGGCCAGCTCAAACACCGCGTTGGCCAGCAGTTGGCCCACCCCGTCTTCCAGTTCACGGGCCAGTTGAGTACGTTCTTCTTCCTGGCTTTGCAGAATTTTTATCTGGGGCCAGTGATCGTCATCGGCAGGAGGGGCGTCCAGCCCGTTTTGCAGGTAGGTGTGGAGGGTGTTGCTGCGCTGCGAAAGTTTGGCCAACTGCTGGCCAATTTGCAGCAGCCGCAGCGCGGGATCGTTGGGGGCAACGCCGGCATTTTGCCCGTTTTCCTGGCTGGCCCGGTGCTGCTCGTACTGGGCAAACGCTGCCTCAGCCAACTTTTCGAGGTTGGCCTCGGTTTCACGCAACAGAGCGGCAGCCTGGGCGACAATTTGCTCCAGCGCTTGTTTTTGGTCACTCATCCAAGGAAAACTCCGGCAGGACAGCTTAAGGCGGTTAATTATACCACATGCTTTTAAGATGTTGCAAGCAAAATTTAAGGTTAACCGTAACTGGGTAGGCAGTGGATAAACAGAAAGAATTGGGGAGACACCCCCACCCTCCCGGCTTGCGGCGCTTTCTTTAAGGTTGAACAATCCGGTACACAGTCATATTATCGCCGCCGAGCTGCCGCGCCCAGGGCGAATCGGTGGCAAATTGGC
>CAYOXS010000016.1:25692-37432 GCA_964407935.1 uncultured Caldilineaceae bacterium
GTCATATTATCGCCGCCGAGCTGCCGCGCCCAGGGCGAATCGGTGGCAAATTGGCGGCTGAGCGCGGGATTCTGGCTGAGCTGCGGATACCACGACGGGAACGTCACCAGATATTCCGCGCCGTAAGCCTGCATAAATTGCCACAACGCCGCTTCATCCCGGATAATCGGGATGACATCCGGCGTAACCAGCCCGGCCAGATCGATGAGCGGACGGCGGCTAAAGTAGCCAATCGCGCCGATGTCGTGAGCGGCGACGACGGCATCCGGCGGCGTATTGAGGTGAAGCCAGCGCGCCGCGGCCACCATTTCAGTGTCAATAAAACGGACATCGCGGCCATAGGCCTGCGCGCCTACACCCACAAACAGCACCACCAGCAGCCCCAGCGAGACCACCAGCGCCCGGCTCACCACCCGCCGCAGCAGCCCCGCTTTTTGCGGCGCGGCCACCAGCCGGGCCGTGCCCCACACCCCCAACAGCACCACCCAAATAATGATCGGCATCTGATAGCGGCCGTGCTGGTAGGTTACCGGCAGCCGCAGCGCATACAGCAGCAAATAGCCCGGCCACCACAGCCAGATAAACCAGAGTTCGCTCCGCCGTTCTTTATACGTAAGCCAGGCCGCGTAACCGAGACCGGGCAGCAGTAAAAGTTGCGGGCCAATAAAAATCACCCGGAAGACGCCCTGCACGGTTTCAACTGGCGGGCCAAAATTTCCAAACAGCCGCCACCACAACGGAAAATCACGCAAAATCTGGCCGTATTCGGCCTGTTTGGCGTAAAATGTGCTGGGGAAGGGCATGCCCGTGAGCCGCAAATGAAACAACACATACGGCCCCAGCAGCAGCGCCGCGCCCACGCCGATAACCAGCCAGCGAACCAGCAGCCAGCCCCAACCCGGCCGCGGCAATGACCGCCGCCAGCGCCAGGCCAGATCAAGCCCCAGCAATCCCACCAGCCCCGTGCCTTCGGGCCGGGTCAGGATGAGCAGGCCGCCGATCAACCCCAGCCTCAGCGCCCGACGGATGGAAATTGGCTGCGCCGCCAGATAGCGATCCACCAGCAGCGCCGACAGCCAGACAAACAACATCGTTTCCATGCCGGATACCGCCGCCCAAACCAGATGCCATTCCAGCAGGCAAAACAAGCCGGCCCACACGCTCGCCGCCGGCCGCCGCGGGAAAAGCCGCTGCGCCAGCCGGTTCACCGTCCAGCCGGTCAGCCCCAAAAAGAGGATGCCCAGGCCGTATGTCCAGGCCCGATAGGGCAAACGCAGCCAGTAGCCGGCCCCCAGCAGCAGCGACCACAGCGGTGCGGTCGAGCCGGCGCTCGGCACGCCGGTAACAAACGCCAGTTGGCCGCTTTCGGCCAGGTTGCGGGCGTAAGTCTGGTGAATCCAGGCGTCGTCCAGCGGAAAGCCCACGTAGCCGTAGCCCCAGGCCGACACCGCCAGGTAAAACAACCCGGCCGCCGTGGCCAACCCCAGCCAAACCGGCAGATTTGATTTTCGATTTTCGATTTTCGATTTTCGATTACTCACCGGTCTACCTGAAAAATAATTACATCGCCCATGCGTTCCACAACCGTCAATCCGGCCGCCAATTCTGGCCGGGCGAACACCTCGGCCAGGGGCGCGGGCCGGTTACTATCCAGCACCAGATACCGCACCCCGTAGCGCCGGGCCGCTTGCCGCGTAATTTCCAGATTTTCGTTGGGAACCACCACGCTCGGCCCGCCGCCGTGGTAGCGATAGGCCGGCGGGTTGCCAATCATCACCACCGCGGTGGCGTCGTGCGCCGCCACCCAGGCCGCAATGGCCGGATAAGCGTCGTCGGCGCTGTTCCAGGCGTTATTTTTGAGCACGCGCTGATTATACAAAAACAGGCTCAAAGTGACGGCTATCGCTACCAACCCAACGGCGAATACCTGCCGGGCGCTGTTGGCTCGCCAGCCGCGCCGCCGGGCCGCCACCCAACCCACAGCCACCTCCAAACCGATGGCCGCCGTGGCGTAAATCATCGGCAGCAGCGCCGCCCCGGAATGGAACAGCCCGCCCCGCGCGCCGGGAAACGGAAAAACAAGGGTCATCACCGCCAGCAGCAGCCCGGCATACAGCGCGGCGAGCTGCACCGGCCCGCGCTGCCGCAAATGCCAACCGCCCACCAGCGCCAGCGGCAGCAGCACCACCATGCCCCACACCGCCAGCACCGTTTGTAAATTGACCAGCAGCGCCCACCAGCGCCCGGCCAGCACCGGCCCCAGCCCCGCCGCAAACAGCGTCGCCGGCGAGTGCTCGCGCCCGTAACTGAACAGGTCATCGTAGCTGGCCAGCCAGATGGTCTGCGAGCCGGCCACCGGCAGCACCGCGCCTGCTACCTGCCAGTTGCGCCAAAACCAGGGCAGCATCACCAGCAGATAGCCGAGCAGCGGCAAAACCAAAATTCGTAATTCGTAATTTGTAATTTGTAATTTGTTACGCGTTGCGTGTTGCGTGTTGCGAATGAATTTCCACGCAAAATACAGCTCGATCGCCGCCAGCAGCAGCACGCCATCGGCGCGGGTCAGATGGGCCAGCCCAGCCAGCAGCCCGGCAAAAAGCAGGGCTGAAGGCTGAAGGATGAAGGATGAATTTTTCCGCCTTTCGCCCTCAGCCTTCATTCTTTCGCTTTCACTGGCCAGCAGCAGCGCCAGCGAGCCGGTCACCCCAAACAGGGCAAAACTGTCAATGGCGGTCCAGTAGGGAAAATAGAAGCCGCTGAAAATGGCCAGCAATCCGGCCAGCCAGGCGTGCCAGCGCCGCCCGCCCAGCGCGATAGCCGCATAAGCCGCCAGCGGAGCCAGCAGCGCCGACACCAGCACAAAGCCCGCCTGCGCCGCCCGGTAGCTTTGGCCGCCCAGCAGCATCCCCGCCGCGGCCAGCAGTGAAGTCAGCGGCGGCCAGTACAGGTGACTCGGCTGCGGCGGCGGGCCGGGATGGCCCAGATAATTCCAGACAAAATCCTCGACAAAACCGCGCCCCTGCGCCAGATTTTGCCCGGTGACGGTGTAATAGGCCGCGTCCATATAATTGGGCTGCTGCTGCGGCCAGGCCGCCAGCCCCCGCACCAGCAGCGCCAGTACCAACAGCCAGATATAATCTGATTTTTTGCTGTTCACGACCACATTTTTCATTTACGAATTACGAATGACCAATGACCAATGACCAATGACGAATGACGAATGAACGGAACACGCAACACGATTTACGATTTTGGATTTTGGATTTACGTTTTACGTTTTACGCAACACGAACTCATAACTTAAAACTTAAAACTCAAAACTCCTCACAACCTGTCCAATGCCGATTGAACTACCGCCGCCGCCGGCTCGATGGCCAGCAGCCGCCGGTAAACAGCCGCGGCGCGATCCACTTCGCCGGCCTGTTGCAGCGCCTGCCCCTCGGCCAGCGTCAGCGCGATGAGCCGGGCCGTGGGCAGCACCGGCTGCAAACAGGGCAGCCGGCTGGCCGGCAGCGGCCGCCGCCGGGCCACTTCGGTGGCGTAGCGCCCCTCATTTGGCGATGGAGCCGTGGCTGCGGCAAATTCGCGCTCCAGCGCCGGGATATCGGCGGGCAGGGGCGCGGTGGGTAGCGTAACCTGTTGGGCCAGCGCGGCCCGGGCCGGCGTTTCCTGCCAAAAACCGGCGGCGGCAAAATCCGGTTGAGCGGTCAGCACGGCGGTGTATTCCTGTTCCGCTCCGGAGTCATCGCCTATTTGCTCCAGCAATTCGCCCAGTGCCAGCCGGATGGTCAGGTTGTTGGGTTCCAACTGTCTGGCCTGCTCCAACTCCCGGATTGCGGCGGCAGACTGGCCGTCTGCATGCAGCAGGCACGCCAGGTTGGCGTGATCGATGGCCAGCCGGTTGACCGTGGCCAGCGCCGCCCGGTACAGCTCGATGGCCGGCCGGCGGGCCGACTCATCCCGGTTTGCGGCCATCCCCAACGCAAAGGCCAGTTGGCGCTGAAAAAACGGGTTATCCGGCGCAAAAGCGCGAACATCGGCCAACTGCCGGGCCGCGCCGGCCCAATCATTTTGCGCCGCGGCGTTAACCGCCTGATTGTAACTGCTGATATTTTGCCCCCCCCGCCATCCGAGCGCAAACAGCGCGGCCAGCCCAACCAGCGCCGCCGCCGCAACCGGTCGGCCCCAACTGCGGGCAGACTCGGCCGGCGAAGCCAGCCAAAAACCGGCCAGCACCGCCACCAGCAGCATGATCGCCGGATATTTGAGCTGGGAATCGACCAGATTGTGGGCGGCAAAGCCCAGCAGACCGGCGGCGCAGGCCAGCGGCAGCACATCGACGGGCCGGGCAACATCGCGCCACAGCCGCCGCGCCGCCGCCAGCAGCAGCCAGCCCAACCCCGCCGTACCAAGCAGCCCGGTTTCGGCGGCAAACGTCAGATATAAATTATGGGCATCGGGCCAGATTTGCGCCAGCGTCAGCGGTTGCTGCAGCAGCGCCTGCCCCAGCGCGCCCGGCCCCACGCCGAACAGCGGGTGGGCCTGCCACGCCCGCAACGCGCCGAGCATCACCTGCTGGCGGATATCGACGCCGTCATTCAGCCCGCGCAGGCCCAACCCCAGCGCCAGCAGCCCGCCCACCAGCAGCAGACCGGCGCCGGCCAGCGCCCACTGCCAGCGGCGGACGAACTCGCCGCCGGCAGCCCGAAACCAGATCAGGCCGAAAAAACCGCCGGCCACCACCAGCGCCAGCAGCCCGCCCCGCGATTGGGTGAGCAGCAGCGCGGCCACCAGCAGCAGCGCCCAGCCACCGAGCGCAATTTTCAGCAGCGGATTCTTGGCCGCGACGAGCCGGGCCAGCCCCAGCGGAAAAACCAGCGCCAAAAAGCTGGCCATCGTATTGGGATTGCCCAGCACCGACAGCCGGGGCAGGCTCGCCGCCGAATCGGTGAGCCACCACCACAGTTGCAGCCCGCCAAAAGCCAGCACCAGAGCAGTCACCAGCACAATGGCGTTGATTGCCAGTTCCGTGAACCAGCGCCGGCGGCCAAAATCGGCGGCGGCGTAAAACACGGCCAGATACATGCCCCAAAATACCAGCGTTTCGTGGCTGTACACCGGATTTTGCGAAAAAAGCGCGGCCAGCCCCGCCGCCGCGGCCAGCAGCAGCAGCGGCCCATCGAGCGGGGTCCGCGGCAGCCGCTCGCGGCCCAGCAGCCGCCAGCCCAGCCACAGGCCAATCAGCCCGGTCATCACCAGCAGCGTGTTGCGCCGCCAAACGGCATCGAAAATACCCTGCGCCGTTTGCCCGCCAATAAACGTAAAAAACACAAAAAAGAGCAGCAGTCCCAACTGGACGGCGGTAATTTTTAACGGTGATCGGCGAAAAATTTGGCTGGTCATTGGCCAGAGTCAATATTTAAAGTGGCCGGCGAGAAAAAATCGTCCTGCCCAGCCAGCCAACTGCGAACGGAATCGGCCTCTGCCGGCTGGCCGCTGGTTTGATACAGTTGAATCAGCGCCAGCGCCGGCTCAATCTGCCCGGCCCCGGCCAGCCGCACAAGCTGCGGCGTCGGCTCGTTGCCGGCCAGCCGGCCGTAAATGATCACCTCGATGTTTTCCGGCTGGCTGAGCAGCAGCGCCTGCCGGTATGCGGTAACGGCAGCGGCCAGATTATCCTGCTGCTGGTAAAGCTGGCCCAGCGGATAATAGGCCCGGTTGTCGCCCAAAAAAACGGCCGTTTTGAGCAGCCGCTCGGCCGTGGCCGTGTCGCCGGTCAGCCGGGCGAGCTGGCCGCGCCCCAAATAATCGAGCGGCGGCAGATTGGCCGCCAGCGCGGCCGCAACCGCCGGATCGAGGGGGTGATGCTGGCGCAGCGCCAGCTCCAGTTGGGCCATTTGCCCGGACGGCTCGTCCGCCGCGCCGGGGACAGCCAGCAGTTGGGCCAGCGCCTCGTCTTCGCGCCGGGCCAGATAGATGCCGGCCAGCGCCGGCCGGCCGGCCACCGACTCGGCGGCGGCCAGTACCTCCGGCCAATGTTGGGCGCGGAGCGGCTGCTGCCAAAAAGGCGAAGCCGCCAGCCCCGTTGACGCACCGAGCGCGTGGCCGTAAGCCCGGGCCGCGGACTCCCAATCGGCCTGCTGCTCAAAAAAATAGCCCAGATTCAGCCAGTATTGGGGATCGCCTTCAACAGCCAGCGTGCGGGTCAGCAAGTCGATGGCTTCAGTTTGCTGGCCGTTTTGCCACAGCAGCGCCGCCAGATTGGCCGAATTCAACCCCAAAATTGGCTCCCGGGCCAGGCCGGATTGGTAATGGTCAATCGCCGCCTGCCGCAGGGCGGCGTCGCCGCTTTGGTGGGCCAGCCGGGCTTCGAGCAGAGCCAGCCGGAACAGCCGCAGCGCCAGCGCCGGATCGAGTTGATAAGCCTGTTCGGCCTGGGCCACGGCCGCGGGCAGGTTGCCGGCCTGCTCGCGCCGAAAGCTGCTCTCATAGTGCCAGTCGGCCCGAGCCAGCCACAGCCAGCCGGCCAAACTCGCCAGCAGCGCGGCCAGAGCCAGCGCCGCCGGAGCCAGTTTGAACCGGCCGGGGCGCTCAATTTTGAGCGGCGCAACCACGCCGGCCAGCAGCGCCATCGTGACCAAAATGTTGGGCGTAGCGGCGTAACTGTCGGCCAGCAACTGCACGGCCAGCCCCGCCAGCGCCGCCCCCAGCCCAATCAGCCGGATTTTGGCCGCCGGCATGGTCAGCCTGCGCCAGTGCGCCAGCCAGCTCCGGGCGGTGAAATAATAGAGGGTTGCGCCGGCCAGCAGGCCGACCAGCCCCAACTCGGCGGCGGTATTGAGGTAAATATTGTGGGCCGACCCCACCTGCTGCCGCGGCAGGGCGCTGTCGTTCAGCCGCAGCAGCGCCCTGCCAAAATTACCCGGCCCGACCCCGAGCAACCACTCCTGCTGAAAAATTTGGAGCGCCGCCTGCCACAAACTAAACCGAAAGCCGATGCTGTAAGTGCGCTGGGTAAAGGCTCGCAGCAGCCACCAGCCGGCCAGCGCCACCACCAGCAGCAGCAACAGCAGCGCGGCCCAGCGCTGCCAGCGCGGCCAGCCGGCCCACTGCTGCCGCAGCCGCGCGCCTCGCTGGCGGTAAACCACCAGCCAGCCCGCCAGCAGCAGCAACAGCGACAGACCCAGCCCAATCATACCGGTGCGGGAAAAGGTTAAAATCTCGACCGGCACGGCCAGCGCCAGCCACACCAGCAGCGCCGGCCGGTTTTGGTCGCGGCGGGGCAGGCTGATGGCCAGCGCCAGCGCCGGGGTAATCAGCAGCGACAGGTAATTGGCCAGCGGCGTCGAACCGTTGAGGGTGATGTTGAGCCGGTAGAGCTGGGGCGGGAGGGGATGACGCCAGCCCCCCACCTCGAGCCAGCCCATCGCAAAGGGACCAACGCCGGCATACCAGGCCGCAAACTCGGCCAGCCCAACCAAACAGACCACAGCCGAGGCCATATAAAATGCCCAGACCAGTTTGGCGGAGTAACCGCGGCGAGCCAGATCGACCAGCAGATAAAAGGCCAGCACGTGCGCCAGCGACAGCCACAGGCTCTCAAAACTGAAGCGCGCCGACTGGCCAAAAATCGCGCTGAGCAGGCCGGCGGCCAGGTACAGCCCCAGCGCCGCATCCAGCGAGGTGCGCGGCAGGCCGAGTTGCTGTTTCAGCCGCCAGATCAGCCAGCCGCCCAGCAACCCGGTAACGATAATCTGATTGGCTACGCGCAAAAAATAATGAAGCTGGCTGTAAAATGTGCCGCCAATAAACGTAAAATAGAGAATGACCGCCAGCAGGACAAAATCAAATTTGGTAAGTTTCATGCAATACCGTTTTCAGGTTTTGAGTATTTTTTCAGAAATTTACCGCAAAGAACGCAAAGTTCGCAAAGATTTTATTGATCCTTAGCGGTCTTTGCGCCCTCTGCGGTTAGAATCTGCTGCCAATACTCAACAGAGCTACCCACTTTCAAATTATTATTTCAATTGATAAAGCTGATACGCGCCGGCAACATCGGCGACCAGTTGCAGGTGATGGGCCAGCAGCTCGGCCAGCACCGCCTCATCGACCGCGGCGGGCTGGTGTTGGCGCATAAACTCAAGGCCGGCGCGATGAATCAGCACGTGGGTTACGCCTTCGGCCTGCCACTGCCGGGCGATGGCCGCCGCGCTGCCATGCCGGTAAACCAGATGGGCAAATTCATCCAGAATGCTGTCCGGGCGGCAATCTCGCCGGCAGTAGTAGCTGCGCGGCTCCCACAAAAAGACAATTTTGGCTGCCGGCGGCAACTGGTTAACCTGCTCGATGGCGGCGTAATGCGCGCCCAGCCGCCGGGTTAAATAATCGGCCCGCGACTCGAAGCCGGCCAGCGCCGGCAGGGGATCGATTTTGAGCGTCAGCAGAGCCACATCGGCCAGCGTGAGCGCCAGCGTGAGCGCCACAGCAATGTTCACAAAGCGGCTCAACGAAAAGCGGGGCAGGTTGAAACCGGGCAGGCTGGCCCAAACCCAGCCGCTAACCGGCGCCAGCGCCGCCAGCCCCGCGAGTAGCAGCCGGCTCTGCCACAAGCTCTGCGACCAAACCACACCGAGCATCCAGACCAGGTAGTGGGCCAGCGCGAAAACCAGCAAAATTTTGGCCGCCGCCGGCACCGGCCGGCCGGCAAATCGGCGCGACAGGCCGGCCCAAATCACCAGCGGCAAAAAAAGCAGCAGCAGCGGCCCGGTGCGGCCATCCCAGTAGTTGGCGTCACGGGTACCGAGCGTCAGCAGCCACGGCAGCGCCGCCAGCGTGCCCGGCTGCCAACCCACGCCCGTGCCCGCCGCGGCGTACCAGCCCGCGCGGAAGCTGTCCCACTGCGCGCCGCCAAAAACATCAAACAAAAAAGGATAGACCGGGTTACCGGTAAACACCCAGTTTTTCAGATACCACGGCGCGGCCACCAGCAGCGCCGGCAGGGCAAAAACGGCGACGGCGCGAATTGCGAATGGCGAGTGACGAGCGGCGAATTGCGGGTAACGGGTGGCGAAATACACAATGAAACCGACAATCACCAGCGGGGTGACAAAGCTGGTGTATTTCAGGCTCATGGCCAGCCCGGCCATCGCTCCGCCAATAATTAATGGTGAATTACCTTTCTCCGGATTTTCATTCGTAATTCGTAATTCGTAATTCGTAATTGCGTAGATCGCGGCCAGTTGGTAAAACGCCAGCGCCAGATCGTTGTAGGCCCAACCGGCCAGGGTGGCGAGCATCGGCATGCTGGCCAACAAAACAACCGCCCGCCAGCCGGCGCGACGCTCCAGCAGCCGGCTCGCCGCCAGATAGACTACTCCCGCCAGTAAAAAGCCGTAGCCGGCGTGCAGCAACTTGGCCGCGACATCGCCGCGCAGGAGCATGGCCCAGGCAAAGAGCATTTCCATCAGCGCCGGGAAGTTGAAGTGCGGCACATCGACGCCGCCGACAATGCGGCCAGCCTCGATGGCCAGTTTGGGGCCGGTGAGGTGATAAAACAGGCCGTCCCAATCGGTGGGCGGCAGCAGCGCCGGCAATAGCGCCAGCGCCGAATAAAGCAGCAAATAGAGCAGCGTCAATCGAGACGGCCGGTTGGCCGGCCGCCAGCGGCGCAAATCGAACCAGAGGCGACGCAGTTGGGGCAGCGCGGCCAGGGTTAAAATCAAGGTGATGGCGTAAGCCGCGGGTCGGTTAAACCAGCCGGCCAGCCCCACCCCCAGCGAGACCAGTCCCAGCGCCCCCAACCCCAGCCCCGTACCAAAAACAATCTGCTGGCCCGGCGAAAGCTCCGCCAGCCGCAACCAGCGCAAGCCCCACAGCCCCAACCCCAGCGCCAGTAGCAGCAGCCAGCTGGCGGTCAGGGCATCGAGCAGCAGGCCGGCCAACGCCGCCGCAGTGGCCGGGGTAAACGGCTTCTGCACGGCAAAAAACGAGGCCAGCACAAAAAACAGCCACAAAATAAAAGCAACGGGAACCAGCCAGGCGAGTCGGGTCCGGTTCATGGGGCAGCCTGCTCCAAAGATTCAGCCGCTCGCCACAGGCCGCGCCAATCGGCGGCGTAGAGCAACAGCAGCAGCGCCGGCAACAGACCGTGGAGCATAATGTTTTCGTAGTTACCCACCAGCGTGGCGGCAAACACCGTCCACATCAAAATAAACAGGCCAACAAGAATGACGAGTGACCAGTAACGAGTGACGAACGACGAACGACCGACAACTTGATTAGATGAGCCAAGTAGTGCCAGTCGATAGAAGAAAAAGAACAGCGGCAGGTACAAAATCACCTGATTGGTGGTGGCCGAGCGAAAGGTGATCAGGCTGCCGACGATGAGCGTGGAGAGCAGCGCCCAGGTGTACGCCCCCGCCCGGCCCTTTATCGCCAGCCACCAGCCGGGCAACAGCGCCGCAAAAAACAGCAGCGACAAAACCGGCGTGAGCAGCGCGGCGCTGGCCGGCGGCAAAAAATAGTGCAGCAGATTTTCCAGCGGCGTGCCGTGCTGCACATATTCGCTATACGCAAAAATGTTGATCACAAAATCGAGCGGCCAGCGCGGCACCAGCAGCATGCTGCTCAAAATCAGCGCGGCCAGACTCAGCCCAAAACTGACGACGATCCGCTGCCGCCGGTTGAACAGCGCCCACAACAGCACAAAAAGCAGCACCAAAAAAACCATCTGCGGTTTGATGGTGGCCGCGGCCAGCAGCGCCCCGGCCCAATTATCGCGCCGGTGAGCGATAGCCGCCAGCGCCAGCAGCAGCGCCAGCCCCACCAGCACCGAAAATTGCCCCAGAATAATAGCCCGCGCGCCGTTGTAAAAAACAATACCCCACAGGATCGTTGCCACAAACAGCCCGCGCGGCGGCCGCCAACCCGACAGGTAAATCGATAGCAGGGTAACGGCCAGCAGCATAAATTGCAGCAGCGTCATCCAAATGGCCTGCGCCCAATCGTAGCGGACCAGACTCAGCGGCCAGAAAAAATAGAGCGTGTACAGCGGATAGGCAAAATAGGCCTCGTCTTTATCGGTGGGGCTGGCCAGCCGGCCGAACATCGCTTTTTGGGCCTCTTCGGCCACGCTGCGGTCAAAGGGGTTGACGCCGTGCAGAATCAGCGCCCGCCCGCCCAGCCAGCGCACAAAAAAATCGTTGGCCCCGGGATATTTGCTGGTAAAAACCGAGTGCAGTGCCACGGATTCGGCGGCAATGAGCACCAGCAGCAGTAGCCCCAGCACCAACCAGACGCGATAGGATTTGAGCAGGTAAGAGTTAGACATATCGATGAATTTACGGTAGGGGCGCTTCGCGAAGCGCCATTACGCTGAATTTCGCCAGATTCCCGCCGCGCCCCAGCCGAGCAACGCCAGCCACGGCAGCGCCAGCACCGCCACCAGCCCCGGCGACACGCCCCACAACGGCAGGTGCGCCCACCACAGCGCCGGCAGGTTCAGCCGGATAAATTCGGTTTGCAACACCCGCTGGGCGCTGACCCGGTTGGCCGGGCTGGCGGCCGGCGGCAGTTCCATCGCGCCGATAATTTGCGTCGCGGCGACTCGCCTGTCGGCCCGCCAATAATTGGCCAGCACCTCTGCCGCGCTGGCCCACTGCCGCAAAATGGGACTCTGGCCGGGCTGGTACAGAGTCTGGTCGTAAAATTTTTCGTCGCCGGTTTCGCGCTGCTGCTCCAG
>CAYOXS010000017.1:0-37137 GCA_964407935.1 uncultured Caldilineaceae bacterium
GGCTGTTAGTCTGGATAATCGGGGATTGTTGTACCTGGCTATGGGCAAGCTGGAGCAGGCCAAAACTGATCTTGAAGAAGCGCTGGTGATTCGGCAGCATCTGGGTGACACCTGGGGCATTGCTCAAACCTGCGCCAATCTGGCCCAAGTGGCGCTGATGCAGGCCAATCTTGAAGCCGCCGAACATCACGCGCAACAGGCGCTGCACCTCTCTCAATCAATTGACAGCGTGGAGATCAAAGCGGAAGCATCGTGGATTTCCGCGCTGGTGCATGCCGAAAATGACCGCTTGGCCGAAGGGTTGGAGATGGCCGAGCAAGCTCTGAATTTGAGCCGCCAGGCCGGGTTAACCCAGCAAGAGGCCCACAGTCTGCGTATTTTGGGGGGATTGCACCGGCGGCTGGACAACTTTGCCGATGCCGAACTGTTACTGAACCAGGCCCTCGAATTGAGCCAATCGCGCAATGACCCGTATTTGCAGGGGCAGATATTGCTGGAGTTGGGCCAGCTTTACCGGCAAAAAGCCAGCACTGAAGCCGAATCCTGTTTTGAAAAAGCAACGCTTCAATTCGAGAAACTGGGCGCGCTTTGGTATCTGCATATGGTTCGCGCCACCAAAGGCGCATAAATATTGGCCGGTTCCGGGCCGATACCGCAGTTTCATAAAGTTTGATTTTGCGCTAAAATACCTTATCCACACTGTTGCGATAAGGTATTTTTTTTGATTTATCCAGGGGACGGGACAGGGCCACACAACCAGTACTTTTCTTTTTTGCCGGCAGTGCTCAGGTTGCCAATCCTGGCTTTCTCACGACCGGAGAAACCATTATGAACAAAGCCATTTTAGTTGTGGAGGGTGAACCCCGAACTCTCTTTAAAGCGTTTGAGCGTCCGCTGGCAGAGTGGGGGTACACGCCACTGTTGGCCAACGGCGCGGAAAACGCCCTTGACCTCGCCGTAAGTTATCAGCCGGATCTGGCGCTGGTGGCTATTCAACTATCTGCGGAAATGGACGGCATTACCCTGGCCGAAAAGCTGCGCGAGCGGTTGCGCAGTATCGGCATTATCTACGTGACCACCTCCGCTGATGTGGCGCTGGTGGAACGGGCAAAAAAAACCTTGCCCAGCGGGTATATGATTGCCCCAATAATTGCTGAAGAACTTTACGCCACGCTTGAAATTTCGTGCGTCAGACTGGAACTTGAACGCAGGCTGGCGGCCAACCAACTCGAATTAAAAGAAAATCTGGCTATTGTTGGGGCCAATCAAGGTGTGGCCGCGCTAAAACAAACTCAGACCAAACTTAAGGAACGGGACGAACTGCTGCGCAAACTATCCAAACACGTGCCCGGCGTAATTTGCCAGTTCCGGCTGTTTCCCGGCGGGCGCATGCAAATTCAATATGCCAGCGAAGGTATCCGCACCGTGATGGGCGTTACGGCCGATGAGGTGAGCGGCGATGCCAGCAGATGGCTGGCGCGTATCCACCCCGACGATATCAACCGGGTGATGGAAAATATTCACCAATCGGCAACAATGCTGGAGCTGTGGGAAACAGAGTTTCGGGTAAATTTGTCCGGTCAGAAAACTCGCTGGCTGCACGGCAAGTTCACCCCGGAAAGATTGGCCGATGGCTCAACGCTGTGGCACGGATATATTTCTGATATAACCGTCAGAAAGCAGATGGAACAAACCCTGCGGCAAGAAACATTTTTAAACCTGGCCGTGGCCACGCTGGCCGAAGAAGTGCTCTCATCCGAAATGTCGCTTGAAAGGGTGGCCAATCTTGTTTGCAAAACAGTGATGGAACTGACTGTCAGCAGCCACGGCTGCGTTTCAATTATCGATCCGGTCTCCGGCGATAACATTTGTTGCGCAATTTCAGCCCCGGAGGGTGTTGCGCAACCGGCACATACGCCGGTTATCTTCCCCCGCAGCGCAGATGAATACAACGGCCTGTGGGGGCAAAGTTTAAAAACGCGCAGGACTTTCTATTCCAACAATCCGGCCCGCCGCTCCAATGTTCACGAAACGCCGTTTGGTCAAATCCCACTCAACAATATTCTATCGGCGCCAACTACGGCAAATGACCAGTTGTTGGGACAAATCACTGTGATTAATTCGGCGCGTGGCTACAGCGACGAGGATTCAAAGGTTGTCGAACGGATCTCTAACATTTACGCCATAGCGATCATCGGCCAGCGCTCCGAGGAACAGCGCATGATCATTACCAAGCAGGCGTTGCAAGCCAACCGCGAACTGGCGGTGAGCGAAGCCAAATTCAGACAACTGGCCGAGAACATTGAGCATGTTCTGTGGTTGCAAACCGATGACAGACTCCTTTACATCAACCCCGCCTACGAAAAGGTGTTTGGGCGAAAAATAACAGAGCTTTATGAATACGTCAACACGGTGTTTGAGACTATTCTACCCAAAGACAAACCCGGTTTTTTTGCGGCTTATCAAAAAGCGGTTGCCGAAGGCAGCAACTTTAGCCAGGAATTCCGTATCCGTCATGCAAACGGTAAAGTGCGCTGGATTTGGGCCAGAACGTTTCAATTTACAGTGCCCGGTACCAACGAGCATCGTCAGGTAGGCATTGCACAGGATATTACCGAAATCAAACAAACACAACAGGCGCTGCATGAGTCGCTGGAGCAGGCCCAAACACTGCGCGCCGCATCACTGGCCCTGAGTTCGACGGTGGATTTGCGGGAGGTGCTCCGGCGCATTCTGGATGAGCTTAAAAAAGTGGTGCCCTACGACAGCGCTTCTGTGCAGGTATTACGCGACAACCATTTTGAAATCATCGATGGGGCCGGTTTTGATGATCTGTCCCAGATAGTGGGGTTACGGTTTAGTATAACAAAGCTGAAAACAGAGCAGAAAATTGTTAAAACGCGGCGGCCCGTGGTTGTTAACAACACCAGGGAAGTAAATTGGGAAAAATTATCACCCTACGACCAGCAGATTCGGTCCTGGATGGGTGTTCCACTTTTGTTTGGGGATAGGGTGATTGGCAAGCTGGGTATTGATAAGAACAAGCGCCAGTTTTTTACCGAAAACCACGCCAATTTGGCCATGGCCTTTGCCACGCAGGCGGCCATTGCCATTGAAAACGCCCGCCTGTTTCAGGAGATACAGCAGGCCCGGCAATCGGCAGAGTCTGCCAGCCAGGCCAAAAGCCAGTTTCTGGCCAACGTTAGCCACGAACTGCGCACGCCGTTAAACGGTATTTTGGGGTATGTTCAAATTCTCCAAAATGACCGGTCGCTGGCGGCCAACCATCAACAGGCCCTTGAAACTATTTTTCACAGCGGCGAGCATCTGCTGTTGCTGATCAACGATATTCTGGACCTATCCAAAATAGAGGCAGGGCAAATATCCACCCAATCCAACGACATTTTGCTGAACGTTTTTTTACAAACGCTGCTAAACATCATTGGAGCAAGAGTCCGGCAAAAAGGGTTGACGCTGCAATTTCAACCGTCAGAGTCGCTGCCCGCCGTGGTCAACGTTGATGAAAAACGGCTGCGGCAAATATTGCTTAATCTGCTCAGTAATGCCGTAAAGTTTACCGACAAGGGGCAAATAACCTTTCGGGTAGAGGCTGGGCCGCGGCCGGTGCCTGCTGTGGAGGCGGACGACAGGCTGACGCTTCGGTTTGAAGTGATTGATACCGGGATTGGGATTGCCCCCGAAAACCAGGATTATATTTTTGAGGCCTTCACCCAAATTGGCGATGCTAACGGTACCGGCCTGGGCCTGGCCATTACCCGGCGGCTGGTAGAGTTAATGAACGGTACCATTTCTGTGGCGAGTAAGCCGGGCGAAGGTAGCACTTTTAGCGTTGAACTGCCGGTGATCACCCGCAGGACGCCGGCAACAATTGCGGCCGTGGCTGTAATGGACAGGATAGTAGGGTACCAGCATTTGGGCCAACCCTACACGATATTAATTGTGGATGATCGGGACGATAACCGGGCAATTTTACGCGCCATTCTTGAGCCGCTTGACTTCAGAACCCGGGAAGCAGACTCCGGGCAGGCGGCGGTTCAGGCCGTTATTGACCAGCCGCCGGATTTGATTTTGATGGATTTGCTGATGCCCGGCCTGGACGGATACGAAGCAACAAAGCAGATTCGCCGGTTAAAAAATCTGAAACAGATGCCTATCATTGCTGTGTCTGCCAGCGCATCAGCCGAAATAAGCCAGAAGAGTTTGGCGGCTGGCTGCGATGATTTCTTGAGCAAACCGATTTTGACTGATAAATTGCTGCAAAAATTAGCCAATCACCTGAATCTGCAATGGCTCAAAGAGAAGAACGCGCTGGAAGATTGGGCAAAAAATCAATCGGAAGATTTGAGTGAGCTTGCCCTCCCGCCAAAATCCGAGCTTGAACAGCTCTTTTTCGCGGCCAGAATAGGTGATATTGGGTCGGTGCAAATGCTGCTGGCAAGGCTGGAGCCTGATTTCCCCGTATTTGCCGACCAGATGCAGGAAATAGCCAAAAGTTTCAGGCTGGACCTGATGGAAGAAATCTTAAGAAAGGTCACTAACCCGTTGCCAAAGTAAAATTGGCCCGGTGATTAAGCCGATAACCTGAATAGGCTTCAATTGTAAGGTGTAAGATAATCTGCCAAAACCCGCCAACATGGCGGGTTTTTTGTTGCCGCCCGTTTTCGGCATAGCCCAGCCCAGAATCCCCCGGGAAATCCGGAGTCCAGCGGTTATGGGGTGTAATTTTCAATAAATAGGGTTTCACCCTATAGCTGATAGTTAGAAAATAATGTACTATAAGAAATGTTAGGCTGGGAAAATCTATCCATCCGAGTGTTAAGCAAATTCGTAAGTTCTTTTCTAGATAAATAGGTTATCATGGACCAGGAAACAGTATTAGACAGCCGCGTTGGATTTAAACGAGTCAATGCGCAGTTTGTCCGAGAGGAAACTCTGGAAAAACAGAACCTGCAACTGCGGGTACTGCTGGAGGTAGGGCGTCATTTAAATTCAACGTTAAATCTGGAAAAACTACTCGACTCCATTATAAAGGTCGCCAGTGAGGTTATCGAGACTGAACAGGCGGCCATTTTGCTTTTTGATGAACACACGAGTGAACTGTACTTTGCCGCCGCCACCGGTTTAAAACAGGCTACCGTAAAATCTATTCCGGTGCCAATGGATGGCAGTATTGCCGGCTGGATTTTTATTCACAACAAACCCCAAATTGTGCAGGATATCCGGCACGATGCCCGTCATTTTAATGAGGTTGATCAAAAAGCGCAGTTTCGGACAAAGTCAATTTTGGGTGTTCCGCTACAGGTTAACGATACGGCGATTGGGGTTCTTGAAGTTGTCAACAAATGTGACAACCGTGGTTTCAACAATCAGGATATTGAGATATTAGAAACGCTGGCCGCTCAGGCGGCTGTGGCCATAGAAAATGCCCGGCTGTATCAACAATTGCACAACCAGATGGCCGCGCTAAAAGACGCCCAGGCGCGCCTGGTGCAGAGCGAAAAACTGGCGGCTATTGGCGAGTTGATTGCCGGCGTGGCCCACGAATTGAACAACCCGCTGACCACCATCATTGGTTATTCGGAAATACTGCGCTCGTTGTCTCAGGATGAGGAGAGCATTAACGACCTCAACCGCATTGTAACTCAGGGTCAACGGGCTGCGGCCATTGTCCGTAAACTGCTTGATTTTGCCCGGCAGCACAAATCTGAACGAAAGCCGGTTGACATCAACTCACTGGTGCATCAAACGCTGGATCTGATAAAATACGAATTTCACAACCAGAATATTACCATTGAAACAGACTTCTCCCCCGACTCACCCTGGGTGCTGGCCGACCCCAGCCAGTTTCAGCAAGTTCTGATAAACCTGCTCAACAATGCTCGCCAGGCGATGGCCAATACCAAAAGAAGCGGGCGTTTACGGATTGCAACCCGGTTGGTGCCGGCCAGCATCGACAACAAACAACCTGTCCAGCAGCGCGCGGCTGTCAGGCTGGCAATTCAGGATAATGGCTCTGGAATACCAGCAGAACATTTATCCCGTATTTTTGACCCGTTTTTCACCACCAAGGAACCCGGAAAAGGCACCGGGCTTGGTTTATCGGTGTGTCACGGTATTGTCAGCGAACACGATGGCGTTATCTGGGCAGAAAGTGAACCGGGGCGGCGCACCACCTTTTTTGTTGAACTCCCCGTACTTTCCAACCGGCTCGCCGGTTCCGGCATCCCGTCAGCTTCGTCACCCAAACAATTTACCGTTTGGCCACAGGCCGGTCAATCCAGAAAAAATATTAAAATACTCGTTGTTGAAGACGAAAAAGACCTGTTATTATTAACCAACCGCATTTTTCACGACAAGGGGTATTCGGTTGATGCTGTTAGCAACGGCTTAACCGCCAGAGCATGCCTGCTTGAGATAGACTATGATGTAGTGGTGTGCGACATTCGTCTGCCGGGGTTAAGTGGATTGAAATTGTACGAGAAGATTCGCGTTGAAAAACCCCAACTAAGCAAGCGGTTCATTTTTATCTCTGGCGATATTTTTGACCAGACCACCCGCACATTTCTTGACCAAAATAACCTGGCATTTATTAGCAAGCCTTTTCAACCGGCAGAAATTTTGGCCGAAGTTAGCCGCCTTCTGGATGAACGGCGGGCGTGAGAAAGTTCGGCTGAATGTTTGCCGGAAAGATGAACTAATAGAAATTAGCGGCATTAGTTAAAAAGAAACTCATTGTGAAGATACGAATTTGGGGTGCCCGAGGTTCAATTCCAAGCCCGCTGAAGCCCGCAGAAGTAGAAAGAAAGCTGCACCAGGCGATTTTGGGCATGCCGGCAATCGACACTAATGACTCGGAAGCGGTTTGGAGTTATATAAAATCGCTGCCGGCGCTGGTGCGGGGCACGGCCGGCGGTAATACCACTTGCGTTGAGGTACAGGCCGGCGGCGAAACCTTTATTATTGATGCCGGGTCTGGCCTGCGCGATTTGGGGCTGGAATTAATGAAGGGGCCGTGTGGCCGGGGCGAAGGTACCCTTCACCTGCTGTTTAGCCATCTTCATTGGGACCACATTCAGGGCTTTCCCTTTTTTGTGCCGGCTCATATCCCCGGCAACCGCATTTTTATTTACAGCCTTCACGATGCCCACCTGGGCCTGAACACCCAACAAAACCCCCTGAATTTTCCGGTTTCGCTGGAACACATGAATGCAACCATCGAGTTTAAACGGCTCCAGGTGGGGCAGCCGTTTCAGGTTGGTTCGGTAACGCTCAACACTCTGGAAAACGCGCACCCCGGCAAATCTTACAGTTTTCGGTTTGAGGATGACCACAGCATTTTTGTCCAGTCCAGCGACTCGGAATATAAGCGGCTTGACGAAGTAACCCTGCAACCCTACGTTGATTTCTTCAGAGATGCCGATGCGCTCGTTTTTGATGCCCAGTATACGCTTGAAGATGTCTGGCGGCACAAGGTAGACTGGGGCCACAGTTCGGCGCTGATTGGAGTAGACCTGGCCCAGGCTGCTGGCGTTAAAAAGCTGATCCTGTTCCATTACGACCCCACCTATTCCGATAATCAATTGCTGGATATTCAGGCGTCGGCCATTGCCTATCGCGATCAAAATGCCAAACAGAGCCACTGCGAAATTCTGCTGGCCTACGAAGGTATGACTCTGGATCTGACCCCGCCCGGTACGGTAAATCTGGCCGTTGCCAACGATGGCCGCGCCGCAATTTTAACGCCAACCCGCATTTTTGATGAGCGCGGTATTGACCAACTGAGCCACCAGCTCGCCAAATTGCGGCAGCAGGATACTCTCTCAAAATCCATCATCGATCTATCCCACGTGGAGCGGCTCACAACTTCCAGCCTCAAATCTTTGGTAACGCTCAATCAGGAGCGGCAGGGCGAACCGATAGTGCTGGCTGCGCCGTCTAACGCGGTGCGTCAGGTTATCGAACTGGGCGGCTTTGCCGATCAGTTTATAATTTACCCCTCGGTAGAAGCTGCGCTGACAGCCGTTAAAACCCGTGAAGCCCTCAACCTGCCCGGTAACCTGATCAAAAAGCGCTATCAAATTGAAAGCAAACTGGGCGCCAGCCTGCTGGGAACAACCCTGCAAGCCATTGACACCCAAACCAACAACCCCGTTGTGATAAAACTGTTAAACCCAATCCTGGCGCGAGACACGGCGTCGCCGGTTTTCCGGCAAATGTCCAAACTTGGCGGGTTAACCCACCACGCAATTGCCAAAGTTATTGATTGGGGCAATATTGACGATAATTATTTTGTGGTAGAAGAGTACATTGCCGGCCAAACGCTGGAAGATTTGTTGGCGGCTAACATTGAGTTGCCGTTTGACCAGATTTTTGACATCGCCATAAACCTGAACATGGCTCTGGAACATCTTCACAACCACGGTATTGTCCACGGTAATCTCAAACCCACCAATATTTTCCTCACCGGCAATGGTATCAGAATTAGCGGTTTTGGCCAGGGGCGGCTGGTTGAGGGACGAAATCTGCTTAACGCCCCGTTGGTGCAGCTAAACCCCACCTACCTTGCCCCGGAGCAAATTCTGGGGCAGCCGGTTGATGCACGGGTAGACCTGTACGCGATGGGCGTAACCTTGTACCGGCTCTTTACCGGAGAACTTCCGTTTGCCGGCAGCGATCAGGAAATCATGCTGGCTCAGTTGCAGCAAACGCCTCGCTCACCCCGCGAAATCAACCCGACTCTCTCGCTGGCGCTGGAACATCTGGTGCTCAAGTTGCTGGCCAAAAACCCCAACGAGCGCTACGCCAGCGCCCGGCAGGTTAGGCAGCTCACCCACAGCGCCCTCAACCCCATGCAAATCCAGTCGTCGGAGGCGCTGGTGGGCCGCGAACAACCGCTGGCCGCGCTCAAAGAGATGTGGGGCAAAGCCCGCAGCGGCGCCGGTCAGCTTGTTTTTGTCTCCGGTGAATCAGGCATTGGCAAAACACGGCTTATTCAACACGCGGCCACCCACTGCGCGCCGCCGGTGCTGCTGGTTGGCAGTTGCAACGAACTCAACGGCAGTTCGGCGTATCACCCCTTTGCCGAATTATTGCAGGCCTACCTGGCCACGGTCCCGCCTGAATTTTATGACGATGAAATTCGGATGCTGCTGGCCAATTTCACCCGTATTGTGCCCCAGATCAAGCAAATTTTACCGGAATTAACCGAGCCACCGGCGCTTGATCCCAAGCTGGAACAGCTCCGGTTGATGACCAGTTTGACGCAATTTGTGAAGCTGGCTACTCAAAAGCGGCCTTGGTTTATTGTGCTTGAAAACCTGCAATGGGCCGACCAGAATTCATTGGAATTGTTGCGCCATTTGTGCTATCATCTACCTGCAATGTCACTGTTGATTTTGGCAACGTATCGCGATACGGAAGTTGATCCCGGCCATCCACTGATGAAAGCGATCAACACCATCAGCAGCAGCCCAATTTGCCATCATCAACATTTGAACCGATTGGATCAGCCGCAAGTTGCCCAATTATTGGCCAACCTGCTGCAGCAATCCGTACCCGATCATTTCAGCCAGACAATCTTTCAACACACCAGCGGCAACCCTTTTTACGTAGAAGAAATCACCAGAAGCCTGATCAAAGATGGCGTTGTAACCCGGCAGCAGAACAGTTGGCAATTTCCTGTGATCCAGACCATCTCGCTGCCCAATAGTGTGCGCGAAGCCGTGTGGCGGCGGATCCATCGCTTAACACCAAATACACAGGATTTTCTGCGTCAGGCCGCCGTGTTAGGGCAAAGATTTCGCTTTGAAGATATTTTAGCGCTCAGTGGTTTTTCAAAATGGGAGGCAATGGAATATCTGAGCCTGGCTATGGAAGAGCAGCTTGTTTGGGAAGACCGGGGCGGAAATACCTTTAACTTTGGCCACACCGAAATTCGAAGCGTACTTTACACTGATCTGAACGTCCTGCGCCGGCAAATCCTGCATCGTCAGGCGGGTGAAATTCTGGAAAGCCAGCTATCCAAAAGAAACGCCCAGGCCATTGAGGAACTGGCCTGGCACTTTGAAGCCGCCGGTGATGCCAAACGAGCCTTACCGTACAGCTTTAAGGCGGCTCAGCAAGCCCAAGCGGCCTACGCCAACGACTCAGCGTTGCATTGGTACGAACGCTCGCTGCGTTTACTGGCCCGGCCCGACGTGGTGGATGATGATTCAGAATTACCACTGGCCATTTATGAGTCGATGGGCAAATTGTTGGCGCTCATGGGACGTTATGAAGATGCTTTAACAAAGTATGATCTGGCCCGGGAAGAGCTTGAAGTGTTGCACCCGCAGCACTACCCGTTGCGGCGGTTAATTGGAATTTATCAGAGTATTGCCGAAGTATACAAGAAAAAGGGTGAAATTGACTCGGCTTTTGATTATCTGAACAAGGGGCTGGGGCTACAGGCTGGCAGCCAACCCACCGTAGAAACCGCTTTGGCTTATCTGGATGGTGCGGTGCTGTTTTTGCGCCAGAGCAACACCTCACAGGCGTTAGAGTGGTGCGAACGCGGCCTTGATTTGGCCTCGCAGATAAAATCCCAGGCAGGACAACAGGCCATTGGCCGGGCATATTACGTGCTTGGCAACGTGTACAGCCAGCTTGGGCAGTTATCTCAGGCGGCCCAATTCTGCCGGCAAAGTATTCAGATTTATGAGCAGCTTGGCGACCTGGTCAAGCAGTCTACGGCGCTTCTTAATTTGGGGATTGTCTATTACGAGCAGGGTAACTGGGAGCGCGCCAGCGAAGTTTACTACCAGAGTCTGGCCATCAAACAAAAAATTGGCGATGTTTTTGGGCAGGGCCAGGTAAGTAATAACCTTGGCAACCTGCAAATGGAGCGCGGTGACTGGCAACAGGCGGCTGAACTGTTTGAGCAAAGTCTGGCCATCTGGCAAAAAACGGGCGCCATCGGTGAAGAGGCAAATACGCTCAGTAATTTTGCCCAGTTGCACATTTATCTGGAAAAAGACCTGGACCAGGCGCAGGCTTATCTGGAACGCAGCCAGGCGCTCTTCCTGGAAGTGGGGTCTGATGAATTCAAGTCTGAGCTGGAACGCCGCTGGAGCGAACTGCACATCAAAAAAAACAACCTTGATCTGGCCCTGGCCTATGCTTTACGTTCGGTGAAGCACGCCGCCGAGTTTGATGACCCGCTCGAAGAAGGCATATCCCATCGAACTCTGGGTATTGTGCAGTGGCGCTTGGGCCGGTATCAATCGGCCGAGTCCAGTTTGCAGTACAGCCTGGAAATTCTGAGCAAGCTGAAGAGCGAATACGAAACAGCCAGAACCAGGTTAATACTGGCTCAGTTAAAGTTTGAAACCCATGCCGTAGCTGAAGCCAGCGCCCACTTGGCCGAGGCAATGGTCACCCTGAAAAAATTAAAAACACGGCCAGCGCTCAGTCAGGCCCGTCAACTGGCCCAGGCCATTTCTCAGGAAACCCAGGAAATGGTAATTCAAAAAGAGTGGATATCTCTGAAAAGTTGGATCGAATAGAATCCTCCTTGCTAATGACAAAAGAAGAGCAATCTCAGCAAAGCCAGTTGCCAACTGTTCTTGTTGTTGATGATGATCCGACAAATTTGCAGGTTACGTTTGAACTGCTAAAACAGGTTGGCATTTTGGTAAAAATTGCCCACAATGGCGAACGGGCGCTGCAACAGCTCGAACACACCTCTGTCGATCTGATTCTGCTTGATATTATGATGCCCGGGTTGAGCGGCATTGAAACGTGCAACCGGCTAAAAAGCCAGCCCCACACCCGGGATATTCCCATTATTTTTATGACCGCGCTGGCCGACGTTGGCAGCATTACCAAAGCCTTTGAAGCTGGCGGCAGCGATTACATCACCAAACCCTGCTTTCACCAGGAGTTGCTGGCCAGGGTGAATACCCATCTGAAAATCCGCCAGCTCTACAAAAATCTCAAAACCCGTAACGCAGAGCTTCAGCACAACGTTACAGCACTGCAAGCCACTCAGCAAGCGTTGCAACTGGCCCACACCGAACTTGAAGCCCGCGTAAAAGAACGCACCGCCGACCTGGAAGCGGTTAACAGCCGGCTTGAAAAGAACATTTTAGAGCAGCGCTGGACAGAACGCGCCCTGCGTGAGAGCGAACGCCGGTTTCGGCACGTGATCGCCTCCATTAGCGATCATATTTACGTGATGCGTATCACTCAGGATGGCCAGCAGCGAATTATTTATCTTTCGCCCAAAATTGAGGCGATAAGTGGGTACTCGCAGTCAAAATTCCTCAATAACGTTGATTTCTGGCCTTCATTTGTGGTTCACCCGGATGATCAACACATTGCAAAACATCAGTGGACCACATTAAGCAAGCAAAGAAACAGTGAAGTTGTGTACCGCATCATTCGCGCCGATGGTTCGGTGATTTGGGTTAGAGACAGCGCGCGCGTGGCCAAAGAAGCCGATGAATTGGCCATTTACGGCGTAATCAGTGATATCACCTCACGGATTCAGTTGCAGGAGCGTCTGCAAGCCATTCGGAAAACCAGCCAGGAATTGACGCTGCTGCACGATGAAACCGCAATTCTGAAGGAAGTGTTTCAAATTATCGGCGATGTGATAGAGTTTAGCCGGGCTTCCTACGCCCTGTTAAACGAAAACAAGGATCGGCTTGAATACTGGTCCTTTTCACCGGAAGGCTGGCAGCGAGGCATCACGCTGGCTGTCGGCGCAGAGAAGGGCATTGGCCCGCTGGTGGTGCGCACCGGGCAGGCCATATTGATCAGCGACGCGCGCAAGGATGCCCGTTATGTTTCTTGCCACCCGGATTGGTCGGCTCGCGCGGAGCTGTGTGTTCCCATGAAAATCAAGGAACAGGTGATTGGCGTGCTTAATGTGGAAAGCGACCAGCCAGGTTGCTTTACCCGGGATGACCAGCTTTTGCTGCAAACGCTGGCCGATCAATCGGCGGTGGCCATCCAGAGTGCGCGCCTTTACGCTGAAGTTGAAAACCGGGCGGCCCAGATTGGCGCTCTGGCGGCTGCCGGCCGGGCCTTGAGTTCCACCCTTGACCTGGAAACCGTGCTGAACCAGACGATGGACGTTGCCCGGCAATTGCTGGCGGCGCAGGGTGTGGCCGTGCTCTTGCACAACCCGGGCCAGGATAACCTGTATTTTGCGGCGGCTGCCAGCCCTGGCTCAGAGGTGATGATTGGCCAACCTGTGCCGCTGCAAAACAGCGTGGCCGGCTGGTCTTTTGTTAACAACGAGCCTGTTTTGGTGACCAATGCCACCAAAGACCCGCGCTTTTACAATGGTATCGATCAGGTTACGGGCCTGGTAACCCAATCGCTGCTGGCGGTACCGTTAGTACACCGTCAGCAAAAAATTGGCGTATTGGAAGCCGCCAACAAAGAAACTGGCAGTTTCAGCCGCGGTGACCTGAAAAAACTAGAAACCCTGGCTTACTCGGCGGCTATTGCAATTGCCAACGCCCGCCTGTTTTCACAGGTGCAAATGGGACGGGAGCAATTACGTCATCTGGCTCAGGAAGTTGTTAACGCCCAGGAAGAAGAACGGCAGCGCCTGTCTTATGAACTTCACGACGATGTGGGCCAAACCCTCACTGCGCTCAAATTGGCGTTGGAGTTGCTGCAAACTGATTTGCCGGATAGCTGTAATTTTCTGGACAAAAGAATTGGCAAGGCGATTGATCTGACCATCGCCCTGACTCAACGGCTGCGCAGCCTGGCTCGTGACCTGCGCCCACCAGCGCTGGATGTTACCGGCTTGAATGGCGCGCTGGAGGATCACTGCGCTGAATTTGCCGATAGGCTGGGCATTGAGATTGTTTACAAGGGGCAGGAACTTGCCAAAGCGCCTGAGCAAGCCAAAATATTTCTGTACCGTTGCGTGCAAGAGGCCCTTAACAACGTTGCCAAACATGCCAAAGCCAGCCGCGTGGTGGTAACGCTCAAAACGCTCGGAGAGTTGGTTCAGCTTTCTGTTGAGGATAACGGAATTGGGTTTGATGTTGAGGCAGTTGCCGCTTTGCCCCCACGTGTTCACGGCATTGGCCTGTTGGGGCTTCAGGAACGCCTGGAGATGTTAGGCGGTCATTATGAAATTGCATCGCAGCCCGGACAGGGCACAACACTGACCGTGCGGTTGCCCCTGGAAGGATAACATTATGATCAAAATCATTGTTGCCGAAGATCACCATCTGGTTCGAGAAGGAATCCTGTCGCTGCTGGAAAAAGCAGAGGATATTGAGATTGTCGCCGAAGCCGAAGATGGCGAAGAGGCCGTACAGTTAGTTCAGCAGTATCGGCCCGATGTACTGTTGACGGATATTGGCATGCCGCGGCTCAACGGTATTCAGGCGGCTGAAAAAATTCGTGATATGGGGCTGGAAACCCGGGTAGTTATCCTTTCTATGCACTCCAACAAAAGCCTGATCCGCCAGAGTATGCGCAGCGGGGCCAAGGGTTACGTCCTCAAAAGCGGCATCAAAGATGAACTGCTGATGGCGCTCCGGGCCGCCGCCCGCAACGGCACCTATTTAAGCCCGGAAGTCTCAGAACTGCTGATGGCCGACTTTGGAACCCCCGCCGCAGAAGGGCAAGACAGTTTTGATCAGCTCAATACCCGTGAGCGCGAAATTCTAAAACTCATTGCCGAAGGCCACACCAACAAATCCATTGCCGATTTGATGCACTTGAGCGTTAAAACTATTGAAAAAGACCGAACCTCTCTGTTAGAAAAGTTACAGGTGCGTGATCTGGCCAGCCTGATCCGGTTGGCCATGAAACACGGCCTTATTTTTGACGAAGATTAGCCCCGCTATTTTTTCACTCTCAAAAAAAATCAGTTGACCCGGTCATAATTTTTTTTGACTGGGTCATATGTTTTTAAACCGAAATCAGCTTAACCCCCACACGTTTCAGCCAAATGAAACGTCAACATGCCCTAAAGAAATTACAATCACTCGCTTGCAAATCATCAAGTTCTTAATAAGAAACTTATCATTCCTTTGCGTGTAGTTTAGCTTTGCAGGCGAGCAATACAGATTAAATGTCAACAGAACCTTAGGGACGTTTTTATAAAACGTAGGGCGCTGCCCTATGTTACACGTTGCCATCTTCTGATATAGTCAATACTACGAGCATACTATATTTATTCGGAGGGTTATCTATGAAACGGAAAGCACTTGTTGTTCTTTTGGCCGGGGTAACATTTATGTCTGCTCTGGGAGTTGTCGCTGCGCTGTTGGGTATCAGACCAGCTTCGGTTAAAACGGAGCCTGCGGCGCAAATGCCGCCCACCCACACCAAACTGGCGCCAGCGGTAATTGCCTGGAGTCCGTCGCCGCCACCCCCGCCCCCCGCTCCCGCCCCCGCCCCCAAGCCCGGTGGACTTTCACACACGGATGGCAATTCCTGGGGCGGCTGAGCCAGCTTCCGGTGACAGGCATTGGCCTCAACTCGAAAGAGCGTCAACGGCGACGCCCTCTGTTTTGCATCAGATGCCTGTCACCACTTTTTGCCGATTTCTACAAGGACAATGAGCTATGAATCGCCAGCAAATTTCTGTCATCGATATGTTGACTTTTATTCTGTTCATCCCGTTCATTGTCTTTGTATTTTCAGCAACGGGTTGGCTGTTATTAAGGCTGGTTACCCCGACTTCAGACCAGGCCAGACCCGAACTGGTTAGAATCCGGCATACGTTGCCGCCCCTGCGGCCGGTTACGTCGGCGCCAGCGATGGCTGTGATTGAATCGGCCCCGGCTCAACTCGAACCGGCTGCCATTCCAGCCGAAGAAGTTCAATCCGAGCCGGAAGTGGTAGTTGACCTCGTTGGACTGATGGAAACCCGGGTGATGGCCCAAACGCCTGTGGAGCAGCCGCCGGCTGTCGCGCCCCAACCCGCGTCCGTTGTGGCTAACGTTGAATCAACATCGATGGGCGAGGTGGCCCTCCAACCGGTTGTTGTTGCCGAGACAGAACCCGTGCCTCAACCGTCGCCGGTCACCGTGGCTAACGAGCAGCCTATTGAAACGCAGGTTGAAGCTGCTGCGCCGATCCCCACCGCGACGCCGCTGCCGCCGCTGTTCGATCCATCCTCTCCGCCAGACGTTTCATTTTTTGATCAACTTCTGGAGCAGGTTAGTCAATAAAAATTTTGGTTAAACCACCCTGGCGTGCCGCCAGTGTAATTGAATAACCCGAGCACGAATGGAGTCAAGGCTATGATTGCAGCCTCATTCGCAACTGATCAAATCAAAAACGGGCATGGCTGGCAGACGCAGCCGAACGCCAAAATTTCGTCGGATGGCGCGTGTTCAACAACGGCATTTGCGGATAAACCCGTTAGCCCGGATTACCTTAAGCAAATTCTTGAGATCAGCCGCCATATGGCGGAAATAAAAAATCTGGACGCGCTGCTCAATTACGCTTTGGATGGTGTTATTGCTCTGGTTGGCGCGGAGCGAGGTTATGTGGTTTTGGGGCAGGCTCACGACACTCTGAAAATTCGGGCCCAGCGGGGTGTTGAGGGTAAAGAGCTGAACGCCGACGAAAACCAGATCAGTACCTCGATTTTTGCTCAGGTGGTTGAAACCGGCCAGCCGTTAATGCTGAACGACGCGCAGTGTGATCCAAATTTTGACGCGGCCAAAAGCGTTATCAGCCTTAAATTGCGGTCAATTATGTGTGTGCCGCTGATGACGCAGGGTGAAATAATTGGGGTTATTTACGTCGAGAATCGCTCTTTTCGCAACCGCTTCACCCCCGATAACCTGCCGCCGCTGATTCTGTTTGCCAACCAGGCCGCGGTAGCCATTGAAAACGCCATGCTCATTGACAACCTTGAACAGCGGGTGGCGGCCCGTACCCAACAGTTGGAAGAAAGCTGGTCTCGCCTGGTTGAAGCCAACCAACTGCGCACCGTCTGGTTGAGCAACATTGCCCACGACTTACGCACGCCGTTGGGGCTGGCTATCACGGCCCTGTCGCTGCTGCAAACGGGGGAATTGGGCCAATTAAATGATATGCAGCGGGAGTGGATTGGTAAATCTTTGTCTGCCACTCAGGATGCCGTCAACTTAACCAACGATCTGTTTTATCTCATTAAACTTGAAGCCGGCGTAATTACCCTCCAGCCGCAAAAGGTTCAGCTTGTGGAGTTTTTGAGAGATGTTCACGCCGTTGCCCGAGATCTGCCCTGGGCAGAAGACGTATCTTTTGAACTGGGCATGGGGCCTCAATTGCCAGACGTGGTGATGGACCCGCTCCGCATTCGGCAGGTGCTGCTCAATCTGTTGAGCAATGCCCAAAAATTTACCCGGCGGGGCCGGGTATTGTTGTATGCGGCCGAAGCTGCCGGCGAGATTGTGATGGGCGTGCAGGACACCGGCCAGGGAATCCCCATCGATAAACAGGGATTACTGTTTCAACGGTTTAAGCAAATTGATGATGACCCCGACCACCACGGCCAGGGTACGGGCCTGGGGTTGGCCATTTGCCGTGAGTTGGTAGACATGCACGGCGGACGTATTGCGGTAGAAAGTAAAGAAGGCCAGGGATCAAACTTTATGTTTACCCTGCCGTTAAAACCCAAAAATACTTAAAGCCTGTGGCCCGCTCCCGGCTACTGATAGGGTGAAACCTAAAAAAAGTAGGGAATACCCTATATCAAGCATCATCACTCTGTGCGATAATCATCATAGCAGCCGCCTCCATCTGGACTTTATCTGCAACAGCAGCAGGAGCATTAAATGACCTACAGAAAAATGCCGGTATTTCTCATTCTCGCTCTGTTTACCGTTGGCAATATCTTTTCGATGTCGTCTTCCTGGTCCGGCACCGAGCAGTCCTTTCTCAAGCCGGGCCTGCAAATTCTTAAAAGCGAGATTATGGCCATCAATCATTACATCAATTAGACAGGATTTATGCAGTTGGCGGGATAAGCAGGGACAAAATTAAGCCAGCCTGTAAACTCCGTCAAAAAAAACCGTTTTATATCGAAAGCTAATTACCACCGGACACCCCGATGCCCCCAATTTCACTCGACAGCAAAGTCAGATTACGCCCCTTATCGCAACAAATTGAAAATGGCGTGGTTGTGCTGGGCCACGCCAACCATTTTCTGGAACTGCCGGAAGAGGGTGTTCGGTTTATTAACTGGTTGAACGAAGGCTTGAGTTTGAGCCAGGCCAGACAGCGATTTGAAGCCGAGATCGGCCCCTTTTCCGAGGCCGATTTGCAGGAAATAATTGACGCTTTTCTTGAAAATGATTTTTTTGCCTCGATTGATAACACCGTCATTCTGACGCGTGATGAGCCAGCCCAGGCGGCTCGCCGATGGTTTCCCCAAAAATGGGCAGCGGCCTTTTTCTCAACACCTGTACTGATCGCTTGGCTGGCCTTTGTTGTTCCCGCGGTGACCATTTGGGTGGCCAACCCCGATTTTTGGCCGCGCCAGGCCGACTTCTTCTGGTACGATTACTACTTTGTGATCGTTTCGGTGGGGTTGCTGGTGTGGCTGGTTAACATGGCCCTCCACGAATCATTCCATTGGGTGGCCTGCCAGGCCAAAGGCATCGAAGCCACCATCACCTGGACGCAGCGGTTAGGCTACATCCCCATGAGCCAAACGATTATGCACAATATTTGGGCCGTGCCGCGCGCCTCACGGTTTATCCCCCTGGCGGCCGGGATGATCTTTGATTTGCTCAGGATCAGCTCAATTCTGTATCTTCTTTTCTTTGAAAAAATGGGGGTTGTGGCGCTGCCTTTGTTGTTTATCAAATTTCTTAAGTTTAATCTCCTCAGCGCCACCATTGGGTTAACTACCCAGTTCTGGCTGTTTTCAAAAATGGATGGCTACTTTTTGCTGTCCGCTTTGCTGGGCCAGCGCAATTTGCAGGCCGATACTTACAACTGGTTTGTATCGCGGTTGAACAAAGCCAAACTATTTACGCCACCGGCCGCCGGGATGAAATTTATTTATATTTATCTGGGCATTACCCTGCTGGGCGGCGGGTTTATTGTTGGCTCGTTCTTGTTGGTTACGCTGCCGGTTAACCTGCAACTGCTCTGGACATCATTTTTGAGAATTGGCAACCCTTCGGCTGGGCCGCTTGTCTACGCTGATGGCGTGGCGGTCATTGCCAGTCAGTTTATTAATTACAGTTTATTGCTTTATGCCTACTGGCGCGATACGTGGCCAAATTGGCGGGAAGAGTGGCGTTTTACCGGCCGACTAATTCAATGGTTAGAAGTTAAAACTCAAAGAACAGGACAAATCTAATGAAAGTGCGCAAAATAGAAAAAGTTAAACCAACTGGCAGTTCGTGGGGCGGTTAAGGCTGGCCTCGGTCAAATGAGTGAGTGTGGCAATCTGCGTGTTTAAGGATTAAATTACACCGAAAGGAACATATTCAATGAAAGTCCGCAAAGTAGAAAAAGTTAAACCAACTGGTAATTCTTGGGGCGGTTGACGCGGGCCTCAAACAGGCGTCAGCAATAGTTAACATTTAGAATAGTTTTTTTGCCATCACGTATTGTGGTGTGAGCGCCTCATTTTAAAATCAGGCGATCATATACCACATGCTGTGATTGGTTTTTGCTGTGTGAATGTTAACTACTGTGAAACCTTGGATCAGGCACCTCTTCAACAGGGTTGATCAAATGACAAGATTACTGGTGATAAGCTTAACAGCCGTCGTTGCCATATTATTCCTGACCTGCTTGGCCGGAATAGTGACGGAACTGGAGCTGGAAACAGAACCCGGCGCGTTGTCCCGTACCTGTATCACCGTAACAAGTGTACTGGGGGCAGCCGTCGAGCTGCCGATCTTGCCGCAAGCGGCTGTGACGGTTGGGCTGGGCCAAACCCTGGCCCAAAACGCCGACTGGTGGCGAGACAGCCTCTTCTGGTTGGTCGGCATCTTCCCGTCTGCAGGCAATTCCTGGTCCGGTGAATATCACCCCGACTGGGGCGGCCTCCGGATGAATTCGGCGTTCAGGTTGTGGTAGCTCCGGGAGCAACGATTGCTGAGAAATAACTCGGGTTTAACCGCGGCCACAGCGTTGGCCGCTGGTTATGGCAACAGTTAGGCGCAAAGCGAAACCCCTGCAAACAGGCGGCAATATTTAGATTGGTTGCGCGTTTTTGGGCTAGCCAGCAGGTTAACCCCGACTCCCGGAAATAGGGAGTTTTTTTATGTTTATAGGGCCATGCCCTCTATCCGGCCATGCCTTAATGTGTGATAATTAACCTGTCGGGAAACCGGATTCCAACTTCTGATGACAGTTGCGCAACGACACCATTATCAATTGATCAAAAAAGAGATTTCGATGACCTTAACCACACGCTCTCAATTACACATCCTCGGACTGATTTTAGCAGGAGTCGCCATTCTGGCCTTACCCGCCGCCGCACCCAAAACCTTAGCCTATGTGGAACCGGGTCTCTGGTCACAAAGGAGTGAAATGCTGGCTGTTATCGTTTCTGCCAGCAATGCCTCAACCCATGCGGCGCAATCTGTGGCGCGATTGGGCGGCACGGTTATCAGCAACTTGTGGCTCATCGACGCTGTTTCGGCGGAATTGCCTGCCGACCAACTGGCATCGCTGGCTGCGCAGACGGGCATCGTTTCCATTGTTGATAACAAAGGCGTGCGCACGGCCACTGATCCCTGGGATGGTTTTATCAGCCGCCGCCGCCTCAAAAAAGAGGTTTATACGCTCGACGCCAAACAGACCGCTCCGGCTGTACCGCTGGCCAATGGCGGTTTTGTCTCTTTAGCCGAAAACGGCAAGCTGCTCATCCTCAACGCCGATGGCAGCCAGCGCGTTCAGACGGCGCTGGGTGGCTCCGGGTATATTGCCGCCCCGGTGGTGGGTGGCAACAACGTTATTTACGTGGCCAACCAGCAAAAGCGGGTGTACGCCGTCAACCTTGATGGTTCTGTGCGCTGGCAGTTCACCGGTTCGGGCGCCGGCCAATTCTTGGGCGGGGTGGCGCTGGGGCCTAACGCCACCGCTTATGTGGCTGATGACCGCGGGCTGGTGTACGCCCTCAATCAAGACAACGGCCAACTGCTGTGGACCTCGCAGGCTAACGGCAACAGCCTGGGCAGCGTAAACTCTACCCCTGTTGTGGGGCCAGATGGCACAATCTACTTCTCTACCACTGGTATGGGGGGCAACCCCAAAGGTCACGTGTTTGCTTTTAATGCCAACGGTTCTCTGAAATGGGATTTTACCGCCACCCAGCGGGCTACCTTTAGCCGCAGCCCGGTGCTGGGGCCGCTGGGCCGGCTTTACATTGTCAGTTCAGAAAATGTGATCTACGCCCTCAATGGGGCCAACGGCTCGATCAGCTATCAGTTTAGCGCCGCCAGCCCGCCGCAGGGCCAGCCCGCCATCGGCAGTGACGGCAGCCTCTATATTTCGGCCGGCGCTAACTTTTACGGTCTGAGTCCAACCGGCGCGCAGCGCTTTGTTTTTAAGCCCGCAACCAGTACTTTTAACAGTAGACCGGCCCTCTCTGCCGATGGCGCTACCGTTTATGTGTCCAAATTTGAGGGCACGGTTTATGCCCTGGATGCGGTATCCGGGGCGGTGCGCTGGCAGTACACGGCTTCGGGCAATATTCCCGCCGGCCCCACGCTTGACTCCGATGGAACCGTGATCATCGGCACCAGCGCCGGCGAGCTGCATTTTGTGACTCCGGATGGGCAACTGCTGCAAAAAACAGCAATTGGCGTTAGTAATTTCCAGTTTAGTCAGCCGGCCAGCGTTTCTTTGACCGGTAATGTGACGGCGCAGGCAGAAGAGAAAATCTCATACAGTCTTATGGTCTTAACCCGTCTGCCCAGCCAGCGGGATGGCCGCCCGGACGTGCAGCCAACCGCCAATAGCGGCGTCTGGAAATTTGCCAACCCGGTGGCCATCGACGTGGGATCTGATATTTTGCAGGAAGGGCGACTCACCGGTACGCCCATCACCGGCAGCGGCGTCACCGTCGCCATCCTGGATTCGGGCGTCTTCTTTGACAATTCAACCAAGAGCGCTTTAAGTACAAAAGGTAGCCAGATGTTTGTGGGCCAGGCTGACTTTGTCGGGGCCGGCTTCTGCCCCCCAGAAGTACTCGGCAGTTCTTCCCAATATGCCGGGTATTGCTTTACCAATTTCCATAACAGTCAGGACCCCTACGGCCACGGCTCGCACGTGGCCGGCGCCATCTGGAACAGCGCCCTTGATTTTGGCACCAACCTGGCTCAGGGCATTGCGCCCAATGCCAAAGTGCTGAGCGTGCGGGTGCTGGGCAATAACGGCACCGGCAGCTACGTGGATGTCATCGAAGGCATCCAGTATATTGTGGCCAATAAAGCCGCCCACAATATTAGGGTGCTGAACATGAGCCTGAGCGCCTACGCAACCACGCCCTATTTTGTTGACCCGCTAAACCGGGCGGTAGAAGCGGCCTGGGCCAACGGTATTGTGGTGGTGACGGCGGCGGGTAACGAGGGGCCGGGGCCAGAAAGCATCACCGTGCCCGGTAACGACCCCTACGTTATTACCGTGGGCGCGGTTAACGGCAACCGCACCCCCGGCTACTGGGCCGATGATATTTTGCCCGGCTGGTCGGCCACCGGTCCCACCTGGGATGGTTTTGCCAAACCCGATGTGCTGGCTCCGGGCACCTATATTATCTCCTACATGTACAACGACCCGGCCAACATCGCCAACTCGGCCACCCTGGTGCAGCAGCACCCCGACTACTCGGCCAACAGCACCTTTTTCCGTATGAGCGGCACCAGTATGGCCACGGCGGTTACTTCCGGCGTGGTGGCCCTGATGCTGGAGAAAACCCCCTCGCTCACCCCGGATCAGGTGAAGTACCGGCTGATGGTTTCCGCCCGCCCGGCTCTGACGGCTGGCAACGATCTGGTCTATAACATCTTCCAGCAGGGCATGGGCCGTATTTGGGCGCCCGAGGCCGTGCTGGGCAGCTTCGCCGCCGATGGACGGGCCAACGCGGGCATGAACATTGTCACCGACCTGGCCAACGGCATCGGCTGGGTTGATTTGAATGGCGATGGCTTTGTGCAGAATAACGAGCTTGACCCGGCTAAAATGGCCTTTCACTACCAGGGCGCGTTTGGCCGCATGCTCAGCGATGACGGCCGGGCCTATCTCTACTACACCATCGATCAGAGCGGCAATTTTACAGCCTTTGGCGCGGTCTGGGTAAACACCCTGCGCTGGATTGATAACGCCAGCCTGGCCAGCTCCGGTCTCACCTGGCAGCAGGGCCAGCGCCGTTGGAACAACAATATGCTGTGGGCCGGAGGCAACAGTTGGGGTGGCGGTAATTCCTGGGGTGGCGGCAATAGTTGGGGTGGCGGCAATAGTTGGGGTGGCGGTAACAGTTGGGGCGGCGGCAACAGTTGGGGCGGCGGCAACTCCTGGGGTGGTGGCAATAGTTGGGGCGGCGGCAACAGTTGGGGCGGCGGTAACTCCTGGGGTGGCGGAAACTCCTGGGGTGGCGGCAACTCGTGGGGCGGCGGTAACTCCTGGGGTGGCGGCAACAGTTGGGGTGGCGGCAATAGTTGGGGCGGTGGCCTGACCAGCAGCCGCTGGGTTGGCGATAACTGGGTTGACACCGGCAACAAGCGACCTCTGCCGCCACAAGCGCCGGCCGTAACAGCGACGGCCACCGCGCTGTCACCAACCGCAACAGCCACATCCACTGCGGTGCTGCCAACCGCCACGACCACGGCCACAATTGTTGCCCCAACTAGCACGGTCACGGCCGTGCCGCCAACCGCCACAGCTACCGCTACGGCTATTCCGTCAACTGCCACAGCTACCGCCGTGCCGCCAACCGCCACGCCGACGGCCACTGCTGTGCCGGCTATGGGTGTGTCGGACCTGGACAGTGTGAGCAACAGCACCGGTGCCAAATGGGAGGCTGTGGTGACCATCGCTGTCTCCAACGCCGGGCAAACACCGCTGGCCAACGTTACGGTAAACGGTACATGGAGCGGCGGCGCATCCGGCAATGTTAGCTGCATTACCGGCAGCGATGGCCGCTGCACGATTAATGTTGGCAATATCAACACCATCCAGAGCAGTGTCGGCTTTACCGTTAATAACCTGACCCTGGCCGGCTACGGTTATCAGCCCGGTCTCAACAGTGACCCGGATGGCGACAGCAACGGCACTGTCATTACCATTAATCAACCGGCCAGCCCTACGCCTACGCCGGTCAACACACCCACGCCAACCCCCAGCCCCACCGCCACGCCCCTGCCCACGGTTCGCATTTCTGACCTGGATGGCAGCGGCGTAAACGGCAAAGGCGCTAAATGGACGGCCACGGTGGGCATCAGCGTGGTAAATGGCAACCAAAATCCAGTGGCCGGGGCCACGGTCAGCGGTAGTTGGAGCGGCGGCCTGAGCGGCACGGCCAACTGCACCACCGATAGTGCTGGCCGCTGTACTGTAACCAGCAGCGAAATGAACGGGCTACCCAGCGTTATCTTTACGGTTGAAAACGTCAGCGGTCTCTTTACCTACCAGGCGTTAAACAATAGTGACCCGGATGGCGACAGTAACGGCACCGTTATAACTATTATCAAGCCGTAGGCTAATGGTTTCCGCAACGCGAGGATTTTGTAGATGAGCATGAAGCTGAACACATCTGGATTGGTCAAAAGGTGGGCCGGTTTGGTTGGAAAATTAAATGGAACCCAATTGTCAACCGGTGCGGCCTGCGAACATGACCCCCTGTTTGCAGAAGTTCTTCGCCTGGAAAAGTTGATTGCCGAGCAACAGGCCGAGTTCTGCCGGGTTAATCACGCCGCCGCTATCCCCAAAATCAGTGCCGAACACCAGAAAGCCATCGACCTGGCCGGTTAACCTCACTTTTGGGCAGCCGGCTGTACCGGATAAGGAACTCTTGATGAAAACAAAAATTCAAGCCCTGATCATTGTTACTCTGTTTACCCTTTTTTTGGGGGGAGTCGTCGGGCCAGCTACGACTGCGGGTGCGGCTTACGTGGAACCCGGCCTCAGCGGCTATCCTGGCAAACTGCTGCCGGTCATTGTCACCGCCGGCAACTCAGCCGCCGCTGCCGCCGCGGTGTCGCGCCTTGGCGGCCAGGTAACCAGTGATCTGTGGCTGATTGACGCGGTTGGCGCAGCCCTGCCCGCCGGCCAACTGGCGGCGCTGGCCGCTGATCCGGCCGTTATTTCCATCACCAGCAACAAAGGCGTGCAGAGCGCCCAGTCACCTGTTGACGAAAGCGGGTGGGTCACCAACTATCGTTTCCCTGTGCCCTGGGATGGCAGCCCCGATATGCAGCCAACCCAAAATCGTTGGGTATATAAACTGGTCTATCACACCGGCATTGACGTTGGGGCAGATGTTTACCAAACCGATTCATATCCAATGACAGAGAGCGGGGAAGGTATTCTGGGGACTAACGTTACAGTTGCCGTCATCGATAGTGGCATTTACTACTCTTCTGAGGTTAAAAACACCCTGGGTGCCTGGACCAGCTACCGGTTTTTGGGGCAGGCTGACTTTGTAGGCAATGGCCAATGTTCAGAGGTTGGCACCGGCAAGTATAAGAACTCTATCATTCAGTACAATGGTTACTGCTGGACCGACTACCAGAAAAGCCGCGATACGTACGGTCACGGTACCCACGTGGCCAGTATCATCTGGAACAATTTTGAGGCTGATACCACCTGGGAATATTTGGGCATCGCTCCGGAAGCAAACATTCTGAGCGTGCGGGTATTGGGTGATAACGGCACCGGCACCTACGAAGACGTCATCCAGGGCATCCAGTACGTGGTAGCCAACAAAGCCACTTACAAAGTGCGGGTGATGAATCTGAGCCTGAGCGCCTATTCCACCACCCCCTACTTTGCCGACCCGCTCAACCGCGCGGTCGAGGCGGCCTGGGCCAACGGCATCGTGGTGGTGGCGGCGGCGGGCAACGAAAGCGGCAAGGCCGAAAGCGTCACCGTGCCCGGCAACGATCCCTACGTGATCACGGTTGGCGCGCTGGACGGCCAGCGCACTCCCGGTTACTGGCGCGACGACACCCTGGCCCGTTGGTCGGGCGGCGGCCCCACCCGGGATGGCTTTGCCAAACCCGATCTGCTGGCCCCGGGCATGAATATTGTCGGCTTTATGTATAATGACCACACCAACCCGGCCAACTCGGCCAAATTGGTTCAGGAGCACCCGGACTATTCGCTCACGTCCGACCTGTTCCGCATGAATGGCACCAGTATGGCCACGGCCATTACCTCCGGGGCGGCAGCACTGCTGCTGCAGGTTCATCCCGAACTAACCCCCAACCAGGTCAAATTCCGGCTGATGGCTGCGGCCCGGCCCGCCTTTGCCGGCGATGGCGACCTCTCTTACAACATCTTCCAGCAGGGCATGGGCCGGTTATGGGTGCCGGACGTGCTCTTTGGCAATTTCTTCCCGGCCGGAGCCGAGGCCAACCACGGCATGGATATCAATGCCGATCTGGCCCACCGCACCGGCTGGGTAGATGCCAATGGCGACGGGCTGGTTCAGCTCAACGAAATGAATCTGGCCGAAATCGCCTTTCACTACGCCGGGCCAATTCATCGCCTGCTCAGTGATGACGGGCGAGCCTATCTTTACTATACGGTCGAGGCCAACGGCACAATTTACGCGATGGGGGCGGCCTGGGCCGATTCGATGCAGTGGCTTGACAAGGCCGCTATGTCCGCCAGCGGTTTAACCTGGGCCAACGGTGCAGACGCCTGGGACCGGGGGATGATCTGGGCGGGCGGTAATTCGTGGAGTGGCGGCAATTCGTGGAGTGGCGGCAATTCGTGGAGCGGTGGCAATTCGTGGAGTGGCGGTAATTCGTGGAGTGGCGGCAATTCGTGGAGCGGCGGCAATTCGTGGAGTGGCGGTAATTCGTGGAGTGGCGGCAATTCGTGGAGTGGTTCCATTGGGGTGACTACCTGGGTTAACGATAATTCGCCCGCTGCCGGCGCGCTCCTGGCTTCGCCCACGCCCACCCCGACAGCCTTCGATAGCACCAGCAGCAGCGCCATGCGCCTGTCTGCCGATGGCACCGTCGACTCCAGTTCAACGCCAGTGCCAACGCCCGCCGAAACAGCCACACCTGTTCCCAGCCCAACCCCCACCGATACATCGACACCACTGCCTACAGCGACAGCAACCGCCGTCCCCACCGAAACGGCTACCCCGAGCGCCACACCGGCGGCAACCGCAACACCCCAGCCAGGCCCAACGGCCACCGCCAGCGCCGTTCCGCCAGCAATGCGGGTCGCCGACCTGGACGGAATCAGCCAGAAACGCGGTAACAAATGGGACGCTCAGGTTACCGTCACCATCGTGAGCAGCAGCCAGAGCCCGGTTGCCGGCGCAACTGTTAGCGGCACATGGAGTGCGGCCGGTGTCGATAGTTGTATTACAGGCAGTAACGGACAGTGCAGCCTTAGCGCAACTGGTCTCGCCAAGTCAACCGGCAGCGTCAGCTTTACGGTGACCGGCGTCCAGCACGCCAGTTTTGGCTACCAGCCGGCCAGCAACAGCGATCCCGACAGCGACAGCGACGGTACGACCATCACGCTCGCGGCCCCGTAACGGCTGAGGTCACGTTTACCCCGGTTCCCGATTCTCCATAACCACCATTCAGAGCCACAGGGCGCTAAAAAACCCCTCACCCTCGTTGCTGATAGGCAGTGACGCTATCGGGTGGGGGTTTTTTGTTACTTATTCCAACAAAGTTGACATTCCACAACCATCTATCTATAATCGTCCATTACTTTTCCCATTCCCCAGAATATCACCCAACAATCAAAACAAGCCGGGCAATGGCTGCTCATTCTTCTTCGACGATCACCGGCTCCGTTGTGTATTAATTTTTTGCACTGGGAGGTGAAACCGCAAGGCGACCGATGAATTCATTGATGTCCCGTTTGGTATGTTAAGGGGAGCAGTTTTCTATTAATGCCGCAGTTCAACTTTACAGAAGAGAAGAGGAAAATGATGGGGAAACATATTGTTCGCTTGCTATTATTGCTGGCGTTGCTTAGCCTGGCGCTAACCGCCTGCGGGGGAGCCGCCCCCACACCCGATACCGCCGCGCTGCAGGCCGCCCAATCGGCGGCAGCCACGGCGCAGGCTCAAGTAGAAGCCGCCCAGGCCGAAGCTGAAGCCGCCATGAAAGAGGCCGAAGCCGCCAAAGCCGAAGCCGCCAAAGCTGGCTCTGAAGCCGCCGCCGCCGCCGAAGCTACTGCGCAGGCCGCCCAGGCCCAACTGCAAGAGGCCCAGTCTCAGGCCGAAGCCGCCATGAAAGAAGCCGAAACCGCCAAAACCCAGGCCGAAGCTGCTCCGGCTGCCGGAGCTATGGCTGGCCCTCTCACTGAACTGGGCGAAGGTGAAGGCGAAGTGGCTATTGTCGCCTGGCCCGGCTACATTGAACGCGGCGAAACCGATCCCAACTACGATTGGGTCACCGATTTTGAGGCCGAAACCGGCTGCAAAGTCACCGTGAAATCTGCTGCCACCTCCGATGAAATGGTCGCTCTGATGAACGAAGGCGGGTTTGATCTGGTCACCGCTTCCGGCGATGCCAGCCTGCGCCTGGTTTACGGCGACCGCCTGCAGCCCGTCAACCCGGAGTTGATCCCCAGTTGGGATACCATTGACCCCCGCCTGCAAAACGCCCCCTGGCACACCGTTGATAAAGACGGCAACGGCACTCCCGAACATTACGGCACGCCCTACCAGTGGGGGTCTAATGTGTTAATGTACAATACCGAAGCCTTTGGCGATACCCCGCCCACCAGTTGGAATGTGGTGTTTGAAGAACAAACCCTGCCCGATGGCCAATCCAACAAAGGCCGGGTGCAAGCCTACGATGGCCCCATTTACGTGGCCGACGCCGCCCTGTACCTGATGGCTCACAACCCCGAACTGGGCATCAAAGACCCCTATGATCTGAATCAGGAACAGTTTCAGGCCGCGCTGGAATTGCTGCGCCAGCAGCGCCAGGTTGTGGGCCGTTACTGGCACGATGCTTTTATTCAGATCGATGACTTTCTGAACGAAGGTGTCGTTGCCTCCAGTTCCTGGCCGTTCCAGGTAAACCTGTTAAAAGCCGAAGGCGCTCCGGTTGATAGTACCGTGCCGGAAGAAGGGGCTACCGGCTGGGCCGATACCACCATGATGCATATCGACGCGCCCCACCCCAACTGCGCCTACATGTGGATGGAGCACTCGCTTAATCCCAAATTGCAGGGCGATCTGGCCGCCTGGTTTGGTTCGGTGCCGGTAGTGCCGGCTGCCTGTGAAAACAACGAACTCCTCGGCGCGGAAGGCTGCAAAACCAACGGCATCGACAATTTTGAGCGCATTGCCTTTTGGCGCACGCCTCGCACCGAATGCAGCGCCGGCGGCTCGGATTGCGTGCCCTACCACGAGTGGGTCACCAATTACATCGCCGTTATTGGCAACCGCTAGCTAAAAAGGCACAGGTGTTACGCCGGCCAGCGTCGCTGGCCGGCGTAACACCCATTCAATGCCAGGGCGGCAGCCCCTATTTTGCAAAAGGAGACTCAACTCATGGAACCCAAACTGTGGATTAACGGCGAATGGGTGGCCAGCCAGGGCGGCGGCGTGTCCACCATCACCAACCCCGCCACCGATGCCCCTCTGGCCGCCGTCATCGATGCCAGCCGCGCCGACGTGGACCGCGCCGTGCAGGCCGCCAAAACTGCCTTTTACGATGGCCGCTGGTCTAAATTAACGCCCGCTGCCCGCTCGATGGCGTTGTGGAAACTGGCCGACCTGCTGGAAGCCCATGCCGAAGAGTTGGCCCGCGTGGAATCAGACAACACCGGCAAACCGTACCAGATGGTCAGCCTGGGCGGCGACATCCCCTTTGCCGTCGATAATTTGCGCTTTTTTGCCGCCGCCGCCCGCGATACTCACGGCGCGCATGCCGGCGAATATATGCCCGGTTACACCTCAATTTACCGCCGCGAGCCGGTCGGGGTCTGCGGCCAGATTACTCCGTGGAATTACCCGCTGATGATGGCCGCCTGGAAAATCGGCCCGGCGCTGGCCGCCGGCTGCACCGTGGTGCTGAAACCGGCCCCCACCACCCCGCTCACCACGCTGATGCTGGCCGACCTCATTGCCGAAGCCGGCATCCCCGCCGGAGTGGTCAACATTATCACCGGCGGCAACGAGACCGGGCAGGCGCTGGTGGAACACCCGGACGTGCGGCTGGTCAGCCTGACCGGCTCAACCAACACCGGCAAAAAAGTAATGCGCACCGCCGCCGACACGCTGAAACGGGTGCATTTGGAATTGGGCGGCAAAGCGCCGTTCATCGTTTTTGATGACGCCGATGTGGAACTGGTGGCCCAAAAAGCCACGCTGGCCGCCACGCTCAACACCGGGCAGGATTGCACCGCCGCCACCCGTGTGTACGTGGCTCACAACCGGCTGGACAGCGTTAAAGAGGCGCTGGTGGCCAGCATGCGCGGCGTTAAAATTGGCCTGCCTTTTGACGAAGGCGTCGAAATGGGGCCGCTGATTTCGTACGCCCAGCACGAGCGCGTGCAGGGATTCATTGAGCGGGCCAAAGCCGCCGGCGCAAAAATTCTCACCGGTGGCGGCATCCCGGCCGGTTTCGAGCGGGGCTGCTGGTTTGAACCTACCGTTATCGCCGGGGCCGCGCAGGATTCGGAAATCATCCAGAGCGAGGTGTTTGGCCCGGTGCTGACCGTGAGCACTTTCAAAGATGATGCCGAAGCCATCCATTTGGGCAACGATGTGCTGTACGGGCTGGCCGCCTCGGTGTTTACCCGCGATGTGGGCCGGGCCATGAAGCTGGCCGCGGAGCTGGAATTTGGCACCGTTTGGATTAACGACCACCTGCCGCTGACCTCGGAAACGCCGCACGGTGGCTTTAAACAATCCGGCTTTGGCAAAGACCTGTCGGCCGAAGCCGTGGGCGATTATCAAATTACCAAACACGTAATGGTGGCGCAGAGCTAGTGACTGACAACAACGTTGCCGTTCAATTTTCAAACGTCAATCGCCATTTTGGCGAGGTAAAAGCTGTGGACCAGCTCAATCTGGACATCCACGATGGCGAATTTTTTACGCTGCTGGGACCATCCGGCTCCGGCAAAACCACCTGCCTGCGGCTGATTGCCGGCTTTGAGCGCCCCGACTCCGGCCAGATTTACCTGTACGGCCACAATGTATCGGCCCTGCCGCCCTATGAGCGCGATGTGAATACGGTGTTTCAGGATTATGCGCTGTTTCCGCATATGACGGTGGAAAAAAATGTGGGGTACGGGCTGATGATCAAAAAAGTGCCGGCCGCCGAGCGCCAGCGCCGGGTGAAGGACATCCTGGAATTGGTGCAGTTGGGTGGTTTGGCCGGGCGCAAACCGGGGCAGCTTTCCGGCGGGCAGCGGCAGCGGGTGGCGCTGGCCCGCGCTCTGGTTAACCATCCCCGGGTGCTGCTGCTCGATGAACCGCTGGGCGCGCTCGATTTGAAACTGCGCCAGCAAATGCAACTCGAGCTGAAGACTATTCAGCAGCAGGTGGGTATCACGTTTGTTTACGTTACCCACGATCAGGAAGAAGCGCTGACCATGAGCGACCGGCTGGCCGTATTTAACCAGGGCCGGATTGAACAGGTGGGCGCGCCCTCTGAAATTTACGAGCACCCGGCCACGCCGTTTGTCGCCGGTTTTGTGGGCGTGTCTAATCTGGTTAGCGGCGAAACGGCGCAGGCGATTACCGGCTCGCCGCAGATGTTTTCGGTGCGCCCGGAAAAAATCCACCTGGCCGACCCGGCCGCGCCCGTCCCCGACGACATGGTCGCCGCCGATGGTCGCGTCCGTGATGTGGTGTACCTGGGCATTATGACTCGCTATTTGGTTGAACTGAACGTGGGCGGCGACCTGACCGTGGTCGAACAAAATCTGCACACCTCGTCAAAAGAGGCGTTGACGGCCCGGGGCCGGGCGGTGCGGTTGTTGTGGTATCGGCGTCACTGCCGCCACATTTCATCGACAAACTGACCCAAACCCATTGCCCCGGCATTTTGCCAAAATGAGGCCGGGGTCACTCCACTGACCGGGAATTTATGCAAACCACCAAACCTTCGTCTCTGTCAACCGAATCGAAACCAGCTAATTCTCTCTGGCAGCGGCTGTCGACCTATCTTTATTTCAGGCCCAACCTGCTGCTGGCCCTGCTGTTGGGGCCGCCGCTGGCCGCGTTTGTGGTGTTTTACATTGGCTCTCTGGCGGCGCTGCTGGTGCAAAGCTTTTTCAGCCTCGATCCCTTTACCGGGCTGGTGGTCAAAGAATTTACGCTCGATACCTACCGCCAGCTTTTTACCCCGGCCAACATGGACATTGTGGTCCGCACGGCAACAATGGCCGCGGTAGTGACGCTGACAACGGCCATTTTGGCTTTTCCGGTGGCCTACTACTCGGTGCGCTTTGCGCCGGCGCGGCTGCGGCCGTGGCTCTACCTGGCGGTGCTGCTGCCGTTATGGTCCAGTTATTTGGTGCGGGTGTACGCCTGGCGGCTTATTTTAGCCAAAGAGGGCATTATCAGTTGGATGTCTAATCTGGCCGGGCTGAACTGGTTGCTGGACGGTATTCTCAGCATGCCCGTTATTGGCGGGCCATCACTGACAGTCTCCTGGCTGGGAATGTACGTGGTGTTTGTATACGTCTGGCTGCCCTACATGGTGCTGCCCATTTACGCCGCGCTCGAGCGCGTGCCGAACTCGCTGCTGGAGGCATCGAGCGATTTGGGCGGGCGACCCGGCCACACTTTCCGCTGGGTAACGCTGCCGCTGGCTTTTCCGGGCGTTGTCGCCGGCTCAATTTTTACCTTCTCGCTGACGCTGGGCGATTTTATTGTGCCATCCGCGCTGGGCAATTCCAGTTTTTTTATCGGCCAGGCAGTGCTGTCGCATCAGGGTACCTCGGGTAATGTCCCCCTGGCCGCCGCATTTACGATGATCCCGATTGTGATTATGGCGGTCTACTTAACAATTGCCAGAAAATTAGGAGCGTTTGATGCCCTCTAAGCCCCAAAACAGCGGGTCGCCGGCGCCCTTCAGTTTAAAGTTGACCACGCTGGCGGTGATCCTTTTTTTGCACTGCCCGTTTTTAATTATTGTGCTGTACATGTTTACTTCTGAAGAACGGGCCTTTACTTTTCCGCCGCCGGGGCTAACGGTGGAGTGGTTTGCCGTAACCTGGGCCAGAAGTGATGTCTGGCGGGCACTGGCGCTGTCGCTGCGGGTGGCGACGCTGGCAACGCTGGTGGCATTGGTGCTGGGTACGCTGGCGGCGGCAGCGGTTTATCGCGCTAAATTTTTTGGGCGCGATGCCGTTTCGTTGCTGCTGGTGCTGCCCATTGCCCTGCCGGGCATTGTCACCGGTATCGCTCTCCGGTCAGCGATGGGGCTGGTGGAAATACCGTTCAGCTTTTGGACGATCATCATTGGCCACGCCACGTTTTGCGTGGTGGTGGTCTACAACAACGTGCTGGCGCGCTTTCGGCGCTCCGGCCGGTCGCAAATTGAAGCGTCGATGGACCTGGGCGCGAACGGCTTTCAAACGTTGCGCCACATTATTTTACCGGAAATCGCCACGGCATTGCTGGCCGGAGGCATGCTGGCGTTTGCTCTCTCTTTTGATGAAGTCATTGTCACCACGTTTACCGCCGGCCAGCAGCAAACCCTGCCCATCTGGATTTTCAGCGAGCTAACCCGCCCCCGCCAGCGCCCTGTAACCAATATTGTGGCGGTGCTGGTCATCGCCATTACCACCGTGCCCATTTTGCTGGCCTATTATTTTACCAAAGACACCAGCGAAACCGCCGGCATGGGCAAATAATGGCGTTATTTTTGCGCTTTCTCCCCAACCGTTGGGTGCAAGGTGGTTAACCGTCAAGCATCTGCGCCAAAAAACCCTTAAAATTTAGGGGTTGTCGTTTTTTTACTTCGAATTTCGAATTCCAGCTTGCTGTTGACCCTGGTTTTATTCCTCGGATTTACCCCGGCGCTGTTCCGCTTTCCACCTCATCAATAATTTTACCTTGCAGTAGACCATCAAATGGGGGGCAAATGGAAAAGCTGTATATTCAGCTATTGGGGAAATTCGCGGCAAATTTTGAGGGCCAGCCCGTGGTTGGGCTAGATGGGTTGAAGGTGCAGGAGCTGCTGAGCTACCTGCTCATCAATCGCAACCAGCCCCATCACCGCGAGCGGCTGGCCACCCTGTTGTGGGGCGAGTGCGAGACTGTGGCCAACGCCAAACAGTATCTGCGCAAGGCCATCTGGAAATTGCAGGCCGCGCTGGATAAAACGTGTTTCTGCCGGGCGCTGGACGTCGATCACAACTGGATCGAAATCAGAGCAACGCCGGACTATTGGCTGGACATTGCCGCGCTGGAAGAGCAATTCGCGGTGGTCAAAACTATGCGCGGACATCAATTATCGGCCCGGCAGGTGGAGTCGTTGGAAGCGGTTATTGGCGCGTGCCACGGTGATTTGCTGGAGGGCCGCTATTACGACTGGTGCATTTACGAACGGGAACGCTACAAATTAATGGAGCTGCTTATTTTAGACCGGCTGACGGAATATTTTGAGTCGATTGATGATTTTGACACGGCCTGTCTGTACGCCCTACGCATTCTGCAGCAGGACCCGGCCCGCGAGCGCACCCACCGGCAACTGATCCGGCTGCGCTACAAAGCCGGCGACAGAACCGGCGCGCTGCGCCAGTACCACCATTGTGAAGAAACGCTGTTGGCCGAGTTGGGGGTAGTGCCGGGGCCAAAAACCGTGGCCCTGTACCGGCAAATCTGCAGCGTGCATCCCGCACCGGCCAATGGCGCGGCCCCTGTGGCGGCCCGGATGACCAGCCTGGCCGATGATTTAACCCGGCTCAACACGCTGCTGCTTGAAACGCAGCGACAGGTCTCTGAAAATATCGAACAGATCAAACTGCTTCAGCAGGATTGACCACGCCTCACTCCGAAATCTGGCGCAGCACCCGAAACGGCTTGGGGAACCAGGCCCAATGATCCTCTACCCACACCAGCCCGTTGAACGCCTGCCCAGCGCTCTGCCCGGGCGGGATGTATTTCCACGCTACCCAAACCCGCTGCGGGTTGAGCCAGCGGGCAATGGCCCGGTAGCCGGCCGGAAAATGGATTGACAGCTCGTTTTCTTCGGCCAAAAAGCCGGCCGGGGCCACGTGACATTGAATTTCAAAAGGCGCGATCTGCCGCACCTGCGGCGCGCCGCCGGCCCACAATTGGGCGTAGCCGGCTCGCGCCGTCTCAGCCGCCTCACCGACAAAAACCCGGGCGTAATCTTCCGGCCGGGGCTGGAGTTGGGCTACCAGTTCGCCGGTGGTGTCTGCCGCCAGCGCCCGGAGCAGCGGCAGCACCTGCTCGCGGATAACGGCAATGGACAGCATGGCCGCCGCCCGCGCCGCGGCTTCGCTATCCTCCGCCGCAGCCGGCTCGCGTTGCAATGCAGCCTCAACTTTGTTCAGTTCGCCGGTCAACGCCGACAGGTACGCTGCCAGCCGTTCCGGCTGAAAGCGGCCCGGCTCGGCCTCAAACATCGCTCGCCCCCGCTCCGAATAGAACAGCGGCGCTTCGTTTTGCGTCGATAATCGCTCCAGCGCGGTTTTAACGCAGTTGATTGCTTCAACCAGATTGGCCCGCTGCTGCCGCCGCGCCGGCGGAGACGCGTCGGCGGCTGGCTGGCGGCTGTAGGCTTCGGCCAGGTAGAGCAGCTCGGCTGGCCCGAGCGCCGGTTGGGGCCGGTCGGCGCTCGACCCGCCCGCCGCGGGCAGCACAAAATCGGCTTCGGCGTGGGCCAGCCCGGCCACATTGCTGATGTTGTAGCGGGCCAGCAGTTGCCCCTTTTCTTCGATGATGGAGTGCTGGCGCGCAGCGCGGGGGATACCGTCCAAATCCAGAAACCAGCGGGCTTCATCCGGCGTGTCGATGCTGCGGCGCGGGTAGTGATAGGTGACTCCGGTCAGCGCGCGGGCAAACTCGCCGCTGATAAATTCGGGCGGCAAATAATCGGAGTCGATTTCAACCCGCAGCCCGCGTTCAACCGCGGCCGCGCTCAGCGCTGCGGTCGGGGGCGCCAGCAGCCCATGCCAGTTGCGCTGCTGCTGCGGCCGGGCAAAATATTGCTGCCAACTACTCAGCGCCGCGACCAGCGCTGTATTGAACGCCGCGGCATCGCCCCGGGCCAGCGCACCGATGAGCGGCAGATGGGGCAGAATGGTCAGTTGCAGCAGCGCCGGCTCGATAATTTGCGCCGTTTGGCCGGCCTGTTCCGCTTCGGCCAGCCAGCGGGGCGCGGCGTCCGGCTCAATCACGGCGGCGGCCAGCGCCCCGCAGTACAGCGGCCAAAAATCATCGAGCGTGCCGGCAGGCCGGGCGCAGGCGTCGATGCTCGACACCGCCCCGAGGCTGGTGATCGCTGCCTGATCGCGGACAATGAGCGCCGCGGCAAAGCCGTTGACCCAATCCGGGTACGACAGCCCGGCGTCGCCAACGGCAAATGTTTGGCGCGGCTGGCCCGGCTCGGTGAGCGACATTTCTCCGCCGCCAACGGTGAACCATCGGTTTTGGGCCAGAATAGCGGCGTGCGCCGCGCCGGCGGCCCGCGCCAGCGCGGCGTATCCGGCAGACTTCTGCGCCGGGAACAACGCCGCAATCAGCGCCAGCCGGAGTTCATCTTTAAAACGATGGCCAACATCGCCGGCCTGCAAATCTGGCCGGTGAGTGGTCTGTCGCAATTTTTGAACATGGTCAAAATCGGCCTGCCATGCGCCCGCCGGTCCCACGTTGTGCCGGGCAATGAATTGGGTTGGGGTTGAGTTCATTGCTGCTGCGCTTTCCCTTCACTACTTCAATAATGTTAAGTTAATCTTTTGGGGGGGGGCGGGCGGGCACGCGACATCGCACCACGC
>CAYOXS010000018.1:0-36662 GCA_964407935.1 uncultured Caldilineaceae bacterium
GGCGGGTGGCCCCAAATTTTTTCCCCCTTTCTCCCCCCTCCCCCCCCGGGGGGGGGGGGGGGGGGGGGGGGGGGGGGGGCGTGAAAAGGCTTCCACGGTTAAGCGCGGTGCTACCTATTCGTGCCATTCGCGATAAAAAATGAGGCTTTTATTAAAAGTGTCCGGTAGTGGATTTTGGATTTACGAATTGCGGCTTTGCGACCTTGTGACTTTGCGACCCTGCGAATGACCAATGACGATTTTGGATTTTAGATTTTGGATTTTGGATTTACGCAACACGCAACACGTATCACGTTTTACGCATTACGTTTCACGTTCTTCGGGGGCCGGTTTTTCTTTTAACCGGGCCAGCGCTTCTTCTTTGAGCTGGCGGCGCAATATTTTGCCGGCCATGTTTTTGGGCAGGTCGGCCTGAAATATAACCGAGCGAGGCTGCTTGTAGGGGGCCAGTCGATCTCGGCAGAATTTGCGAATGTCGGCGGCAGTAGCAGTTTGGCCGGGGATGAGCTTGATGTAGGCGGTAATCTTTTCGCCGCGCATACCATCGGGCAGGCCGATGACCGCGGCTTCCTGCACTTTGGGGTGCTGGTGCAGCACCTCTTCTACTTCGCGCGGGTAAACGTTGTACCCGGCGCTCAAAATCATATCCTTTTTGCGGTCAACAATGGCAAAATAGCCCTGCTCATCCATCACGGCGATGTCGCCGGTGCGCAGCCAGCCCTCGATGAGCGTTTCGGCGGTTTCCTCGGGCCGGTTCCAATAACCCCGCATCACCTGCGGCCCTTTAACCATCAGTTCACCCGATTCGCCGATGCCCAGTTCGCGGTGGGGGTCATCCACATCAACAATTTTGGCGTCGGTGCCGATGATGGGCACGCCAATGCTGCCAAATTTGCGCTGGCCTTTGAGCGGGTTAACGTGAGTCACGCTGGAGGCTTCGGTCATGCCGTAGGCTTCGGCGATGCGCGCCCCGGTGCGGGCCTCAAACTGCTGCATGGTATCCACCGGCAGCGGGGCCGCGCCGCTAAACACGGCTTTGATGGAGGTCAGGTCAATCTGGTCAATCGTTTTATAATTGTTCAGCGCCGAAAAAAGAGCCGGCACGCCGGTAAAAAAGGTGGGACGCTCGGCCACAATGGCCTCGACAATGGCGTTGATCTCCGGCTGGGGAATGAGCACCAGCGTCGCCGCCAGGTGGATGCCCAGATTCATCAACCCGTTCATGCCGTACACGTGGAAAAAGGGCATAATTGCCAGGCCAATATCCTGCGCCTCGCTGTGCTCGTAGAGCAAAAAAGCGCGAATCTGGCTGATGCTGGCAATCAGGTTGCTGTGCGACAGCATGGCGCCTTTGGGCAAGCCGGTGGTGCCGCCGGTATATTGCAGGCAGGCCAGGTCGGTGGGCAGCAGCTCAATTTTGGGCGGGGCGTCGTAATGCCGGCCAATCAGCTTTTTGAAGGAATGAACGGTGTCGCTGTAAGGGACATCGACCCATTTGCCCTGCCGGCGCAGCGCAATTGGCGCGAAGGTGCGTTTGAGAAACGGCATGTAATCCTGAATGCCGCCCAGAATCACGTGTTTGATGGGCAGCTTGTGCCGGACAGCCTCAATCCGCTCCCAAAACAAATCCAGGCTGATGACCACCTCCACCCCGGAATCGTTCCACTGGTGGTGCAGTTCGCGCTCCACGTAGAGGGGGTTGGTCATCACCGTGACCGCGCCCAGCGACAGCACGGCGTAGTAGGCAATGATGGCCTGGGGGCAGTTGGGCAGCATAATGGCCACCCGCTCGCTGCGGCGAACCCCCAGCTCGTGCAGAGCCGCGGCCAGCCGGTCAACTTCCTGCTTGAGCTGGCGGTAGGGCATCCGCGCGCCCATGTAAACGCAGGCGGTTTGCTCGGGGTACTTTTTGGCGGCATGTTTAAGCAAATCCGGCACGGTCAACGGCGGAATGTTGAGCGTTTTGGGCACCTCGGCATCATAATATTGTAACCAGGGTCTCATCGGCGGCCTGCCTCTACCTTGCTGTTACTGATATGGTAGCTTACAATTCTAACAATTTCAACCCCCACAAATTCCTACAAATGAACAGGTCTCAATCGTTGGGCCGCAGCCAGCGTGCCTGAATTTTGGCCATCTGGCCGCTTTCTTCCAAACGAGTCAGGCTTTGGTTGATGGCGTTCAGCAAATCGCGGCTCTGGATGTGCATGGCGGCAGCGTACCACTCATCGGTCAAATAGGTGACAATCGTCAGCCCGGCGGCGCTCTGGGCCGTCACCCCGTCGATGATGGCCGCATCGGCCCGGCCGGCCAGCAGTACCGCCACCGCATCAGCGGCGGTGGGCTGGCGCAGCAGGGTGAGGGTGGGCTGCTCTTTGGCCAGCCGGCGGGCTTCCATATCGGCCTGGCTGCCCCATTCCACGGCGACGGTGCGGCCGGCCAGATCCGCCGCCGATTTAATGGACGGGCTACCGGGCGCAACCACCAGCACCTGCCCGGCGTTGAAATAGTTGCGAGTGTAGGCCACATCCTGCGTCCAGCGCGGATCGTAGGGCAGGCCGGAAATCACCACATCGGCGCGGCGGGCCAGCAAGGCATCGTACAGCCCGTCAAAACCAATATTGACCAGTTCAGCCTGCACCCCCAAATCGGCGGCGATGGCCCGGGCGATGTCAACGTCCAGCCCTTCAATCTGGCCGTTAGCGGTGATGGCTTCAAACGGCGGAAAGCTGGCATCGAGGCCAACCCGCAGCGTGCCACGCCGGCGAATTTCGGCCAGCGTGCCGTCATCGCGGGGCCAAAGCCACCACGCCAACAGGCCGATGGCCGTTACAACTAACGCCAGCCCGGCCAGCATCCACTTTCGGCGTGTTGCGTGTTGCGTGTTGCGTGTTGCGTAAAAGGTCATTCGTCACTCGCCATTGGCCATTGGTCATTCGTCATTGGTCATTCGCAATTCGTAAATCGTCGTTCGTCATTCGCCATTCGTCCCGCCCTGGCTGTACTTTTGCACCTCAAAATAGATGGGTTTGGGGTCAAAATCCGGGGTGACAAAGGTGAAATAGTCCAGATAGGTGCGCGCCGCCCACGGGTAGCGAAACGCCCACAGCGCCGCAGATTGCACCCAGGGCCACTCCTGCGCCAGTTGATAGGCGCGAAGGGTATCTTCGATGCGCTGGGCCGGTTTGACGGCGCGGGTCCAGCGGGGATGGTCGTTCCAGCCGCCCTCGGTGATGTAAAGGGGCAGGTTGCCGTAACCGTTATCGGCCAAAAGCTGGTGCACCAGTTCCACCCGCCGAAAGTTGATCACCTCCGGGTCGGGCGGGTCATCGGCGGGAAAGCTCCAGCCGTAGGCGTGTACCGCCAGCCCGTCCATCGCCTCCCCCGCGCCAGCCGATAGCATGCGCCGCAAATACACCAGATCGTTCATGGCCTGATCGCTGCCGGGCGGGGCTAATGTGGGGGCCAGCGCACCGCCGAGCACCACCACTTCCGGGTGCGCCGACTGCTGCACGCGCTCATACGCTATGCGAAGAAGCTCGGTGTACCCTTCCGGGTTAATGGGTTGAAAGCCCCACTCCAAAGCCAGATTCGGCTCGTTCCAGATGATCACCGCTGCAATCCGGTCGCCGTAACGGTTAACAAAAGCGGCCACGTAGTCGCCAAAATCATCGTAATAATCCGGCGGCAGGTACGACGAGGCCGAATCGGCGGGCCTGGCCCACTCCGGCACAAATCCCAGCCGGGCGATGACGCGCAGCCCCTGCCGGTTGGCGTGGTTAATAACCAGATCGCTGTGGCCCCAATCAAAAAAGCCCGGCAGCGGCTCGCGGTAGGCCCAGGGAAAATATTCCACAATCCACGGCGCGCCCATCTCGCGCACCATTTCGAGCGTGCGCTTAATCTTCCACGGCTCCACCTCGTCGGTGAGGCGGGTGTGGACGCCAATTTTGGGATTGATGGTGACCACTGTTTGCTGCGGGCCAGGCTCAATCTGGCCGGGCGGCGCAGAAGCCGTGACCAGCCAGAGCAAGGCCAGCAGGGAAATGGCTACCGGCAGGCCAGCGCGCAGAATTTTGAGTCGATTTAACTCCATTACCCCACCCATTGACAGGCTGCCGGCGTAACCGGCGCATCCCTGGCATTATACCGGTAATCGGTTGCGTTGAAAAAGACGCGCAGCCAACGGCACCGGGACTTTCGGCTCAAACCCATTGCCAGAAGCCCCTACAAATGATATACTTATGCCATACGCTTTCCATAAGCAACGTTTTCACAAACCGTTGCGCAACACAAATCAAGGAGCATACAGCAAGATGGAAATCGTTTCCGCGCACAGATGCGATATTGGCCGCACCCATTCCCAGAATGATGATTACGTTTGGGTAGATGACGCGGCCAATATCTTTATTGTGGCGGATGGGATGGGCGGGCAAGAGGCCGGTAACGTAGCCAGCCGGATGACGGCCGAAACCGTTGGAGCGATGCTGGCCCGGGGAATGCAGGCCGCACCGCAGGCAACGGCCAAAGACATTACCAAAATCATGGTCGAAGCCATTGAAACCGCCAACCGTGATGTCTTTTCGGCGGCCCAAAAGGCGGAACAAAAACGAAAAATGGGCACCACCATTGTGGCCGTGGTGGTGCAGGCCGATGTTGTGACCATCAGTCACGCCGGCGACTCGCGCGCCTACCTGCTGCGCGGCCAAACCTTGCAGCAACTCACCGAGGACGATTCGTGGGGCGCGCAGTTTGCCGCCGCCGGAGTAGAAAACAAGAAAAACGGCGAAAAAGGCCGGTTTGACCATTTTCTCACTAAATCCATCGGCCAGGGGTCAGAAATTGACCCCTCGATCCTCACGGTGCATGTTCAGCCCGACGACTGGCTGCTGCTGTGCAGCGACGGTCTGTGGAACATGGTTGACGACGCCCGGATTCTGGCCGTGCTGCTCAACGCCGGCGACAACCCCCAGGCCGCCGTTGACACGCTGGTGAGCGCCGCCAACGCCGCCGGTGGCAAAGACAACATCTCCGTGATTGCGCTCAAGTTCTTGAATTAACGTTTCCCCACCACCAACAAAAAAATCCAGCTTGACAAACCATCAACCCGGTGCTATATTTTGTTTTGGATACCCCCTCCCCCAGGGGGTGGGGTAAGAAAAAGAAAGGCAACCCGGTCAAGATGGATGAAGAAACCAAACAAATTCTCAACCGGCTCAAAAGCATAGAAGGACACGTGCGCGGCGTTGAAAAAATGTTGGAGGATGACGCTTACTGCATCGACATTGTTAACCAGATCAGCGCCGTTCAGGCCGCGCTCAGCAAGGTCAGCGCGATTATTCTGGACCGGCACCTGCACACCTGCGTCACCACCGCCATCCGCGGCGACGACGCCAACGAGCGCGAGCGCGTCATCGATGAAATTATGGGCGTGTTTACCACAAAATTGAAGTAGGGAATGCAGGTGTGGCACTAGCCGTTAAACACAACGCGCTTTAATGCGTGTTACGTGTTACGTGTTCCGTAAATCGGATTGCTAACGCAACACGCAATACGTTGCGGGTAATTTTTGTTGAATAAACCAAAAAACTTAACAGGAGAACAATCCAATGCAAACCAAAACCTTTCAAGTCCCCAACATTTCCTGCGGCCACTGCGTGATGACCATCCAGAACGAAGTCAGCGAACTCGACGGCGTGAAGCGCGTTGTCGCCAGCAAAGACAGCCAGTTGGTCACCGTGGAGTGGGATGCCCCGGCCAGTTGGGACGGCATCAAGGCGCTGTTGGAAGAAATTAACTACGCGCCGGCAGCGGCGTAAGCAGCAGAACAGAGGAGCAGGGGCAGAGGTGACGAGAAGAGCTTACGTTTTACGCTTCACGTTTTACGTTTTAAGCCTTGTCCCCCTGCTCCTGCTCACCGCCTGTGCCAGCGAGTCCGCCCTGCCCCCGCTGGCCGAACCGGGCCAGCCGACGCTGGTTTTTATCTATACTGACGGGTGACAACCCTGACTGGAAATGGCGCCCATCGTGGATGGGCTGGAGCAGCAGGTCGGCGACAAAGTCGCTTTTAAACGCATCAACGCGGTTGAAGGCAACGGCCCGGCAATTATGCAGGCTTATCGTCTGCCCGGTCACCCGGTTACGCTGATTTTCAACGCCGACGGCCGGGAAACGCAGCGCTTCATCGGCCCGCAACCGCTGGAGGTGGTGGCGGCGGAGCTGAACAAACTACTCAAGTGATTTACGATTTCAGATTTACGATTTACGAAATCTGGTCAGTACGACTCCCAATCGTAAATCCAAAATCAAAAATCCAAAATCTGGGGGTTCTTATGGCCACCGACAAACAAATTACCATGCCCGTGCTGGGCATGACCTGCGCCAACTGCGTGGCCGCGGTTGAGCGCAACACCAAAAAAGTAGAAGGTGTCAGCGACGCCGTGGTCAATTTTGGCACCGAAAAAGTGACGATCACCTACGATCCAACCCTGGCCAAACCGGAGCAGATGATCGAGCGCATCAAAAAAGCCGGCTACGACGTGCCGGTTGCCAGCATCGACCTGCCGATCACCGGCATGACCTGCGCCAACTGCGTGGCCACGGTTGAACGCGCGCTCAACAAAAAAGTGCCCGGCATTTTAGAGGCGTCGGTCAACTTTGCCACCGAAAAGGCGACGATAAAGTACATTCCCGGCGCGGTCACCTGGGCCGATATGGTGGCGGCGGTGGAGCGCGCCGGCTACGGCGTGGTACAGGCCGCCTCCGACGATGATTTGGTGGATGCCGAAAAGCTGGCCCGCGACGCCGAAATTGCCGACCAGACGCGCAAATTGTGGGTGGGCGTGCTCTTTACCGTGCCGCTGTTTTTGCTGAGCATGGGCCGCGATTTTGGCCTGCTGGGCATGTGGGCGCACGCGCCGTGGGTCAACATTTTGTTTTGGGCGCTGGCCACGCCGGTGCAATTTTACACCGGCTGGGATTATTACGTGGGCGGCTATAAAAGCCTGCGCAACAAAAGCGCCAATATGGATGTGCTGGTGGCGCTCGGCTCATCAGTGGCCTATTTTTACTCGATCATCATTACCGCGGGGCTGCTGCCCGGCCACGTCTTTTTTGAGACCTCGGCGGCGATTATTACGCTGATCAAAGTCGGCAAGCTGCTGGAAGTACGAGCCAAAGGCAAAACCAGCGAGGCCATTAAAGCGTTGATGGGCTTGCAAGCCAAAACCGCCCGCGTCGAGCGCGACGGGCAGGAAATCGACATCCCCACCGATCAGGTGATTGTGGGCGACGTGGTGATTGTGCGCCCCGGTGAAAAAATCCCGGTCGATGGCGTGGTGGTCAGCGGCCGCTCGGCGGTGGACGAAAGCCTGCTCACCGGCGAAAGCCTGCCGGTCGACAAAAAAACCGGGGATGCCGTCATTGGCGCGACGGTGAACAAGCAGGGTCTGCTTAAAATTGAGGCCACCAAAGTGGGCCGCGAAACGGCGCTGGCCCAGATTGTGCGGCTGGTGGAACAGGCGCAGGGTTCCAAAGCGCCCATTCAGGCGCTGGCCGATAAGGTTTCGGCTGTTTTTGTGCCGGCGGTTATTATTATTGCGGCGCTCACGTTTATCATCTGGTATGCGGCCGGTTTTGGGTTTACCGCGGCGCTGGTGCGGCTGGTGGCGGTGCTGGTTATCGCCTGCCCGTGCGCGCTGGGGCTGGCCACACCAACGGCTATTGTGGTGGGCATGGGCAAAGGCGCGGCGCAGGGCATCCTGTTTAAAAACAGCGAGGCGCTGGAACGGGCGCACACCCTGCAAGCCATCGTGCTGGACAAAACCGGTACCATCACCAAAGGCGAGCCGGAAGTGACCACAATTAACAATGAACAATTAACAATGAACGATTCGTCGCTCAGCGCGCCCAATTTGGAGTTGCTGCGGCTGGCGGCGTCCGTTGAGCGCGGCTCCGAGCACCCGCTGGGGCAGGCGGTGGTGCGGGCGGCGCAAGCGCGCGGCCTGTCGCTCAGCGAGCCGGCGGCGTTTGAGGCGATTGCCGGGCACGGCGTTTCGGCGCAGATTGACGGCCACTCGGTGCTGCTGGGCAACCTGCGGTTGATGTCCGAGCGCGGCGTTTATCTGAACGGCATGCAGGAGCGCGGCGAGCAGCTTCAGCGCGAGGCCAAAACGGCCACCTGGGTGGCGGTAGACGGTGCGGTGCAGGGCGTTATCGGCATTGCCGACACCATTAAAGATGGCTCGCGCGAGGCGGTGGAGTTGCTGCAGCGGCAGGGCTTGCAGGTGGTGATGATGACCGGCGACAACCAGGCCACGGCGCAGGCCATCGCTGCGGAAGCCGGCGTGGAGCGGGTGCTGGCCGAGGTGCTGCCCGGCGACAAAGCGGCCAACGTGGCCAAATTGCAGGCCGAAGGGCTGGTCACGGCAATGGTGGGCGACGGCATCAACGACGCCCCGGCGCTGGCGCAGGCCGACGTCGGCATTGCCATCGGCACCGGCGCGGACGTGGCGATGGAAGCTGCCAGCGTCACCCTCATCAGCGGCGATTTGCGCGGCGTGCCCAAGGCCATCAAACTGAGCCGGGCCACAATGACCACCATCAAACAAAACCTGTTTTGGGCCTTTGCCTACAATGTGCTGCTGATCCCGGTTGCGGCCGGGGTGCTGGCCTTCTTCCCCACCCTGCCCTACTACCTGCGCGAACTGCACCCCATCGCTGCGGCGTTTGCGATGGCTTTCAGTTCGGTCACGGTCATCAGCAACAGCCTGCGGCTGCGGCGAGCGAAAATTTAGTCAGATTTCAGATGTCAGCTTGCAGAAAAAAAGATGAAAATTACCCTTAATTTGATGTTGGGAATTATTGCACTTGTGTTATTGGCCGGCTGCGGCCCAACCGTGGCCCAGAGTGTGAGCGGGATGATGCCGGGCATGGGGCCGGGCAGCGGCATGATGGCTCGCCATCACGCGACAATCCCGGCCGAATACGCCGGCCTGACCGCCCCCGAACCGTCGGCCGAGACGCTGGCCCGGGGCGAAAGCATTTACACCACCCAATGCGCCACCTGCCACGGCGATGGCGGCATGGGCGATGGCCCGGTAGGCAAGGCGCTCAATCCGGCGCCGGTGCCTATCGCGCATACCGGCCAAATGCTCGGCGACGATTATCTGTACTGGCGCATCAGCGAGGGCGGCGGCATGGCCCCATTCAATTCGGCCATGCCCTCCTTTAAACACGTGCTAAGCGAAGCCGAGCGCTGGGCGGTAATTGATTACGTGCGCATACTGGGCAGCGGGCAAATGATGCCCCGGCCGTCGCTGGGCGGGCAGGCGTACAGCCCGGAGTTTGAAAAAGAGCAGCGCACTGAAATGCTCAAGCAGGCGGTCAAACAGAATATTCTGACAATGCAGCAGGCCGAAGTGTTTGACCAGGTTCACGCCGAAATGGACGCGCTACTAACCGATGGCAGTTTTCAGCGCGGCGGCGGCATGGCCAAAATGCAGCAGCAACTGCTCGATCAACTGGTTGCCGGCGGCAAAATCACGCAGGTACAGGCCGATGGCTTTAACGCGGCCCACAATAAACTGCTCGAATCGGGCTTGATGCAGTAAGCAGTAACACACAATATCCGTTTTTATAATTGTTACTTATCGTCTATAATAACTCCACCTGATACTAAACCAGAGAACACCCCTGTGAACGGAAGACTCGCGTTGCACAAACTAAATTTTGGCCTGACCGCCGCCCATTGTTGTATCTGTCCTGGGCGGGTACGGTCGTTGGCATGGCCAATGGCAGTACCCGCGGCTCACCCCCAGCGCGATGAGTCACGCCGGTTGAGCGATGTCGCCCCTCCGAGTGTTAGAATGAAATAAGTCTATCGATTTTGCATTTGGTCACCCGACAAAGACTCATCGTCCGCAGGCAGCACGCCGCCCGATGAGTTTTTTTATTTCAAATTAAAAGGAGAATCTGGATGAAAATCGCAAACAATGTAACGGAATTAATTGGCAACACCCCGCTGGTCAAATTGAATCGCGTCACCGATGGCGCGACGGCGACCGTGGCGGCCAAACTGGAATTTTTTAACCCGGCCCACAGCGTTAAAGACCGCATTGGCGTGTCGATGATCGAAGCCGCCGAAAAGGCCGGGCTTATCAACAAAGACACGGTGATTGTGGAACCGACCAGCGGCAACACCGGCATCGCGCTGGCGTTTGTGGCCGCGGCCAAAGGCTACAAATGCATTTTAACCATGCCCGAAACCATGAGCAAAGAACGCCGGCTGCTGTTGCGCGGCTACGGCGCGGAATTAATTCTAACTCCCGGCCCGGCCGGCATGGGCGGGGCCATCCAAAAAGCGGAAGAGATTGTGGCCTCTGACCCCAACAAATATTTTATGCCGCAGCAATTCAAAAACCTGGCCAACCCGGAAATCCACCGCCGCACCACCGCCGAGGAAATCTGGCGCGATACCGATGGCCAGATTGATATTCTGGTAGCGGGCATTGGCACGGGCGGCACCATTACCGGCGTGGGCGAAGTGTTGAAATCGCGCAAGCCCGGCGTGCAGATTGTGGCCGTTGAGCCGGCCGGCTCGCCGGTGCTGTCGGGCGGGCAAAAAGGGCCGCACCCCATTCAGGGTATCGGCGCGGGTTTTGTGCCGGCCATCCTCAACACCGAAATTTACGATGAAGTGGTGCGGGTAGAAGGTGACGATGCCTTTACCACCGCCCGGCGCATGGCCCGCGAAGAGGGGCTGCTGGTGGGTATCTCGTCCGGCGCGGCCACGTGGGCGGCGGTGCAGGTGGCCAAACGGCCGGAAAACGCCGGCAAACTGGTTGTCGTCGTCATCCCCTCATTTGGCGAGCGCTACCTGAGCACGGCCCTGTTTGCCGATTTGGCCGACTGAGCGAATAGCGAATTTGCGAATAGCGAAAATTTGGGAAACTGCCGTGTTCGCCATTCGCGATTTATCATATTGAAAATGGAGTCCAAAACTGTAGTTTTGGACTCCTATCATGATCTTAAAGAGCCGGGGCAGGAGTCTCCCAATTCCCAACTCCTAATTCCTGACTCCTGACTCCTATTTTTCAAAGGAGGTAAATCATGTTAGCCACTTTTCGTCAGGATATTCACGCTATTTTTGAGCGCGACCCGGCCGTGCGCAGCGTGCCGGAGATTTTGCTGTGCTATCCCGGCCTGCACGCAGTGTGGGGGCATCGATTAACGCACTGGCTGTGGGCGCACAAGCTGCGGCTGCTGGCCCGCTGGTTGAGCCACGTGATGCGTTTTCTCACCGGCATCGAAATTCACCCCGGCGCAACCATCGGCCCAGATTTTTTCATCGACCACGGCATGGGCATTGTCATCGGGGAAACCGCCGAAATTGGCGCGGGCGTAACGCTGTATCACGGGGTCACGCTCGGCGGTACGAGCAACGTTAAAACCAAACGCCACCCCACCCTCGGCGACCGGGTGGTGGTGGGTGCGGGCGCCAAAATTCTGGGGCCAATCGTCATCGGCGATGACAGCCGGATTGGGGCCAACGCGGTAGTGGTTAAAGATGTGCCGACCAACTCGGTGGTGGTGGGCGTGCCGGGCCGGGTGGTTAAGCGGGGCAAAGCGCACCTGCCCACCGACCCGCCCGACCTGGAGCACACCCGCCTGCCCGATGTGACCGTGCGCGCCCTGCACGAGCTGATGGCCCGCGTCGAAAAACTGGAGCAGCGCGGCAACGGCAAAATCATACTGGCCCCCCACCGGGAATACGTGCTGGAAGATTATTCGATCTGACGCCGCCGATTGAGCCAAATTGAGGAAGTTTGGTAAAATGAGTGGCTATGACTACCAAAATCCGCGTGACCAATCTCAATTTGAGCCTGCGCAACAGCGGCAACATTCTGGCCAATGTCTCGTTTGATGTGCCGGCCGGGCAAATTACCAGCCTGATTGGCCCCAGCGGCAGCGGTAAATCCACGCTGCTGCGCTGCCTGAATCGGTTGTGGGAGCCGCCCGCCGGCTCTGTTTTTTTGGAAAACGATGACATTACCACGCTCAATGTGCTGGCTTTGCGCCGCCGGGTAGGCATGCTGTTTCAAAGCGCGGCGCTGTTTGATGGCACGGTAGCCGCCAACATCCAGTACGGGCCAAAGCTGATCGGCCAGATGCTCCCAGACGACCGCATCAGCCAGCTACTGGAAATGGCTGGCCTGCCGCCCGATATCGCTGCCCGTCCGGCCGCCGAACTCTCCGGCGGGCAGGCGCAGCGGGTGGCGCTGGCCCGCGCTCTGGCCAACGAGCCGGATGTGCTGCTGCTCGATGAGCCAACCAGCGCCCTTGACCCGGCCGCTACCCGCCGCGTAGAAGAAACTATTTTGCACCTGCGCGACTCGCTGGGGTTGACCGTGGTTTGGGTCTCGCACGCCATTGAGCAGGTGGAGCGCACCGCCGACCGGTTGGTGTTGCTGGTTGATGGCCGCATTGCGGAAGTGGGTACGCCGGAGCATTTGCTTTCGGGGGCGCACCATCACCTGACCGAGGATTTTGCCAAAGGCGATCTGGAATCGCAGCGAGGAGAAAGCTGATGGGGTTTATCGGGCTGGACTGGCTGCCCCGCATTGCCGGCGCGCTGCTGCTGGTTGTGGGCGCGATGGCCATTTCTCGCTGGCAAAACGCGCGGTTAGAAAAAGACATGCTGCTGGCCGTGGGGCGAGCCTTTGTCCAGCTCATTCTGATTGGCTACGCCCTCGACCTGATTTTTAACACCAACAGCCCGCTCTGGATTTTGCTGGTAGTTCTGATTATGATCAGCGTGGCCGGCTACACCGCCGGCAAACGCGGCCAAAACGTGCCGCGCAGCAAAATTGTGGCCACCATTTCGGTGAGCGTCGGCGCGCTGCTCACGCTGGGCCTGCTCATTGTTCTGCGCGTTTTTCCGTTTGAGCCGCGCTACATTATCCCGATTGCCGGCATGATTGTGGGCAACTCGATGACGGTGACCGGGCTGGTGATGCTGCGCCTGCGCGATGACGTGCGCCTGCAAAAGCCGCAAATCGAGGCGGCGCTGGCGCTGGGAGCCACCCGCGAGCAGGCGGTGCGGCAGCAGCTCCGGCGGGCGCTGGCCACCGGAATGACGCCCATTATCGACAATACCAAAACCGTTGGGCTGATTTCCCTGCCCGGGGCAATGACCGGCATGATTCTGGCCGGCGCGTCGCCGCTGGAGGCGGTGCAGTTGCAGATTATTGTGATGTACATGCTCATCGGCGCGGCGGGGTTTGCCGGGCTAACGGCGGCGTTTTTGACGTATCGCCAGTTTTTTACCGCCGCCCACCAACTGGTACTGCCAGACAGCAACGCATAAAAAAAGGCGGCTGTGAATGCCGCCTTTTGCTTGCCACCAAATTACCCAAACCGATAGCCCACGTTCCATTCGGTGCGGATGAGCTGGGGGTGGGCCGGGTCGCGTTCTAATTTGCGGCGCAGGTAACTAACGTACAGCCGCAAATGATCCAGTTCGCCCAAATGCTCACCGCCCCAAACTTCTTCCAGCAGATAGTTGTGCTGCAATACCCGGCCTCGATTTTTGGCCAAAACGGCCAGCAACTTGAATTCGGTAGGACTCAGGTCGATGCGTTCGCCATCAACTTTGACCTCATATTTGTACAAATCAACCACCACATTGTCCTGGGCGATCACCGGCAATTCGCGGTCGGCCAAATTTTTGCCGCGATCAGCGCGCCGAACAACCGCCCGAATCCGGGCCAGCAGGGCTTCGGGCGTAACCGGTTTGCAGATAAAATCATCCGCGCCCAGGTTCAGCCCGCGAATAATGGCATCCTGCCGGTTTAAGGCGCTCATAATAATAATCGGAACTTCGCACATTTGCCGAATGCGCTGGCACGTTTCCCAGCCATCCAGTTGTGGCATCATAATATCAAGTACAATCAGGTCGGGGTTGGTTTCGTAGGCTTTTTGCAACCCTTCAGCGCCGTTGTGAGCCACCTCAACCGCAAGCCCATACTGGCTCAACATCATTTTGAGCAGCCCGCACAATTCAACGTCATCATCAACCAGCAAAACTTTCAGACCCATCTTCTCTGCCCTCCCAATTTATTGAATACCTGGCGCGTCCCCCCACCGCGAGTTACTTTTTGCCTTTTCCTTTATTTTTGTCTGGTTTGTTGGGCTTGTCTTTGTTTTGGCCGTGGCCGTTGTTATCTTTGTCTTTGTCTTTGCCGGATTGGCCGCCGGCTCCGGTAATTTCAGCATCGATGGCGTCGTCGGCGGGTTTGTTCTTTTTGCCGGGTTGCACGCCCTGCCCCACCGCGCCGGGATGGATACCGTTTTCTTTGAGCACGTTGCCCCAGCCGGCCCCATGCGCCTGTTCAAGCAGATCGGCGGGGGTTGTGCCGATGACCTCGGCAAAGAAGTAGGCTTTGGCAATGTTGCCAAAACCATTGCCTGCGGTGTGCAGGCCAAAAACTTCGTCGTAAGAAACGCCAAAAAAGTTGGCCAGCGCCGCCGCCACCGGATGCTGAGCAACCGTTTCGCCCGTCTCCGTATCGTCATCCACCGGCGGGGTTGTGCCATCAACAAACGGGGCGGTTTTGCCGGCCATCACCGTGCCCAAATTGTATTTTACGGTCGGGGTCACGGTGTCGCCCAACGAATTGTCCCCGTCGCCGGGCTGCTCCGAGGCGTTATCACCCTGCTGCAAGCCGGGGCTGGCCTGGGCCAGCGGCACCAAACAGAGCATCAGCGTTACCCCAACAATCAACAGCATTGATATTTTTTTGATCGCCATATTAACCGCCTTCCAATAATAAACTCCGCAAAACCTGTTATTTTTTCAGCACGCGGAAAAGATCGGCAGACTGCTCGGAGAAAGCGATGTGCCAGCCTTTGCATTCCGGGCAGTGCCACCACACGCCATCCTGGTCCTGCACCTTAACCTGCCGCCACTCACTAATCGATGCAAATTGCCGGCCGGTTGTGGGACAGCACACCATTTCTGAGTCTTTAGGTGGGTATATTTGGTTGAAGAACGGGTTAGCCGCTACGGTATCGCAGTACATGAAACGAGTCCTCCTTAACTCAGTCATCAATTCCCTTTTTTATCTTTACCCTTATTACTATTCTTTTCACTTTTATCCGAGTTGCCGCCGGCATTGCTGCTGTCGCTGCCCCCGCCGCGATCCAGGTCCGGGCCGCCCACCCCGGTGCTGTTGCCGGGGTTATCGGGGTCAACGCCGCCCGGATCATTGCCGTGGCCGCGATCATCTTCCCCGCCAACAGATGGCGGCTCCTGTGATGCTGAATCATCCGAGTTACTGTCACCGCCGGGGTTTTCGCCGCTTTCGCCGCCGGTTCCCGGATTAACAACATCGGCCGCCGGAGTCGTTGGGGTGAGAGTTGGGGTCTCGACAATTGTTGGCGAAACTGCCGGCAGTTGATCGCTTTGTGATGCTGATTTGGGCTGGCTAATTGTTTCACCCTGCGATGAAGTGGTGGGTTGGGGCAATACTTCGGGAGTTTCAGGCCCAGACTCATCGGCCGGGACAGCCGGCTCAACCGCAGGCGCTGGCTGCTCTGGCTCGCGCGGCGTTTCCGGCGCAGTGATCTGTTTTGTTGGCGGCGGTGCTGTTTGAGTCAAATTACGAGCAACCAACACACCGCCGGCCAGCAGCGCCGCAGCGGCGCCGACCGCAACCAGCCCCATTAATAGAGCTTTAGGGATGCCCGATACTGCCGTGGGCATCCCCGTAACCCTAAACCACGTTGCTAACTGGCCTTCAAATGAGGCTACCGCTGCGGCATTGGCCTGAAATTGCACCTGGCCCAACTGCCGTCCCAACGCTAGCAGGTCGTTGAGTTCAGCAGCTTCGGCCGGCACAGAAACTTCTTCGCCAAGCAGCAGCCGGTCAAGTTGTTCGGTAAACAGGTCAGCCAGGTGTTGTTCGTTCATGCTGACCCCTCCTGCACAATTTGCTGTAAACGGCGCATAGCCCGTAACAACACTACGCTCACCGTTTTTTCTTTTAAGTCCATAATTTCGCCGATTTCTTTATTGCTCAGATGCCCGGCAAACTTCAGGCTGATCACTTCCTGATCGCGCTCAGCCAGTTGTTTGAGGCCGCTGAGCAATTGCAAAATGGTTTCCTGCCGGATAACCTGGTTTTCCAGCGCCCCTTCCGGCGCGGGCAGGTCGGCCAGCGATGGCTGCTCGCTTTCCCAGCCGGTCCGACGCTGGCGGTCGCGGTAAAAATTGGCCAGCGAGTTATGCGCAATTCTAAAAATCCAGGCCGAAAAATTACCTTTGGCCGGGTCAAATTGCGTCCGGTTGGTAAATGCCTTTTCAAAAACCGCGCTGACCAAATCTTCCGCGTCTTCGGCCACATTCACCCGATACCGCAAGTAGGTATAAATCCGTGGGTGATAACGCCGAAACAGATCAGCAAAATTTAATTCCAACTCCTCCGGTTCCTGAGGAGTCGATGTGATGTTAATTGACGGTTGCAACCCTCCACTCCTGTTTGGGCCCAGGGTTACAGGTGTGGCTTCACTATTGAATACACCAAACTCTGGATATTACTACACATTTTGGCAACCAGTTTTGTAACCCATCTGCTTTATGCCACAATATCAGTTAATCTTTGCTGCAATTGAACCCGTTGTCAAAGTTTATGGCTCAAATACACCTCATGCTGCCCGCAGTGGTGGCTTATTTATATTCGGTGGCAGCCGCCCTTTCCTTTAGCGGCCGTCATTTTAACCCTCATTAAAATTGGCAGCCTGCCGCAAGCGCGGGCCAGCGCCACGGCACATAACTGGATTTTGGGGCGAGTGGGCGATGCGGGCAGGGCGTCTTGGCCGAGGTGGAGGGACAAGGCTGCGGCTGTAACGTAAGAAAGCCGCCGCCGCGCTCGTCTGAAAACGGAACACTTATTCCGGGCCGGGCATCAGCAGCACCTCAAGTTTCATTATCTCGTCGTCAAAAAAAATTATCCCGACGAGGTAAAAGTCACACTTGCAGCGTGACCGTCAAGCAACAAGCCCAACCTACAATTTCGGAGATTCGTTTATTTTCAAGGAGTATCTAATGGGAATTTTGAGCAGCATCAAAAAAGCAATCAGCGGCAAGCCGCCGGCCCCGCCGCCGCAAAAAAAAGAGCTGCCGCAAAGTTTTTACATCGACGCCATTGAGCTGGACCGGGTTGAAAAAGAACGCTTTTTCCGCAGCAACGCTTACAGCCCCATCGATGACCGGGCCAGTTTTTCCGGGCTAAATTACTACCCCGTCAACCCGGCCTATCGCTACACGCTGCCGCTCAACGCCGCCGCCGAGCCGGAACGGCTGACCATTCAAACCAACACCGGCGAAGAGCGCCCATTTCTGCGGCTGGGTACGGTGGAATTTGAGGTTGACGGACAGCCGGCCCAACTGGCCATCTACCGCGGCGAGGAGCATAACGACCTGTTTGTCCCCTTCCGCGATGCCACCAGCGGCAACGCAACCTACGGCGCGGGTCGCTACCTGGAGCCGGAGGAACTGCCCAGCGGCGAAATTGTGCTGGACTTTAACCTGGCCTACAACCCGTTTTGTGCCTACTCCGAACATTACTCCTGTCCGTTGCCCCCGTTTGAGAATCATCTAACGAATATAGCCATTCGCGCCGGCGAGAAAAGCTACACCGGCTGAGCCGTCACTTTATCCATTTGCACCTTTGAACTGCTCCGGCGAAATGTTGAGCCGTTTGAGTTTGCGCCACAAGGTGGTGCGGCCCAGTTGCAATTGCTGGGCCATCGCTGTAACCCGCCCCTGGCAGGCCCAGCCCGCGGCGATGATCGCTTCCCGCTCCGCCTCTGCCGCGGAGATGACCGGCTGGGCGGCCACCGAGTTGGTGGTGAGCACCCGGCCGCTGCGCACCACGTTGGGCAAATCAACAAGTTTGATAACGCCATCGCTGCTGTTATTTAGCGCGCGCTCCAGCGTATTTTCCAGCTCGCGGACGTTGCCCGGCCAGGGGTAGCGCCGCAGCGCGGCCAGCACCTCGTCGTTTAGCCCGCCGCCGGGCGGCTGGTTTTGGGCAATTCGGCTCAAAAAGCGCTCGGCGAGAACCGGAATATCCTCCGGCCGCTCGCGCAGCGGCGAAATGAAAAAGTTGAACACGCCAAAACCGTAATAAAGCTGGCGCACAAAACTGCCTTCGGTCACCAGTTGTTCCAGGTTGGCCGAGGTGCAGGCAATCAGCCGCACATCGACCGGAATCAGGCGGGTGCTTTGCAAGCGCATCACGTGTTTGGTTTCAATCACGTGCAGCAACGCCGACTGCATTTCCAGCGATAAGCTGTCAATTTGATCCAGCAGCAGGGTGCCGCCGTGAGCCAGCTCAAATTTACTGGGCCGACCGGTGGTGTTTTGATCCTGATCGTAGCCCAAAAATTCGCTGAGCATCAGTTCGTGGGGCAGAGCGCGGCAGTTGATGGTGATAAACGGCTTGTCCGCCCGCTCGCCGGCGTTGTGGATGGCCCGGCCCAGCGAGTTTTTGCCTACGCCGCCCTCGCCGCGGAGCAGCACCGGCGCGCGCCCCCGCGAGGCGATGACCGCCTGGCGCAGCACCCGCCGCATAGCCGGCGACACCGCCGGAATATCGGCCACGGTCAGCGTGGCCTGCGCGCCCACCTGCTGGCTGACCAGTTTTCTCACTTGTTCAATGGGCCGCAAAATGGCCGTGTACCCCACCGGATTGCGGGTATCAACTCCCTCCAAAATGGGGCTGAGGCTGACCATCGCATCGATGGTGGCCTGTTCGCGCTCAAAACTGACCTCCACATCGTGCAGGCCGTTTTTATGTTCAATGGCGCTGCCGATGAGCTGCGGCACGGCAATTACCTCGCTGAGCGGCCGGCCCAGCACTTTGGTCGGGTTGAGCGACAACATTTCGGCGGCCTGCTGGTTGATCTGCCGGATGCGCCCGGTTTCGTCCCAGGCCAGCACGCCTTCGTGCATCGCTCCGAGCACGGTGTTTACTTCGGCCAGGCGGCGGTTGGCTTCCTCCAGGTACAGGTTGGCCTGAATCTGGTTGCCAATGGCCCGCGCGGCGCTCATCACCAGCGATAACGTGTGCGAGGTGGCGTTATTGGCCGGGCCGATAATGGCCAGTACGCCATCGATCCGCCCGTGGACATCGTGAATGGGCGCGGCGGTGCTGACCAGAGGGTGATAAGTTTGAAAAAAATGCTCCGCGCCAACCACCTGCGTGGGCATGGCTGTGACCAGCGTCATCCCCACGGCGTTGGTGCCAATCTGGCCCTCGGCCCAGTACGCACCCTGCCCCAGCCCCAGTTCGTCAATCTGCGCGCTGGCGGTGGCGTCGCCGCCCAGCGCCAGCACCCGGCCCGCGCCATCCGTTAGCAAAATGGCGCAGTTTGAGCCTTCAATGAACTGGTGGATGTCCTCAATATAGGGGATGGCGATGGTCAGCAGGTCGGTGTGGGTTTTGAGCACGGCCTCCAGCGTGTGCGCTTTGGCCGGGGACAGCCGGGGTCTGGCCCGCGGGTCGAGCCGGGGCAGGCAGCGTTCCCAGGATTGAACAACGGTGGGGTCCGGCGCAAAACCGGGGATTTGCGCCACCTGGCCGGTATCGACAAACGATTGCCAGGTTTTGGCCAGCGCCTCAAATTGAACAGGATAACCCAGCGGCAGCATAAATTCCTCCGTGTTTGCGTGTGTCGCATGATTGTAATCTCGGCGCTCAATTTCAACAAGTCGGCCGCTCAGTGCGTTTCGTTATGAAACCAAATTCGGATTACTATGTTTTTATCTGAAACATTTTGCGGGTTTTGATTGCCAGATAGGTGTTGTTTTTCCTATAATGACCCCATCAAAGTAACCCGGTACCAAACAAAGAAAGGATTCCATTCGATGAAGAAACTGATCAATGCCGTAGATGATGTGGTCAAAGAACAACTGCAAGGCATGGCCGTTGCTCACCCCGAACTCAAAGTTAATATCGACCCCCATTTTGTGGTGCGGGCCGACGCGCCGGTCGCCGGTAAAGTGGCGCTGGTCTCCGGCGGCGGCAGCGGCCACGAGCCGATGCACGGTGGGTTTGTTGGCGTTGGTATGCTCGATGGCGCCTGCCCCGGCGAAGTTTTCACCTCGCCCACGCCGGACCAGATGTACGAATGCGCCAAAGCCGTTAACAGCGGCGCGGGCGTGCTGTTTATTGTAAAAAACTACACCGGCGACGTGCTCAACTTTGAAACCGCCGCCGAAATGGCTCACGCCGAAGGCATCAAAGTGCAAAGCATCCTCATCGACGACGACGTAGCCGTAAAAGACAGCCTCTACACCGCCGGCCGCCGCGGCGTGGGCACCACCGTGCTGGCCGAAAAAATTGTGGGCGCGGCCGCCGAAGCCGGCTACTCGCTGGAGCAATGCGCCGACCTGTGCCGCAAAGTGAACCAGTACGGCCGCACCATGGGCATGGCCCTCACTTCCTGCACCGTGCCCGCCGCCGGCAAACCCACCTTTGAACTCGGCGAGGACGAAATTGAGCTGGGCATTGGCATCCACGGCGAGCCGGGCATGCAGCGCAGCAGCATCAAACCCGTGGACGAAATTGTGGAAATTATGGCCAGCAGCATCATCGACGACGGCGCGTACACCCGCACCGTCCGCGAGTGGGACAACGACGCCGGCGACTGGGTGGATAAAACCTTCACCGATGAACCCTTCAAAGCCGGCGATCAGGTTATCGCGTTTGTCAACAGCATGGGCGGCACTCCGGTTTCTGAACTGTACGCCGTTTACCGCAAACTGGCCCAGGTATGCCAGGCCAAAGGCATTAAAATTGTGCGCAACCTGATTGGGCCGTACATCACCTCGCTGGAAATGCAGGGCTGCTCCATCACCCTGCTCAAAGCCGATGACGAAATCCTGAAATTCTGGGACGCCCCGGTCAAAACGCCCGGCCTGCGTTGGGGCGCATAACCGGATTTTGGGCGCTTTTGGGGTTTGCTCAACACCCGTGATATAATTAGCTCAGTTTTAAACCCGGCGGTCAAAACATTTGACCGCCGGGCCAACGTAACCGAACGGGTTGTTGACAAACCCAACTCCTGAAAACCTCGACGAGGAGAAAAACATGGCCGTAAGTAAAGAACAAATTGTGAAATGGTTGGAAAATCTGGCGGTGGTACTGGTCGAAAACAAGGATTATCTGACCCAACTCGATTCCCCCATTGGCGATGCCGACCACGGCATCAATATGAGTCGGGGTTTTAATAAAGTTGTCGAAAAGCTGCCCACTGTCGCCGATAAAGACATTGGCAGTATTTTAAAAACAACCGGCATGGCCCTCATTTCCAGCGTTGGCGGGGCCAGCGGCCCGCTGTACGGCACCTTTTTTATGCGCAGCGGCACCGCCCTCAACGCCAAAGAAGAATTGAGCAGCGATGACCTGTACCAGATGTTCCAGGCCGGCGTCGATGGGATTTTGCAGCGCGGCCGGGCCGAACTGGGCGATAAAACCATGTACGACGCCTGGCAGCCGGCGCTCGACGCCTTTAAAGCCGCCAGCCAAACCAGCAGCAATCCAACTCTGGCGCTGGCCGCGGCGGTTAACGCCGCCGAGCAGGGCATGAAAGACACCATCCCGCTGCGAGCCAGAAAAGGCCGGGCCAGCTACCTGGGCGAACGGAGTATCGGCCATCAGGACCCCGGCGCAACATCATCCTATTTATTACTCAAAACCTTGCTGGATACAGTAAACGCCGGCTAATTCCGCCTGACTCCCTGTCAGGAAACATCAAAAGGACAACACCTTATGGTAAGCATCGTCATTGTCTCACACAGCGCCAAGCTGGCCGAAGGCGTGCTGGACCTGGCCAACCAGATGGTGCAGGGACAGGTTGCCCTGGCGGCTGCCGGCGGTATCGATGACCCCGAACATCCCATTGGCACTGACGCCCACAAAGTTTACGAAGCCATCGAATCGGTCTACAGCCCGGACGGGGTGCTGGTATTGATGGATTTGGGCAGTGCCCTGCTGAGCGCTGAAATGGCGCTCGATTTCCTTACGCCAGACCAGCAGGCCAACGTAAAACTGTGCGCCGCGCCGCTGGTTGAAGGCGCAATGGCCGCCGCCGTTCAGGCTTCGGCGGGAGCCAGCCTGGACCAGGTGCTGGCCGAAGCCCAGGACGCGCTGGCTGCCAAAATCAGCCAGCTCGAGGCACACATCCCGGAACCTGTGTCAACGCCCCAACCGCAACCCGCAGCCGCAGACACCGAACTGCGGCTCACAGTTCGCAATCCGATGGGCCTCCATGCCCGGCCCGCGGCCAATTTTGTTAAAACGGCCAGTCGTTTTCAGGCCGATATCTGGGTGCGCAAGGGCCAAAAACAGGCCAACGCCAAAAGCATCAACCAGGTGGCCACCCTGGGCGTGCGGCAGGGGCAGGAAATTGTTGTCGCCGCTACCGGCACAGACGCCGCCGCCGCTCTGGCCGCGATTCAAGCCCTGGCCGCCGACAATTTTGGCGAGCCGGACTCGGCGGAGGTCAAACCGTTGGCCCCGCTGGCGACTCCCACTCCGGCCGCCGCCGGTGAATTGGTCGGCATTCCGGCCTCGCCCGGCGTGGCCATTGGGCCGGTGTACCAGTACCGGCCGCGCCTGCCAGAAGTTGTCACCTACCCCGTAACCGACCTGCCCGCAGAATGGCTGCGCTTGCAAGCGGCCATCGCTTCGGCGTATCAGGCCATTCAGGAGTTACAAACCGAGGCCGTGGCCGCAGTTGGCCCCAACGAAGCCGCCATCTTTGGCGTGCACCAGATGTTTTTGCAGGACCCGGCCTTGCAGGACGACGCCCAACGGCGAATTTATCAGGACAAGCTCAACGCCGAAGCCGCCTGGCAGCAGGCCATCGACGCAATGGCGGCGCAGTACGAAGCGATTGATGATGATTATCTGCGGGCCCGCGTCGCCGATGTGCGCGACGTTGGCCAGCGCGTGCTGCGCTACCTGCTGGGCGTTACCCAGCCGGAGATCAATTTTAGCCAGCCCGTCATTTTGCTGGCCCGCGACCTGACCCCGTCCGACACTGCGCGATTGAAGCCGGCCAGCGTACTGGGCATTTGCACCCAGTCCGGCGGGGCCACCTCGCACAGCGCCATTCTGGCCCGGGCGTTAGGCATCCCCGCGATTGTGGGGCTGAACGGCGCGCTGGAACAAACCGCCGATGGCCAGACCGTCGCCATCGACGGTGATAGCGGCCGGCTGTGGCTGCAACCCACGCCCGCCCAACTGGCCGACTTGACCGCTAAACGGGAAGCATGGCAGCAGCAGCAGCAAGAATCGAAATTTGCCGGCCGGCAACCGGCCATAACCCGGGACGGGCAAACCGTTGAAGTTGTGGCCAACATTGGCGGCCCGCGCGATACAGCCGCGGCGCTGGACTACGGCGCGGAAGGCGTCGGGCTGTTCCGCACCGAATTTCTGTTTTTTGACCGCGACAGCGCCCCCTCGGAAGAGGAGCAGGTGGCGGCGTACAAACAGGTCGCCGCGGCGATGGGCACACGCCCACTGGTAATCCGCACGCTGGATGTGGGTGGCGACAAACCGCTGCCCTATCTCAAAACCGGCGCCGAAGACAACCCGTTTTTGGGCTGGCGCGGCATCCGCTTTTGCCTGGACCAGCCGGAACTGTTCAAAACGCAACTGCGGGCCATTTTGCGGGCCAGCGCCGGTCACAATTTTAAGCTGATGTTCCCCATGATCGGCACCCTGGCCGAACTCCGGGCCGCCAAACAGATGCTGGCTGAAGTTCAGGCCGACCTGCGGGCCGCAGCCATCGAATTTGATGAAGCGATGGAAGTTGGCATTATGGTTGAAGTGCCAAGCGCGGTAGCCATTGCCAACCGGCTGGCCGCCGAAGTGGACTTCTTTAGCATTGGCAGCAACGATCTGACCCAATACGTGATGGCCGCCGACCGCGGCAATGGCAAAGTGGCCGGCCTGGCTCGGGCGCTGCAGCCGGCCGTGCTGCAAATGATCCGGCAAACGTTGCAAGCCGCGCAGACCGCCGGTATTTGGACGGGTATGTGCGGCGAAATGGCCGGCAACGCACTGGCCACGCCGGTGCTGCTGGGGTTGGGGCTGAACGAATTCAGCATGAGCGCGGCCAACGTTCCGGCCGTCAAAGCGGTAATCCGCAAGCTGACGCTGGAGCAGTCCCGCCACATCGCCGGGCAGGCGCTGGCGCTGGACACCGCCGAAGAGGTTCAGGCTTATCTCGCTTCGCTTAATTTGTGAGCAGTTTTGCATAACTTTAAAAAGGTCTGGCGCGCGCCAGACCTTTTTGATTCTGTGCCCTGCTTAAAACTTATGCCCTATAGTTAAAAAAGGCCGTTTTGTGTTAAAATGACGCCAAATCAAACAAATCAGGAGGAGCGATGAACAGCAAATTGGGGTTTGGTGAAATTTTTGGCAGGATGCTCGCCGCCGCCGGCAACAACCTCGCCAGTGAGCCGGTCTGGCGGGGAGTACTGGCTGCCAACAACGATAAAGAAACCATCCGCGCCGAACGCCGCCGGCGGCCCGGCCCCACCGACTCCGGCCAGCGGGAGCGAGCCGCCGCCCCCGAGCGCAGCCGGCCCGGCGGTTCGTCAGGTTCGGGCGGGTCGGGCGGCACACCGAGACCGCCCGTATTTTCCGGCGGACAGTTCCCCGGTGGCCGCGGTAAACCATCGCTGCTGATGGTGGGTATTGTGTTGATCCTGTTTTTATGCATCGTGCCGCTGATGATGTTCTTTGGCCCCGGCGACTCGGGCGAGGTGAGCCAGCCGGAGGCCGGCAATCCCGTAGCAGCCGCCCCCACCGTCACTCGCGTCCCCACCAAACCGGCCCCGCCCGCTGTGAGCACCAAACCGGTTACCCCGCGTCCGCCCGCCAAAGAGGGGCAAACATGGACGGTAATGCTGTACCAGGATGCCGACGACAAAATTCTGGAAGAGGACATTTATGTCGACTTGAACGAAGCCGAACGGGTTGGCTCCAGCGAGCGGGTCAACATTGTTGCCCAGGTTGACCGCTACCAGGCCGGCTACCGCGGCGACGGCAACTGGTCTTCGGCCAAACGCTTTTATGTGACCCGTGATAACGATTTGCAGCGGGTGGCCTCGCAGCAGGTGGCCGATTTGGGCGAAGTCAACATGTCGGCCGGCAGCACTCTGGTTGATTTTGTAACCTGGGCCGCGGCCAATTTTCCCGCAGATAACTACGTGCTGATTATGTCTGACCACGGCATGGGCTGGCCCGGCGGCTGGAGCGACCCCGAACCGGGCGGCCGCGGCGACCGCAGCATTCCGCTGGCGGCGGCGCTGGGCGACGAGCTGTATTTAATGGAAATTGATGACGCGCTCGGCCAAATCCGGGCGGAAGCAGGTATCGACAAATTTGAGCTGATCGGCATGGACGCCTGCCTGATGGGGCATCTTGAAGTTTTCAGTGCGCTGGCGCCGCACGCCCGCTACGCGGTGGCATCGCAGGAAATTGAACCGGCCCTGGGCTGGGCCTACACCGGCTTTTTGCAGGCGCTCACCGACAACCCCGATATGGACGGCGCCAGCCTGAGCCGGACGATTGTGCAAAGTTACATTCAAGACGACCAGCGCATTGTTGACGATGAGGCCCGGGCCGAATTTGCGGGCCGCGGCTCACCGCTGGGTGGCTTGTTTGGCGGGCTGGGCGGGCCATCCGCCGACCAGTTGCGGCGCGAGTTGGGCCAAAATATCACGCTGACCGCGGTTGATCTGGCGGCCATGCCGGCGTTGATGGATAGTTTCAACAATCTGGCATTTTCGCTTCAGGACGCCAACCAGCGCGCCGTGGCCCAGGCCAGAAATTACGCCCAATCGTTTACCAGCGTGTTTGGCAGCAATATTCCGCCATCGTACATCGATCTGGGTAATTTTGTGCAGATTCTCCGGCAGGAAGCTGGCAGCCCGAGCGTGGCCCAGGCCGCCGATGAAGTGCTGGCCGCGCTGGATCAGGCGGTCATCGCCGAAAAACACGGCCCCAAAAAGCCGGGAGCCAGCGGCGTGTCTATCTACTTTCCCAATTCGCAGCTCTACGCTTCGCCGGTAACCGGTCCCGAATCTTACACCGCCATCGCCCGCCGCTTTGCCGCTGAGTCACTGTGGGACGATTTTTTGGCCTACCACTACACCGGCCGCGCGTTTGAACCGGCCGCCCAAACTTCGGTTGTGCCCGACCGCAGCACAACCATCAGCGCGCCGGGCGCCGGCCCCATTCAGGTTGCGCCGCTGATGTTATCAAACAGCGTGGCCGCGCCGGGCCAGCCGGTTTTGCTCAGCACAGATATTACGGGCAACAACGTGGGCTACGTGTACCTGTTTGTCGGCTTTTACGATCAGGCCTCAAACGCCATTTTTGTGGCCGACTCGGATTATCTGGAAAGCGCCACCTCCCGTGAAATTGACGGCGTTTACTACCCGGTCTGGAGCGACAGGGGCGAATTTACGCTGGAGTTTGAGTGGGAACCGGTTGTGTTTGCCATCAACGACGGGCAAAATTCGGTGGTGGCCCACTTTGAGCCTCAAACTTACGGCGCGTCGTTTGAGGAGGCCATTTACACTGTGGAGGGCATTTACACCTACGCTGACGGCGGCGAAACCCGCTACGCCCGCCTGTTTTTTAACAACGGCCAGTTGCGGCAGGTGTTCGGCTTTACTGGCGATGACGGCAACGGCGCGCCGCGTGAAATCATTCCCCAACCCGGCGACACTTTTACCGTGCTGGAAAAATGGCTCGATCTGGACCAGCAGGGCAACGTAACCCAAACAGCGCGACAGCCGGGCGGCACGCTGACCTTTAGCGACCAGATGTTTACCTGGGAAACGCTCGATGCGGCCGCCGGCGAATATCTGGTAGGTTTCATTGTTGAAGACCTGGACGGCAACGCCAACGAAGTGTACCAGCCGGTCACGGTGCGTTAATTGGCCCGCCGCTTTAAAACTGCTTGCTAATACCTGGTCGGGAGGTTGGCATGAGCAAAAACCAGATACCATCGGAAACACCCCCTTTAAACGGCGCACTGCTGGAAGGACTGCTGCTGGCAGATGCCGCCGGGATTATCAATTTTGCCACGCCGCCGGCAGAACAGCTTTTTGGCTGTCTGCCGCAAAGCCTGGCCGGCAAATCTCTGGCCGAGCTGCTCGACGCCGCGGACCGGCCGGCCGCCCAAAACAGTCTGGCGGCAGCGCTCGCCCGGCCGGGGCTGGGGGTAGCCGGGGTGTACAGCCTGCGGCACACCGAAGGCGCTCAAACGCAGGTTGAAACTGTCATTACCAGCCTGCCGGAGCAAGCGGGCGGCAACACCGTGATTGTCACGGTGCGCCCGGCGGCGCGGCCCGCCGCACAAGACAGGGAATTGCAGGAGCTGGCCGAACTTCACCGGATCACGATGGAGAACATCCTCGACCCCGTATTTATCACCGATGACGCCGACCGGTTTACCTTTATCTGCGCCAACGTTGTCCACAGTTTGGGCTACTTTCCCGCCGAAATGCAGGCAATGGGAAACATCGCGGCGTTAGCCGGAGACAACATCTTTGACCCGGCCGAACTGGACCGCTACGGGCTGATCCCAAATATTGAGCGGGATGTCATCGACAAAGCCGGGAAAATACGCACGTTTTTGATCACTGTCAGGCGCGTTTCAATTCAGGGGGGAACCGTGCTGCACATCTGGCGGGAAATTACCCTTTATAAACAAACTACCCAGGCTCTACAAGAAAGTGAGGAAAAATTTCGCGCCCTCTACGAACTTTTACCGGACGCCATTTTTTTGGCTCTGGCCGATACCGGCATCATTGTTGATGCCAACTCTGCCGCAACCAGACTATTACAGCGGCCGCGCAGCCAGATTATCGGCCTGCACCACACCGCTCTGCACCCCCCTGCCCAACTGGCACCGGCGCAACAAACATTTGTTTATCGGCCGGCCGCCGGGGAGGATGCTCCCCCGGTTGAAATTGATGTAGTGTGCGGCGACGGCACTTGTAAACCGGTTGAAATCCGCGGCCGGGCCATCATCCTTGGGGGGCAGGCCTATGTGCTGGGCGTTTTCAGGGATATGACCGACCGTAAAAATGCCGAACTGGCTCTGCGCCGTTACATGCATATGATCTCGGCCACGCCCAGTTCTGTGTCGCTGGTAGACCGGAACTATGTGTACCAGGTAGTCAACAACGCCTACCTGCGCCGAACTGCCAAAAACATTGACGAAATTGTCGATCACCCGGTGGCCGACGTGATGGGAACTGAAGTATTTGAGCGAATGATCAAACCCAATCTTGACCGCTGCTTTAACGGCGAAACCGTGCGCTACCAGGCCTGGTTCCACTTTCCGAGCGAGGGCCGGCGCTTTGTAGACGTGACGTACGCGCCCTATCGGGACGACGACAACACCCTTAGCGGCGCGCTGGTCAGCGTCCGAGACATCACCAACCTCAGCCGGGCCGAAGAAGCCCTGCGCGAGAGCGAGTCGCGGTTTCGGGCGGTGTGGGAGATTGCCTCTGACGCCCTGGCGCTGTCGGACCCCGACGGCACAGTAGTCGCCGCCAATCCAGCCTACTCCAAACTATACGGCTACCCGCTGGAAGAAGTCATCGGCCAGAATTTTGCCATTATCTTTCCGTTGCGCCAGCGGGCGCAGGCAATGGAACAGTATCGAGCTGTTTTTAATGCGCCGGAATCTCCGGCAGCGTTTGAGACTGAAATTGAGCGCGCCAACGGCGAACGGCGTCTGGTTGAATCGCGGATTAGTTTTATTACCCGTAACGGTCTCCGGGTAGCGATGCTCTCTACTATTCGGGACATCACCGAGCGCAAACAAAACGAGGAGCGGATTAAAGCCGCTCTGGCAGAAAAAGAGGTGCTGCTGCGCGAACTGTACCATCGCACCAAAAATAACATGCAGGTCATTGGCTCGCTGCTGTCGCTCCAGGCAACGCAGGCCAAAAGCGCGTCTGTATCAACCGTGTTCAAAGAAATGGAAACCCGCATCCGGGCTATGGCCCTGGTTCACCAAAAACTCTACCAATCGCAAAACCTGTCGAGCCTCGACCTGAAAGAGTACATCAGCGACCTGGCGTTGCTGCTAAGCAGAAGTTATCGGCTCGATGCGGATCGGGTTTCGCTGGTGCTGGAACTGGAACCCGTGCCGGTATTAATTGATACGGCCATTCCCTGCGGCCTGATTTTGCACGAACTGATATCAAATGCCTTTAAGCATGGCTTCCCCGGCAAACGTCGCGGCCAAATCAGGATTTGCCTGAGCAAAACCGGTGACGCCATCGCGCTCCAGGTTAGCGACAATGGCGTGGGACTGGCCACAGATTTTGATCCGAGACAGAGCCAGACTCTGGGTTTGCAAACAATCCTGGGCATTGGCGAACATCAACTTCAGGGCCAGGTTACACTAAAAACCGGGCCGGGAGTCACATGCACCATTCAGTTTAAAGACAACCTCTACCAGGCCAGAATTTGAACAAAACTCGCATGAAAATCTTAATTGTTGAAGACGAATATCTGATTGGGCTGGTTTTGCGGCAAGATTTGATTCAGTTGGGCCACACCGTTTCTGGCCCGGTTTCCACCGGCGAAAAAGCCGTGGAGATCGCCGTTGCCCAACCGCCAGACCTCATTTTTATTGACATCAACCTGGCCGGCGCGCTGGATGGGATTGACGCCGCGCGCGAAATCCGCTCACAAGTCGATGTGCCCATTATTTTTATGACCGGCTACACCGACGACGAAATGATAAACCGCACCGCCCAGGTTGGGGCGCTGGCATGCCTGACCAAACCCGTTCCGATTTATGAGATTGCCCGGGTAATTGAGCAAATCGGTTAATTTGACCCGGTTTTTCCCAACACAGGTAACTCCACATTAAACTGTGGTAACTTAAAATAACCCAAAGGACAAAATAATTGTGACACCAAGCGGTTTTGATTTACTGCTGGTAGGCTTGGCCGCCATTGCCGGCGGCGCGGTGAACGCGCTGGCCGGCGGCGGCACCCTGATTACATTTCCAATGCTCACCGCGGTGGGCGTGCCGGCTGTAGCAGCCAATGTCACCAATACTGTGGCGCTTTGCCCCGGTTATCTGGGGGCCACCATGGCCCAATGGAACGATCTGCGCGGCCAGCGGCAGCGCTTGTGGCTGCTGGTGCCGGCCGGCATTGTTGGCGGAATTGTCGGCGGGATTTTGCTGCTCAGCACCGGCGAGCGGGTGTTCCGGGCGTTGGTGCCGTTTCTTATTTTGCTGGCCTCGGGGCTGCTGGCGGCGCAGGACCCGCTGCGGGCCTGGGTTGTCCGGCGCACCGGCCAGGCCGGCCCCAGTGTTGATTCGGAGCGATGGGCAGCGCTGCCGGTGGGGCTGGCCGCCATTTACGGCGGCTATTTTGGCGCGGGGCTGAGCGTGATTGTGCTGGCCGTGCTCGGGCTGGCGCTTGACGACTCGCTGACCCGGCTCAATGGCCTGAAACAAGCCATCGCTTTGAGCGTCAATGTGGCCGCCGCCATCTTCTTTTTGTTTTCCGGCCAGGTGGTTTGGCTGGCGGCGCTGGTAATGGCAGGCGGGGCGCTGTTGGGTGGGGTGTTGGGCGGCCGGCTGGCCGGCAAGATTCAGCCCGTGATTTTGCGCCGGGTTGTGGTGACCATTGGGGTGGCTGTGGCGGTAATTTACCTGGTTCGCTAACGCCGGTTGATGTTGATAAAACCCTGATCCGGGCCAAGCTGGTCAAACTGGGCTTTGAGCAGATCGCGCTCAACCGTTTTCCGGGCGATTTTGCGCTCAACCTCAACCGCCATTTCGGCCAGCAAATCACGCCCCTGCCGCCGGGCGGCCTTCACCTCCAGGCTCACTTCAACGCTGGGTCGATACGGCAGGTGGCGCAGCTCACGGTCAATTTCCCGCAACCGATTCTGGCAGCGCGATAATTCGGCCTGCAAAGCGGCTGTCAATTGGGCCTCAGTTGTGCCGGCCCGCCGGCCGGTGTCGATGCCGGCCTCCATTCCCTGTGCCAGAGCCACCAGCTCGGCCAGACTGCGAGCGGCGTAGGCGTCGTTGATCACCTGCATTTTTTGGGTGCGAAAAACCCGGTCCGGCTCATTTGCGGCCAGATCGGGGTGAAAACGGCGAGCCAGTTGCCGGTACAGCGCTTTGATTTCGGCCTCGCTGGCCGGGGTGAGCGGTTGAGCCGGCGGCGTCGGGGCGGCCGCCGGGGGAGCCTGCCAGGCCCGGCGATACTGATCTTCCACGGAAATGTGAGGCGTGCCAAAAATCTGTTTGTTGCGGGCAATTTGAATCCGCTCGTGATATGTTTGGATGTCCTGCTCCAGCGCCGCCAGGTTATCCAGCAAATAACCCACCCGGCCCTCAAATTCAAGTTCAAAAGCGTTAATTTCGGCCAGCCGGTCGGCCAGTTCCGCCTCGGCCTCAATCAACCGATTTTGGGCCTCGGCCAGCGCGGCGCGCAGGACGTTCAGTTGACCGCTCATTTTGGGCAGCTCCTCCCAGTTTTGCGCCAGTTTGACGCTGATAATTGATGCATTGACTCAACGTCCACTGAACCGCAGCCAGAGCCAAACCAGCGCCGCGGCCAGCAGCAGCCACACCGCAACAATCACCGCCGCCGCAACCCGGCTGATCGGTTTTTGTTGCTGCGCCATGTTTTGCGCCTGCTCGCGGCATTCGGCCAGCACATCGGGCGGGATCATTTTCAGCGCCAGCATAATCCCCAGCGGCAGCAGGATCAAGTCATCCAGATAGCCCAAAACCGGGATGGGGTCTGGGATCAGGTCGATGGGGCTGAAGGCGTAGCCCACCACAAACGCGGCAAAAAGCCGGGCGTGCAGCGGCACGCGGGGATCGCGGTAGGCCAGCCAGATGGCATAAATTTCAATTTTCAACTGTTTGGCCCGCTGCTTCCAGCGACCGATAAACGCGGACATACGGCAACTCCAAATACCGAACAGTATCAGTAACAAGCCAGGTTATTTTATCTGTTACCGGCCAGGAATCAATTTTTTCAACGGGCAGGCCGGGAATTCTGGCAATCGGAATCCAGGTATGCTAAAATCACAATTAGTCCCAACCGGCTTGGGTGAAAATGGAGTCCAAAACTGTAGTTTTGGACTCCTGCCGCAAACTTTTGAAAGCCGGGCAGGAACACATCCTGACCCCTGAATTCTATTTTCGCAGGAGGTAAACCATGAAGTACGATCTGGTTTTTGAGGGCGGCGGCGCCAAAGGTATGGTTTTTGTGGGGGCGATGCAGGAGTTTGAGGCTCGCGGGCACACCTGCCAGCGGCTGCTCGGCACTTCGGCGGGGGCGATAACCGCCACGCTGCTGGCCGCCGGCTATTCGGCGGCGGAAATGCTGGCTGTGCTTGCTGAACGGGAAGAGGGCAAATCTGTGTTTGAAGGATTTATGGATATTCCCACCCGCTTTGAGCAGGCGGAAATCGAGCGGAGCCTGACTTACGAACTGCTGCAAAATGTCGATATTCCTCTCATTCCGGAAGTTGTCGAAACCAGATTTGACCATTTGCTCATCAACGCGCTGATGGCACAGCCCGGTTATCGCAACATGTTCTCATTTGTAGAATTGGGCGGCTGGTTTTCGGCGCACCGCTTTGTCAGTTGGCTGGAGCGAAAGCTGGATACCGGGCAGTTTCGGGGCCAGGCCCGTCAATTTAGCCGGATGACTCTGGCCGAATTTTTTGCGGCCACCGGCACGGAACTGACCGTGATCGCCACGGACACCATCGCCGAGCGGATGTTGGTTTTAAACCACATCACCGCGCCCAACTGCCCGGTGGTTTGGGCGGTGCGCATGTCGATGAGCATCCCCCTGATCTGGCCCGAAGTTGAATGGCTGGCGGGTTGGGGCCAGTACCAAAACAAAGATATTACCGGCAATTTGATTGTTGACGGCGGCCTGCTCTCAAATTTTCCACTGGAACTTTTTGTTTCCAATCACCCCGACGTGCTGGCGGTAATGGGAGCAAAAACCGGCGACGCCATTTTGGGGCTGCTGATTGATGAAACGCTGCCAGTAGAAGGCGCGCCGGCAATTGCCGCCGCGGGCCTTGAGGCGCGGCTGGGCAAGCTGCGAATTGTGCGCCGGATTACCCGCCTGGTCAATACCTCTACCCAGGCTCACGATAAAATTGTCATCGACAAGTTTAAAAACCTGGTAACCCGGCTGCCCGCCAAAGGCTTTGGCACCACCGAGTTTGACATGAGCGACGCGCGCCGGGCGGCGTTGGTCGCCGCGGGGCAAAAACACATGGCCGATTATTTTAACCGGATCTCGATTGCCGCGCTGCCCATCGCCCCGGACGCCGCCGTGGCCGACTACGCGGACCAGGTCGCCATCAGAATTTTGCAACCCAATGAATAAAGGGTTGCTATACGCCATTGGCGCATACACTTTATGGGGACTGCTGCCTGTTTACTGGAAGGCGCTCCACGCCGTACCGGCCGCCGAAATTGTCAGCCACCGCATGGCCTGGTCGCTGCTGTTTGTGCTGGCTTTGCTGGCCCTCAAACGCCATTGGAGCTGGCTGGCCGCGGTGAGCCGGCAGCCCAAAACGCTGCTGATAGTTTTTTTGGCCGGCTGTATTCTGGCCGTCAACTGGCTCACCTATGTTTGGGGTGTTAATGCCGGCTACGTGGTAGAAACCAGCCTGGGCTACTTCATCAATCCGCTGGTCAGCGTGTTGATGGGCGTGGTCTTTTTGCGGGAACGGCTGCGCGGCTGGCAGTGGCTGGCCATCGGCTTTGCGCTGCTGGGCGTGTTATACCTCACCCTGCGCTACGGCGCGCTGCCTTGGATTGCGCTGGTGCTGGCGCTGTCGTTTGCCCTGTACGGCCTGCTCAAAAAAGCCACCCCGCTCAACGCGCTGGAAGGACTGTCGCTGGAAACGGCGCTGATGTTTCCGCCGGCGTTTGGCTACCTTTTGTTTTTGGAACTGCACGGCAGCGGCTCGCTGGGCCACGCCAGCCCGGCCACCACCTTGCTGCTGGTGTTCACCGGCGTGGCAACAGGTGTGCCGCTGCTGATGTTTTCGGCGGCGGCGCGGAGCATCCCGCTGTCGATGCTGGGCATTTTGCAGTACATCGCCCCCACCTTTCAGTTTTTGCTGGGGGTGTATCTGTACCACGAACCCTTTGACCAGAGCCGGCTGATTGGTTTTGGGCTGATCTGGACGGCGCTGCTAATCTACTCGGTCGAGGGGCTACTGGTCCGGCGCGGCCAGCTTCACCTACGCTATTCCACCCAACCCGCGGAGATAAAACATGTCGACATGGTGGCTGCACCCAAGCCTGACCGTCGCTGACGATCAGTTATATTTCGATGGCCATTTGCTGCGAGAGCTGGCGCAGCAGCACGGCACGCCGCTGTACGTGTACAGCCGGGCCACCATCCAGCGCCAGCTTGGCCTGCTCCACAACGCGCTGGCGGAACTGCCTGTTGCCAGCAAAGTTTACTACGCGATGAAATCCAATCGCCATCCGGGCGTGCTGGCGGCGGTGCGGCAGACGCCGGGCGTCGGCATCGACGCCTGCTCGCCGCGGGAGGTTTTGCTGGCGCTGGAGCACGGTTTTTCGGCCCCGGAAATTTCATTCAATGCCGGGATGCTCTCCAACCGCGATCTGGCGTTTGTGGCCGAACGCGGCATTCACGTGACGCTCGATAGCTTCTCGGCGCTGCGGCGCTACGGCGCGCTGGCGCCGCGCCACACGCCGGTAGGGCTGCGCTTCAACCCCGGCATCAACGTGGGCTACTCGCCGGATACGCGCTTTAACTACAGCAACGACAAATTTGGTTTTGAGGCCGTCGAGGTGGAACAGGCGCTGCAAACTGCCCAAAGCGCCGGGCTGGTGGTTGACAGCGTGCATATGCACGTGGGCTGGGGGGTGCAGGCCAGCATGGCCGGCCAGGTGGGGCAAGCTTTTGAGCGGCTGGCCGGCGTGGCCCGCCAGATTCCCGCGCTGCGGGCCGTCAATGTTGGCGGCGGGCTGGGCGGGCAGTATCAGGCCGATGACTCGCCGTTGTCGCTGGCCGCCTGGCGCGAGCTGCTGCTGCGCCACCTGTCGCCGCTGGGAGCGACTTTGCTATGCGAACCCGGTACATTCGTCTCGCGGCCGGCCGGGGTGCTGCTGGTACAGGTGAACACCGTTGAAGAACGGCGCGGCGTGTGCTGGCTGGGGGTTGACGCCGGCTTCGCCATCAACCCGCTGCCGGCGCTGTACGGCATCCCGCTGAAAATTGTGCCGCTGCACCGGCCACTGGCCGAGCCGGCGCAGACGTACCGGGTGGTGGGCCACATCAACGAAGTGACCGATGTTTGGGCCGCCGCATGTCCCCTCCCCGCCGTGACCGAAGGCGACCTGCTGGCTTTTTTGCCGGTGGGGGCCTACAGCGCCAGCATGGGCAGTGAGCACTGCCTGCGCGGCCAGGCCAAAGAGATTGTGATTTAACGGTTTACTTCAAACTTTGCCTGGCCGCGTCGATGTCAATCTCGTGGCGTTGCCGCTCCAAAAAAATGTTCACGTGGCGGTAGCCAACATCTTTGAGCACAGCCAGCGCCTCGTCAAAATTGGCGGCCACCCGTTCCGGGGCGTGCGCGTCTGCGCCAACCACGACCGGAATATCGCGCCGGTGCATTTCTTCCAAAAAGGGCCGGGCGGGATGGAACTCGGCCAGCGGCTTGTTGAGGCCAGACGTGTTCAACTCCATCGCCATGCCGGTGGCGGCAATCCGGTCCAGGCTGCGCTGCACATCATCCCAAATCAGTTCCGGCCGCCACTGCCCCGGTTCCATAATTTTGATCAGATCGGGGTGAGCCAGCGAGTCGAACAAGCCGGATTCGGCGGCCCGGGCCAGGTGCTCAAAATGAAGGCGCTGGTAAGCTACCACGTCGCCGGTAAAATAGAGATTTTTGTAATCCGGCAGCAGTGAATGCACCGACCCCAAAATGTAGTGAAATTCGGCCCGCTGGTGCAGTTTGGTTAACCAGGCTTCCGCGCCGGGGTAGTAGTCGCTCTCCAGCCCCAGCCGCACGTCAATTTTATCGGCCCACATCTCCTGCGCTTGCTCAACCATCACCACATATTTATCAAATTCATCCAGCCCCATGCGATAGCGCGTGGCCCAGCCGTTGTCAACCGGGTTGTGGCAGGTGACGGTGATGCCTTTTAAGCCGCGTTTGTAAGCCACCGCGGCGTATTCTTCCGGCCGGCCGCTGGCGTGTTTGCATAGCGGCGTGTGCATGTGGGTTTCGTACAAAATCGGTTCCATGCGAGTCCTTTCCGTTGGGCAGAGTCAAACCCGAACATTGTAGCACAACCGCTCGCCCCCGGCGAGTCGGTTTTTATACCAACTACTGAAAATTCCGCAGAAATCATTTATGATCTTGTTTGCCCCATCCCCCCTGCCCCCCCTTCCCAATAGGAAGGGGGGAAATTATGGAAACGGTATCAATTTTGGGCGCTTTGCGCCCAAGGCACTGGGTCCGTGTAGTATGATTTTAATGAAAGGGAAGGTAGATATAAAA
>CAYOXS010000019.1:0-31630 GCA_964407935.1 uncultured Caldilineaceae bacterium
AAGCCGTGGGCCGAACCATCAAAGAACATTTCAAAGAAGCCGGTAGTGCCATCGGGGCCATAGGCGGTGGCGGTGAACTTGACCACGTCTGAATTGTCTACCGAGGCCGGGCCGCCAACGAGCGGGAAGGCCGAGACATCTGACGAGAAGGACATTAAGATGGTGCTGTCGTCAACAATGTGGAACGCGGACAGGTTGAGCGCCCCCACGCCCGCGGCCCCGCCATCAAAGACCTTGATAAAACCAGCGCCGCCATCCCAGCCGATGATATCGGCGCTGTTTGCGCCGCCGGCAAGGGTATCGGCATTGAGCAGCGAGAAGTAGAGCGCCGCCGCCGGTAAAGCGCCAAACGTTGTCGGCAGTTCCACATTTACGGTCATCAGGTCAAACACGGTGGCCGAGCCATCAGAAGCACTGAGCCGCAGCACGTAAACGCCAATGGCCGAGAAAGTGGCATCCGTGGTCAGCGAGTTGGGGCTGGCAAAGGTTACCGTGCCGCCCGGCGGTTCAACGCTTTCAACCGACCATTGATAGGTTAGCGGCATTGGCCCGTTATCGGGATCGGCAGCCGTACCGGCCAGGTTCAACATATTAACCGGCCAGACAATGCTCTGGTCAACGCCGGCGTCAACGCTTGGGGCCTGGTTAAGCGGCCCGCTACTGCCGGGGATGATGTCAATGGCGTTCAGGTTGTCGATGACGCCCATGCCGATGCCATCAAAGTAGATGCTCATGGCCGCGCAGGCTGAAGCATCGCCGGTGGTAGGCGACTCGCAGACAAAGACATCGTCACCTGCGCCGGCAACCACCCCGGTATCGAAAGGCCCGTTGGTGGTCAGGTAAATGTCATTGAAGGCCGGGATGGTCAGCCCGCTGACATCTTCGGTGGCTCCGGTTAAGTCGATGTCGGAGCCATCAAAGTACATGCTCCAGCTACAGGCGGTAATCGGTACAGCGGTGGTATGGGTACAAAGCAGCAGGTCTTCATCCAGGTGCGGGAAGCCGGGCGCTTGATTGTTGCCAACCGTTGAGATAACAAGCTGGGTATCTGATAAAATCTCAAAGGCGTCTACGTTGCCGCCGTTGGTGGCGCCCAGCCCAACCGCCGTACCGTCAAAGTACAGGCTCCAGGCCCCCGCGTTGTAAAGGACAATGCTTTCATCCGGCACACTGCCCAGGGTTGGGACCGCTGTGCCCGCGTTGGCGGCAAATGACATGTAGAAGATACCGGCCACATCATCAACCACCAGCATGCCGTCAACGTTGGCCCCATTCGGCAGGCCGGCGGCGGTGGCATCGAACACCCGGCTAAAGCTGGCGCCGTCCCACTTGTAGATGTCGGCGTTGTCATACGGTACCGGCGGCGAGGGCGGAACACCCGGCACCGAGGTATTACCGGTGGTGGAGAAGTAGAGCAGGTCCGGGGTGGACGGCGCGCTGCCGCAGGCCGGCTGGCCGGGCTGCTCATCTGCGCCGATGTCCCAGCCTGCCCCGTTGGGCCGGCCATCGTCATCAAAGTCATCGCAAGGGGGAGTTACGCCGCTTCCCAGCGGATCGGTGGCCGCGCCGGCGTTAACTGCTACCGCCCCGGCCTGGGTGTGGTAGTCGCCCTGCAAACTGAGCGGCTGCGGCACCGTGACCATAATAACGCTGATAAAGTCGGGTTCCATGCGGAAGGATACGGCGTCAAGCACAATTGGATCAGGCGTATTCTGGAACAAATTGGTCAGATCGCCGCAGGGCAGGTTGGTGGTATGGGGGATAAAATCTTCCTGACCTGTATCGTTTGGATCGGTCAGCAGCGACGCGGTGGGGTGTAATTCTTGCCCCGGAACACCGGCAAAAACCTGGAGATCAAAGATGCTGTCGTACACCAGAGCGGTTCCATTCCAGGTGTACGCCTGGTTTTCGCAAATAATGTTGTTGAACATAACCGGGTCAACATAGCCGCCCGGCCCAAGGCCCAGGTAGCTCTCAAAACCGGTGCTGTAGGTTTCAACGGCCACGCCGGCCCCGTTGGGAATATCGTGGCGGCCGTTGGCGTCTTCCGAGGTGGAGGTGTTGGCGTTGCGGGCAATGGTATTGTTGACAATATGCACATTTGAGGCATCGTCCAGGGCAATGCCGCCGCCAAAGTCGGTTGAGACGTTGTTGACGATCATGTTGTTGATGATCTCGATCTTAAAATCTAGCGGTTGCAGCAACCTTACCCCGCCGCCGTCATCGTTAGACATATTGGCCTGGATCAGGTTGTGGTCAATATCAACTTCGCCCGCGCCGGCGGTAAAGGTGGCCGGCGGCTGCGGCAATTCGCCGCCAACCAGAATGCCGCCGCCTTCGTCAAAGGCGTTGTTAAAGTAAATCAGGTTGTGGTGAATGCGCCCGCCATCGCTCAGGCCAAAGTGAGAGATGCCGCCGCCGTATTCACCGGAGTAGTTGCCACAAATTTCGTTGTGGTCAATCTCGTAGTCATTAGCGCCGTTGAAGATGCCAATGCCGCCGGCCAGGCTAAAGCCGCCGTTATTGAGGATGCGGTTGTGGTGAATGCGAATATTATCGTTGTTGTTATCCCCGCGATAAGGTTCGCCCAGGGTGATACCGCCGCCAAAATTGCCGCCGTTGCTCTGGATAACGTTGTTGCTAATAACCAGGAATTGGCCGTTAAGGTCCACATGCAGGCCGCCGCCAACATCCTGTCCATCACGGGCATTAACAATTCTGAAGCCGTCAATTTGCGGTCTGAGCGCCTCGCTGTATTGGCCCGGCGTACCCACCACATTAATCCCGATAGGATCAAGGATAAAGCGTTGGTCAAGTACAGAGCCGCCCGTGCCAAACCCATCGTTTGCGCCCGGCCCGTAGCCTTGCAGCGTTACGGCTTTGTTCAGGTTGATCGCCCCAACGTGCAAGCCGGGAGTCAGCACAATCAGGTCACCCGGGTTGGCGGCGTCGATGGCCGCCTGAACTGAGTCGCCGGGGTTGACCACAAAATCTGGTGTTGCTCCAACGTGGAAGGTGATTCCGTTTTGGCTAACCTTGCCGTTGGGATTGGTGACCAGCAGTTGGCCGGAGCCGGTATCAAAGCCGCCCGGAATTGTCACATCCAGTTGTGTGGGCGATATGTAGGCCACATTTAGCGCCACGCCATTGATGGTCACTTCGCTGGCCGGGTCAAACCCTTCGCCGGTAATGGTGAATGTGCCGCCCGGGTTGCCGTAAGGCGGGCTAACCACAAACACCTGCGGCTGGTCGGCGGGAATAAGACACTGCGCCGGCTGCCCAAACTGAGAACCGGGGAAAGCGGTAAAGGCGGTAATGGGGAAGAGCGCCACATCGGCAAACGTGGTTTTGCCCGGCCACACATCAAAGACAAAGGTGATGGTTTGGTAGTTGGGGTTAAAATTGAGGCTGGGGTTGTCCGGGTCGCCGGGGTCGTTGCCAATGACACGGTACATACCGGGACAAATACCACCCGGAATGGGGCAATTGGCGGTAAAGGATGAGGGCAGCACCACCTCAAAAATACCGTTTTCATCGGTAGTGAGCATGGTCAGTAAGCGGCCCGCAAAGTCGCGGATACCAACGGAGGTGTTGGGGATGCCCCGTTTTTCACCGTAGTAGATAAAGTTGGGGTCGGTTTCAATATTGAGGTCATCCAGCAAGAAGCCGTAAATACGGCCGGCCGTTGGCACGGATTCGGCGGTGGACCAATTCCAGGTGTTAGCGATTTCATCGGGATCGCTATCGCTAAAGAGGAAGAAGTCGGCAGCGGCGTTTTGCTGGTCTTGCAGAGTGACCAATTTTTTGTTACAGAGCGGCATCATCTGGCCATCGTAGGGGTTGCGCCCGTCAGAAACCGGGTGCATGTCACCCACACAAGCCGGGGGTGGGAAGGCCGGCAGAAAATCGTTGCCTTCGTCGGTGTTTTGGTCTTCTTCTTTGAGGATTTGATGATAGGGCGGCGGGACAACTTCAACAATGTAATCGCCGGGAGAAAGGGCCACCTCATCATTGGCATCACAGGGGAATCCGGCGGGACACATGCTCTCAAAAGCATACCCACCGTCAAAGACGCCGTCTTTAACCTCGTTGGAGATATTGGGAACTTCGGTACAATTGGGGCCTAAGTTTAACGGGTCGGGGATGGAATTCCCGTTTGAGTCCAGAACGTCGCAATCGGTGGGGTGCTCCCAGGAGTCTGTTTGAACTTCATTCAGCAGGGTGGCGCCGGTGGCATCCCAAAGGCGCATCGTCACGCCGGGAATGCCTGGCTCGTAGTCCTCGTTGAGCGCCAGCCGGGCATTAAATTCGTTACGGGTAACGGCATAAAAGACAATCCCGGAAATACCCCCGTTCTCGCCCGGCGTGTAATCGCGTTTACCCCAATCAACAATGCTGCGTTTGGCTGCCCATTGCAGAGTGTTTAGGGTTAAAACGCCATCGTGGGTGGATTCAATTTGATTGGTATCAAATTCATTGTGAACCGATGCGCCGGTGCGGGCAAAGCGCCCAAAGCCTACTTCGGCCACATAGAATTTCTCTAGCTCAAACACTTCGGAGAATTCGTAGAAGCCATTGCTATCGGTGAATGCGCCGTACCGGACCGTGCCATCGCGGTAACGCATGGCCAGATCGATATTGTTAATGCCCGGTTCGCCGGGGTCTCTAATACCGTTGCCGTCGGTAGGCTCAAGGACGCCATTGGCATTATCATCGCGGAAGACATAGCCGGAGAGCCAGCCAAACCAGCGGGGAATGCCAAACTCGCCCATGTGGACTGCCTGCCCGCCGGCAACAATCACGGTGCGGAACGACATAATGGCATCCAGATTTTGATCCCAAATGGCCATTTGATATTCGCCGTCCGGCACGTTTTCTATGAGAAAACTGCCGTCGGCATTGCCACGGGCCAGGTAAACCTGCTGGTCGGTGCCGCCAATATCGGTCAGGGCAATCCAGGGTTTGTAAACCGCTTCCCCCAGAGTGAGGGGGTTGAGCGGCGGCGTCCACTCAATGGTGTATCTAACCGTGCCGTCAATAGAGCCGGTGTCAGGGCCGTTCCAGTTATCCATTGGCCTGACAAAACCAACCCAAACGGCGGCCTGTTGAAAGCCTTCTCTGGGGCTGTAGCCCTCGCTGCCTTCTTCAATCCAGGCGTCAATGACAGGCGTGCCCTCGATGGTAGTGGTCTGAACCCAATTGGTGCCATTGGGCGGGATGACCAATATTTCGTATTTGCCGTAGGGTAAATTATCAATAACCACATCGCCATTGCTGTCGGTAAGACAATAGCCGCCGCAAATGGGGTTACCATCCCAATCAACGGTAACCTCGCCCACGGTATCCTCAATGACCACGTGGAAGCCGGCCATATTTGTACCGGTTTCTACCGGAATGTCATCCTCGCCGTTGACCGGGGCGTTGTCATGAAAGATGTGTACCCGAATCCTGGAGCGGGGTAACGGCTCCGGGATTAACTCAACAACAATGGTCTGGCCGTCGTCAGCTTCAGTAACGTGCTGGCCCCACAATTTGTAACCGGGGGCGCGCACTGAAATAAGGAATTTACCGTTACCACTCAGGTCCGGTAAGCCAACACTAGCCAAACCGCTTGTGCCATTGCCCGCATTCACAATGGGGCTGTGGCTGGCCATTGGCTTAAGTGAGGGGGGGTTAGATGGGTCTCCGGCATTGTCCTCGTTAACCAGGTAAGTAAAATCTTCACTAATGAGATTCCCTACACCTGGCCCTGCCACATAATCTCTAACCTCTAAATTAACCGAATAAACCAGTGGTAACGCAGCGGCCACAGCAAAATTCAACTGAGGGGTAGGCGTAATGGTTGCCGTAGCAGTAAGTTCTATGGTGGGTGTCAGTGTTGGAGTTGCTTCTACCGTGGGAGTTAAGGTGGGAGTCACCTCAATAATCGGAGCGGCTTCAACAGTGGGGGTAGCTGCCGGCTCTGCGGTGGTGGGAGTAGCTGCCGGCTCTGCGGTGGTGGGAGATGCAACCGGTTCTTCGGTAGTGGGGGTGGCCGCCGGCTCTTCGGTAGTTGGGCTGGCTGCCGGCTCTTCGGTAGTTGGGCTGGCTGCCGGTTCTGCGGTGGTGGGAGACGCAACCGGTTCTTCAGTGGTGGGGTCAGCCGCCGGTTCTGCGGTGGTGGGAGATGCAGCCGGCTCCTGGGTGGGGTCCTGAGCTGGGACAACGGATGGCGCAGGTTCTTGAGCCAGGGCGCTCGATGGTTTTAAGTTTGGCATTGATGGCCCAATTGCCATCAACAACAACACGATCAATGCAAAGATGAGACGGTGCAATCTGCTCCGTCTCTGACGCAGTCCAGCGGGTTTCTTTTGCATTTTCATACTCGATCCCTCCTCTAAAATTTCTGATCGAACGGTTGGTAAATGCCTGGATTCACAAAATAATTCCTCCTTGCGTATCGGGTAAAGGTGGGTTCTCACCACGTTTGATGATTTTTATCAGATCGGTTGCCTGCGTGGCTGAAATGTGCAACTTGTTGTAAACCTGTATCAGGTTGTTATTAGCACTCACCAGAACAATCTGCAGCCAGGGATAGTCCTGAAGATTAGCTAACAACCAAAAAGGGGTGGTAAGTAAGGTGTCCGCGTCCAGAATAATGACATCGGGTTGGAAACGGCGGATTTCTTGAAGCAGATCGGCCTGACCAACTGCGGCGCTACCCCGAATCGTCACCTCATGTTCCTTACCGAGCCAGACTTCAAGGCCGGCTCCCAATAACAAATGATTTTCTACGATCAATACCTGCAGCACGGCGGCAATCACATCCCTCGCTTCTAACTTGTCGGCTTACCGCTTTTTCTGTTACTTTTACTCAGCCGATGAAACAAGCGCGTGCGGCCGCCGGGAAAGCACTACCAGGGTCATCACTTTTTAATCTGGCCGGGGCTGTCTGCATATTTTCCATAATACACTGCCAGCCAATGGTAAAAACCCAATGCGGGTTGTGCCCTGTTTGCACTTATTAAAACCAGGACACAGATTTCGCAGATTTACACAGATTTTCTTAAAAATTTTTTGCTTCATCTGTGTTTTCTGTGTAAATCTGTGTCCTATTTTGAGCGAAGTTTCAAAAGTGCAAACAGTGGTCTATAAAGAGTGCGGGTTTTAATCTTGAAAAACGATGTAATCAAAGTGAGGGCGTGGCAATTAATTTAGTGGTCAGACGGCTGATTAGAGGATGTTACCAGTATAGCGGGTTGTTTGGTTAATGCCCATAGATTGCGATCACCCGAAATGGCCTAAAAACGGTCTATTTTAATGAGAACCGCGGTATAAACGGGCCAGTATATTCGAGTAATTTGCATTGATGATCTAGTTCTTTGTGCCAAAAGGCTCAAATGGTTGTTGATCCGGGATAACTGCCCCGCCTCCCGGCCACCAGAACGGCCTCCTGCGCCCCGGAGCAACCATCATCTTTGCCGGAACCTTGCTTAAAAATGTAGGGGCGTTTGGCCAAGCGCCCCTACGCAATTTTCACCCGTATCGGGTACAGGCGTCGTCTCGCCAGGGACTGTTAGACTCTCTTGAGAAAAAGAAAAAGAGTAGTTTTGAGCGGCGAGGCTGCTCAAAACTACTCTTAAAAACGTTGAACTGCGTAATGTAGAGGTTACCGGCCGATATGCCCTTTGTGGCGGACCAACAGACCACCGGCCGCCAAAAGCGCGCCGGTAATCAGCAACAGGATTGAGATATTAAAGGGCACACCCCCCGATTGAGGCAGGGTGGCCGGCGCTTCGGCGGCAGCGGCCATGGTTTCAAAGCCGGTGGGCAACGATTGGGCAAAGGCTAAAATATCAACCACATCGCTCAACGCCCAACCGCGCTCAATTGCCGCGGTCATTCTGGGGTCTGAGGCAGGCTGGCCATAAAGGGCTTTATGCATAAATTCCTGGGGATTATCTACGGCAATGGTGCCAACAAATTCCGGCTCGGTAGCATCACCAAAATTAAGCTTGGCCCCATCCAGCCCGTGACACATCTGGCAGCCTTCTTCGGCTTCAAACAGCATTTTACCGCGAGCCGCATCACCACCTATCGGCGCTTTGGCGGCATAATCAACAAATTGGCGGTAATCATCCAGGCCCTGGATAAAAAGGGCCAGGTCGTTCAATGATTTATCATCCATGTAAATTGAAAAATCATGATCCGGGTTGGCGCTGCCCTTTAAAATGGCTACCAGCTCGTCAACCGATTTGGTTCGGGCATTGTAGACGCCGGGAAAACCGGTCACATGCGAACCGGAACCATAGGCCCCATCAGCACCCAAATAATCCCAGCCGTGGCACTCTTTGCAGCGCCAGGTATCGGCGCCGCTGCGGGTGTTGGTGGTTTGGGTAGCCCACAAGGGGTGGTCGCCTTCTGGCACATCTACCCCTATGTGGTCCCACCATTCATCGTACAGCAAGCCGCCGTGAATCTCGGGAATATTGGGGGTGGGGCCGGTATCAATTTGCTGCGCCGCGGCAATGCCCACAAACAGGCCCAGAGCCATTAGCAACAGCCCGCTGATAATTAAGGATTTGGATTTCATTGTTTCAACCCTCCTAAAAGATCATTTGATCAGGTCTGATTTTTGTTAGCAGATGTGGCACAAGGTGCAATAATTGATCACATAGATTTCCCTCCTTAATCCCACTCTAAAATTAACACTTCCGAGGCAATGTTATGGTTAATCCCATTTTTGCTGTCCCACACAGCCAGACCAAATGGCGAGCGTTTGCCCGGAGTCAAAACCGCGTCGTCCTGGTGTTCTGTGTTTAAGGCGCGCCGCAAAACCACAATCCACTTGCCCTCAAACCAAACCCCCTGGGCCGATAAATCTCCGCGCGAACCAACAAACGCGGCCAAAATGTAACCCGGTACAATCTGGTTGGGCTGAAGGGTTGTTGCATCAACAGCAATCTCTTCTCCGGCAAAAATAAAGGGGGTGGCCGGGTTAGCGCCGTGCATAACCGCCGGGCCGCGTTTATCTTCGGCCATGTTAAGCTGATAGCCGCCGCTGGCCAGGGCATCGCTATGGCGGCTGCTGGCCGGTATGGTGGGATCAGTTTGAACCGACCACCAGCTATCATCGGCCTGCTGCACCGGGTTGGTCCGGGCCGCCAACCACTGCCACACGTCGTAACGCACGCTATCGCTTTCTGAACCCATCCACCACTTGTCATCATCATCGGCCTGATGGCAGATCGCCGCGCAGCCCTTGGTGGCAAATTCGGCGTTATTGCCGATGGGCCACAACAGGGCCACCTGATCTTCATTGCCGCTTTTGGTAAATCGGCTCCCGTTCCAAATCCAGGCGTTTTTAAGCAAGCTGGCGGTATCGTCCGGCCATTCAACGCGCACCACAAGGTTGGCGGCGTCATAGGCGGCTTGCACGGTAATGGCCGGGCCGGTTTTCTGGTCGCTGCCGCTCAGGGCAGCCTTGGCCCCCTGGGTTGCCACTTGCAGCCGGGGCGCCTGCGCCCAAAAATCCGCAAAACTGTCCAGCGTAGCCTCGCTCACGGCGATGGCGGTTAACGTATTAGGCTTGCTGCTGAGAGGCGACTGAGCAGCCGGTGAAACAGCCGGAATTGCCGGCGGCAACACCTCTGGCACGGCCAGCGCCGCGCCTGAGTCATCGGGTTGGGCCGCGTTGTTTTGCGGCGATGACTCAGCCTCGGCCTCGGCTTCCGGGTTGTCCACCGGCTCAACTGCGGCGCTCACCTCCGGTTCAGCGGCCGCGTCGTCTTCGCCGGTCTCTATTTCAGGTTCAGGGTTGACCGCCTGCGCCTCCGGTTGCGGTTGAGCCGCCGCCACCTCTTCCGCGGGCGGGAGCTGCTGGTCTGTGCTTAAAGCTAAAAATGTTAAGCCCAGGATCATTACCAGGTAAATGCCGGCGATGCTGGTGGTTAACGGTTTTCGCCAGGGGCGGCGCTCCGGCCCGCGGTCGATGAAAGGCAGCAGGATCATGCTGCCAATCACCAACAGCGGAATCAGAAAAGCAGCCACCGGCTCCCAGGGGCCGGGAAAATATTTGAGCAGTTGGAACAAAAACAGAAAATACCATTCGGGCCGGGGCACAAAATCGGTACTGGACGGGTCGGCTGGAAATTCCAGCGGTGCGGACCAGCGCCAGCTCAGGAAGGCGAGCAACGCCAGCAAAATCACCCCCAGGGTGGCATCGACCACAACCCAATGCGGGAAGAACGGCACAAATTTATTGGCCAGCGCCTGGCCGCGTTTGGTAAGCGGCGGCGCAACACCGTGGTAACGCAACTGGTAAATGTGAAACCCAATCAACAAAACCAAAGCTCCCGGCAGCAGCAAAATATGGGTAATGTAAAAGCGGCTTAGCGTGGCCTGGCCTAACTCCGGGCCGCCGCGAACCAGCCGCGCCTGCCATTCACCAACTACCGGCGCAGAGGCGGCAATTTCTGTGCCAACTTTGGTGGCCCAATAGCCGCGCTGATCCCACGGCAGCAGGTAGCCGGTAAAGGCAAAGCCGAGCACAATCAACAGCAGCAATATGCCCGACAGCCAGGTGAGTTCGCGGGGTTTTTTGTAGGCGCTAAATGAGAAAGTGCGCAACAAATGCGCCGTTATTAAAATTACAATGGCGCTGGCGTTAAAATAATGCAACCCTCTAATAAGCCAGCCCAAAGCCAATTGATAGGTTACATAATCTACGCTGTTATAGGCTTCAGTTGGGCTGGGGTCGTAGTAAAAACTCAACAGCAGGCCGGTGATAACTTGCAATAAAATGGCAATCAGGGTTAGCCCGCCCAGCGAATACAACAGATTTTTATGGACATATTTGGGCACAGGGTAATTGAAAAAGCTTTTGAAGGGAGCCAGAAAGCCGGTTCGTTCATCAAGCCAGGTTGTCAGTGTATTCAGAACGCTGCCAATTCTCAAGCCGGCTTTGTTGTTTGATTGCCTGTCTGCGTCTTTTAAAGCAAGCCTCATTGAAAGCTCCTTAAATCAGCGCTTGTAAAATTCCGTTTTCAATTTTGGTTTGCAGGCGCGACAGAGGCTGAGGCGGCGGACCGCTGATAACTTGACCGGCGCGAGTAAAGGAACCGTTATGGCAGGGGCAGGCAAATCTTTGTTCTTGCTCAAGCCAGCGCACATTGCAGCCTAAATGCGAACAGGTGGCATCCAGTACGGTATATTCTGCGCCATCATCACTGTAGGCGTAGAGAATTCCATTTTTTGACACATTGCGCCAGACATCGGTAATTTGGGCGCTGTAGGTAACCCGATGGACCTGGCCGGGGGCCAGGGCGGCCAGATCACCGACGGTTACCCACTGGCCCGGCCTGACCTTCAGCGAGTCGCCGACCAAAAAGCGGAGACTCGCCCCCCCCATTGCCAGGCCGGCTACACCGCTGATTGTCCAAAACCCAAATTCAAGAAAGCGGCGACGGTTGATACTCTCTTCGTCCCAGCTCCCCTTGTGGGGGTCTAGTGGCGGTAAATGGTTTTCGCTCATAGAACACACCTCACTCCGGGATGGTCATCTTGTCTCTTTAATTTAAAAAACAGGCAGGATTGCTGTAGGTTTCAATATAGCTAGTACACCGAGGCGTAAATAAGCCGGCAGATCAAGTCACGCTTCGGCTTCGCCTCAGCGTCTCCGGTGTCGCTGAAGAGACCCTTCGCTTCGCTCAGGGTGACATAACAACTGTCTGTGGATTTCCGCCAGCCTGTACCAGAATCTTTTCTTAAATTTTAAAGAGAAACGGGGGAATGTGTATCCTACTGTTGGGGTGATTTTACGGCTGATCAGGGGTGATTTTGGCCGGGATGCGAGTGTAACAGCCCTTGTTCCAGGGCGTAATTTACCAGGCCGGCCCGGTTATTGAGGTTTAATTTCTGGTAAATGCGCAGGCGATGGGTTTTAACGGTGTTGGGGCTAAGAATTAATTGGCGGGCAATACGGCTGTTGCTCAGTCCCTGCGCAATTAAAGTCAAAACTTCGCGCTCGCGGGGGGTCAGGGGGTCTTGCGTGGCCGGTTGAGGATGGAAGCTGAGGTATTTTTGAACCAAAACACCGGCCAGGCTGGGCGGCAGGTAAACCCCACCGGCATAAACAGTTCGGATGGCGCTAAAAAGTTCGTCGCTGTGCGCGCCTTTGAGCACATAACCGGACGCGCCGGCTCGTAGCGCCTCAAAAAAGAAAGCTTCTTCCTCGTGCATCGTCAAAATGATAATATTCATGTGGGGCAACTCTAACCGGCACTGGCGGGCCACGTCAAAACCGGTCATATCGCTCATGGTAATATCAAGCAAGGCAATATGGGGCTGGTGCTGACAGCACAGCATAATGGCTTCTCGCCCCGTACTGGCCTGGCCCATAACTTCCATATCCGGCTCGTCTTGCAGCAGAGCCACCAGCCCTTCACGCATTACAGTATGGTCATCGGCAACAATCATTTGAATGTGTTTGGACATTATCTCCCCTCGATTGCCTGTTTTTCTGATTCACCACAGTTGATACCGGCCACCTCGGCGGCAGGTGCCGTGCCGGCCAGGGGAATAATAACCTGCACGGTTGTACCCCGGTCCGGCCCGCTTGCCACCGTTACCTGCCCGCCAGCCAACGAGGCCCGTTCCTGCATGCCGGCCAGCCCCAACCCCCGGCTGCGCTCTGGAACCGCGGCGGGCACAGATAAATTATAGCCCCGGCCATCGTCTGCCAGGGTCATCACAACCTGATCATTTTGCCGGGCCACGGTGATGACCAGACAGGTTCCGTGGCTGTGACGAGCTACATTATTCATGGCCTCCTGGGCAATGCGAAACAGAATTGTTTCAACCGCACCGGGCAAACGCTCGCGCAAGCCATTGGCTTCGATGGTAACGTTGATGCCCAGCGGGCGCAGGGTATGATCGCTCATCCAGCCCAGCGCCGGTAACAACCCCAGTTGATCAAGCACACCGGGCCGCAGAGCGGCTATAATTCGCCGCAAATCAGCCAGAGATTGTTCAACCAGCGTCTGGCTCCGTTCCAGCCTGTCGCGGGCATTGGCCTGGTCACCCGGCAAAGACCGGTTCAAATGATCCAGGCTAAGCTGCACAGCAGTTAATGTTTGGCCAATATCATCGTGCAGTTCTCTGGCCAGCCGCCCTCGCTCATCTTCCTGAGCGGTGATTGCCCGGCGCAACAACTGCTGGGTGAGAGTTTGCTGCTGCCGAAGTTCCGCGATTTGTTCGGCAACCCGGGTTTCAAGGGTATCGTTCCACTGGGCCAGCGCCTCAATATTAGCCAGTAATTGGCTGCGCATGTGTTCCAGTGCGCCAGCCAACGTGCCTATCTCACCGGTTTCTGACGATAGCTGTAGCGGTGTTTGCAAATCACCCTGAGCGATACGCTGCGCCGCCCGGGTTAAATACTGGATTGGATGCATCAACCGGCGCGTCCCAACCAGAGTTACCGCCCAAACAGTGCTGAGTACAGCGGTACCAAGCAAGGCCAACCCCAGCCACAGGCGTCTTACCCCGGCAAGCGTTTCATCCACATCACCGCCAACGGCCACCCCCCACGGGACCAACCGCAAAGGCACAAGGGCCATTGTATGCAATTCACCCAGTTTTTCACCGGGCAATTCTATTTCAAAAGGAACTGTTTCAACCACCGGCACGCCCTGGGCTATTGCCCGGCGGTAAAATGTGGCATGTTCGCCGGGGGCCAAAAATGGCAGATCAAAGGTAGAGGCCAGCGCCCGGCCCTGGTTATCCACCAAAGCCGCGTGCTCTGTTTCGCCAGAGGTTGTGGCCTGGTGCAGCGGCCCCATTATCGCCGGTATGCTTAAATCTACCAGCGCGCTCAGCACCCCTTCAAATCGATTATCATTAAAAACCGGGACGGAAATGGCGGCCACGGGGCGTGGGTTGTTCACCAACGGGGTAGAAATTGTCACTCCCTGGTGATTGAGTGCAGCCACGATGTGCGGTGAGGTGGAGAGATCGGTGTCGAACGGGGACAGAGTGGGCGGGTAAGATAAAATTATCTTTCCAGTTGAGTCTGAAAAAATAATACCGATAGCAAAAGCGCCGACCCGATCAAAAGTGTGAGTCAACGCCGCGGATTCTGCCGTTAGATCCGGGTTGGTGGCCGTGAACACAGCAACCCGTTGGGCCTGTTCCAACTCGGTAATAACCCGCTGCAACAATCCATCAATCTGGCTGGCCGCCATTTGGGCAATAACCAGCCGTTTATCTAACAAGCGGCCGGTACTATCGGCCAGCGCCCATTCACCCAACATGGCAAATGCTGCAAATAAGGCCAAAAAACCCAGGCTGATCGCCAGTGCTGTCCGTGGCCAGAGGTTGAGGTTTAACACCCAATGCCACATAGATTGCCTAACCTTCTTTGCGGAAATTAAGACTTGTAGGCAGCTAACAATTTGAGGATTTTTTTATTGGGATAATCCCAGCGTCATTGGGGGGTAGTTGACTCATTATATGTTAAACATAACCTGCTGTCTATAGATCGATTAATCCACACAAAACTATATAAAGTCTATTTTGTATTAGCTAGGTTTATTAAAGAACTAGTACTTTGCGCTAATTTGCACAATGAAACAGTGGTATTGCCGTAAATTGGAACGCTGGGGGTTTATTTTGATTCAGAAGGATGGATAAATGAGGAGTCGCCCAGGCCGTGGCGCTGAGCATACCGAACCGCCTCGCGGCGGTTTCTGAGGTGGAGCTTGGTTAGAATACTGTGGATATGGTTTTTAACGGTGTTTTCGCTAATAAACAATGCTTCAGCAATTTCCTGGTTGCTTGTACCTGTTGCCAAAACATGGAGCACTTCTATTTCCCGTGCTGTCAGAGCATCCAGTTTACGTGGAGGTGGTTGAAAATCCGGGTCTAAGGTTGACCGCTGGCGCGAGAATTCGGACAAAATGCGGCTAACCATTGCCTGAGAAACAGCCGCCTCGCCCTGTTTTACGCCGCGTAAATAATCGAGCAGCTTGAAAACGGTTACGTTTTTAAGCAAATACCCTTTGGCGCCGCTGCGAACTGCTTCAAATAACTGTTCATCTGCTTCGTAGACAGTCAGAAAAACTATTTTGGTTTCCGGTTTCTCGGCCAGAATGGCCTGCATGGCGGCCAGGCCGGTGCCATCCGGTAACCCAAAGTCCATCAATACCAGGTCTGGTTCTAATGTTTTGGCCATAGTTATGGCCTCACGCACAGTTCCGGTCTGCCCTACAACATTAAAATCTGGTTGTTCATCAAGCAGACTGCTCAGACTTTCCCTAAACAGAACGTGGTCATCAACCAGTAATATTCTCATGGCAATTTTATTTCACCCCCCAAATTTAATCATATTACAAATGGGCTCGAATTTTATAAGGATTTTCTATGAAAATAGTTAGAGTTTTTCAGGTATCTGGTTCTTTTTGCTGAGGGGTTTTATTTGATCGGTCACTTATCTGCAAAATGAAAGAGTGAAACTCAGAAAATAACGCTAGCGCCGGTCGCCTTAATATTCAGCTTTTTAGCGGTCATTGTCGGGATCGAAGTCTGGTAATATAACGGATTGGGCTATGAAAGTAAGCGGGAGTTGCAGGGTTACTGCCGTACCTGCATCCGGGCTTGATATAACGGACAGAAAGCCATTGATTTCGTCGGCGCGTTCCTCCATGATCGACAGCCCAAAATGCCCCTCAAGTCGAGGTGTGCCCGTTTTAAAACCGCACCCGTCATCAAGAGCGGTGATAATCAGTGTTTCTGGTGTCCATACAATCTTGATATCAACGCGGCTGGCATCGGCGTGTTTTTTAACGTTGCTCAGGGCTTCTCTGAAAATATAGCGAATCTGCTGCTGCACAAAGGGCGAAAGTACTTGCGGCTGGCCTTCGGTGGCAAGTTTAACCTTGAAGCGAGCCTGGTTACCCATCGATTTGGCATCGGCCAGCAAAGCTGTACCCAAATCAATTGAGTCATGCGAACGGGCAGCGGCGAGCATGCTGCGCACCATTTCATAAGCTTCGTTTGATACATCACGGGTTTGCCGCAGTTCACGCTCTATTTTGGTTCCCATTTGCTGTCCCACACCTTTTAGCACAAATTCATCCAGTTTAAGATGCAAATAACAAAGCGATTGCCCCAGCGAGTCGTGCAGATCACGGGCAATTCTGGCCCGTTCTCTTTCTATGGCGGTGGCGCGGGCTTTACGTTCCGTCACATCAGAAATAATAGCCAGAACTTCATTAGGGCCGCTGACAACTAACCGGGTTTCAAAGGTTCTAACTTTATGGCCGGTAGACAGTTGATATTCAAATACCCCCATTTTGCCGGTATCCAGGACCCGGCCAATCTGTTGGAGCATGAGTTCAACCATGTCTGGCGGGAGCATTTGGTTTAAATATTGACCGATGACCACTTTTCCAAAAATTCCCGGCGCTGGTGTATCATCCCGAATTCTGTAATCTAAAAGCTGACCGTTACGGCTAAAATGAAAGATTGAGTCGGGGATAGCACCCAAAATCGCCTGATTTTTGGCCGCAATTTGGCGTAACTCCTGCTCTACCTGGGTTCGCTCCATAAGTTCCTGCCTGGCCTGGTCGTACAACCGGGCATTTTCCAGGGCAATGGCCGCGGCATTGGCCAAAGGCTGCAAACAGGCAATATCTGCGGCCGAGAATTTACCGGAAATATCACTTTCCAGGCGGAGCAAGCCCAAAACATGAACGCGCAGGCTGATGGGAACGGCAATAAATGATCTAACCCAGGCAACTTCCGGTACAGTCACCCAATGGGAGTCGAGCCATGTATCAGGAATGACCAGGGGTTGCCGGGTTCTAATCACCTCGGCGTCTAAAGGGAATTCAGCCAGGGATTGAATAGTCTCTGCCGCGTGTTCATACCCTTGATGATGAGCTATGTGCAGCGTATTGCCTCTGAGCAGCCCAATATTGGCCGCACTATAAGAGACAAGCCGTCGCGCCTGATTGAGAATTTCGTCCAGTACACCTTTGTGGCTGGTGTGCGCGGTTAGCGCAAGGAAGACCTCGCCCAGAGTTTCGGCCAGCAAGCGCTGCTCACGTTCGGTGGCCAGCAGGCGTTCCCGTTCGGCCTCGGCCTGTTTTCTGGCTGTAATATCACGGATCACGGCTTGAATGGCCGGCTGCCCCTGATAAGTTACAGGCACGGCGGCAACTTCTACGTTTACGCCGGTGCCATCAAGCCGAATGAGTTTTTCTTCAATTAAAGGTACGCCCTGGCCTTTTTGTTCCATCTGCTCGATTCGCTCCTGAACCAAATCCCAATAATCTGAATGGATAAAATCAAACATTGGTTTGCCAATAAGGTCCTCTGGCCTGGCTGCGCCCAATAATTTTGCCGCGGCTGCATTTAAGTAAACAAATTTTCCCTGGCTGTAAATACTGACGGACTCAAAAGAAAGTTCTACCAGCCGGCGATACCGCTCCTCACTCTCGCGCAGCGCTTCCTGGGTCTGTACGCGTTGGGTGATATCTTTGCCGGTAGATACAAAGTGAGTAATTTCGCCAAACGAGTCTCGAATGGGGGAGATGGTCTTTTCTTCATAAAATAAACTTCCGCCCTTTTTTCGGTTAACCAGCACGTCTCGGAAAACCTGGCCCGATAAAATTGTGGCCCACATTGTTTCATAAAATTTAGGGGGGTGGCGGTTAGATTTGAGAATACGCGGCGTCCGGCCGATAACCATTTCCTGGGTGTAGCCCGTTTCAGATTCAAAGGCGGGATTAACATATTCAATAAGGCCATCCTTATTGGTGATAATTACAATATCTGCGGTTTGTTCGACCACGCTGGCAAGTTTTTGCCGGATTTTTTCTGTCTGTTGATGATTATTGATTTCAAATAAAAGTTCCGAGTTAACCCTGGTCAGTTCGGCGGTGCGCTCTGAAACGCGCTTTTCCAGCTCCTCATTAATTTGCCGCAGCGCGTTTTCCGCTTTGGCCCGCTGCCGGGCAACTGCAAAGACCAGAGTTAGAATTAAGGTGAGCAGGGGTATTTCAATTAGCTCCTCCATTTGGGTTTTGCCGTCCAGAACGGTAATCAGCACCACAAAGGAGGTCACTGTTACCCAAAAAACCCCGCGGGTAACAAAATGGTAAAAGGTCCAGTAAAAGGCGCCAAAAGTTAAAATAACAAAAATCATATGAAAATAGAAGACTTTGGCCGCGGTTAAAACCATCAGTAAGGCAATTACTACCAAAGCTAAATCCAAAAATCCAAAACCTTCTTCTTTTTTTATGGCTTTCAGAAAACTGTTTAACACATCTTGCGGTTGAACAATTTTTGCATAATTTCTCATCGTTTTGCTCCAGATATTTTGTTGGTCAAAATAACAGCGAACTATTCGGGTAGGCTGATGAGAAATGCAGAATGGGGCACCGATTGCGATTGATGATCAGCGGCTGGTATGTTGAGGTGACAGCCATGTTGGGGCCGGGCCTATGAAATTGGCAATTTGGGAGTAGGCCTATTATAGCACAAGTTGGTCATAAATGTTTGCGTAAATGGACGGAATGCCAAAAACAGGACAATTGCAACCCCAATTGCAGGTTGGGTTGAGCCAAAACCGGAGGCAGTTCTAACAACAATGTTGGGTTTCACGCTTGAAAACCCGGTGAAACCCAACCCAAAGATTAGCAAAATGCACTACCCAGCTCGCAGCGCTAAAATATGGCGGGCAATTTCACAAGCCGCCATTTAGCTTATCGGCTTTAATCTACGGCTGCGGAAAGAATACAGCTCGCACGGCCCGAACTACCAGTTCAAATCTGTAATATGGTGGGTCGTTGGGATAGTTTGGATCCTTGTAGAGACAGTAGGCATGATACGTGGTGTCGTAGGCGATGCGCGGATTTCCGGCCCCATCAAGGGCCATGGTTGGCGTTAACCCGTGCCACAAGCCCGTGTTGCAGGCAATGGGATAAGCGCCCGGCCAGGCTTGTTCTACTACAGCGGCTGTCTCAACCACGCGATGCTGCCAGGCCGCGCCCGGAGTTTCGCAGTTGGTGTTGCACCACGAGTACCCCAAAACGCCAGTGGATTCAAGGGCATAGCCCAGCCGGGGCCGCCCCTGAGCATCTAACTCCAAATCGGGTTCCTGGCCGTTGCGGCTGCCCAGCCCCAAATCCCGGCGCTGCCAACTGGTCTCGTTAAGACAATTGGCGTTACACCAAAGGTAGTAAAGACGCTCCCCGGTATTATCCAACGTGGCCGCCGGATAAAGCGCAATTCTCGGCCGATTGTTGGCATCCACAGCGACGTCCCAGCTCAAGTCCGAACCGCTGCCGCGCTCGGCCACGCGCACCCGCTGCCAGTTTGATTTCACCGTACAATTGGCGTTGCATTCAAAATAGTAAATGGCCGAGTCTCCATCCAGCGGAATAACGTTGGCGACAAATCGCGGTTGGCCCTGTTGGGTAAACGTGAGGGCTATATATTCAAATATCTCCCAATCAAAGAAATAGGGTTCCTGAATAACCTCGCTGATCAAAACTTGCGACCAATTGGCCGTGTTTGAACAGTTGTTATCACAGCTAACGTAATAAACGCCGTAGTGATCAGGCTCTATAACGTAGTTCCGATCCAGATAAAGGAAGCGCGGGCGACCCTGTGGGTCAAGATCAAAATAACGTTGGGGCAGGTTGTCATTAGATAACTCAAAGATGTCTGTGCCAAAGGATGTCAGGATATAAGTGAGAGTCCAATTATTGGGGTTAGTGCAGTTCTGGTTACACTCGGCGTAGTAATAATCATTGCCGCCGTTCTGAACCTGAGAAGTTGCCCGGAAAAGCAGGCGAGGTTGTCCGGCAGGGGTCAGTTTCAGTTGAACCTCGTTAACGAGGGTACCCATCGAAACTCCGTTCCAATTGGCCGGCTGCTCACACTGGCCGGGGCAATACTGGTAAACTGCCGCTGTTGGCGCCTGGCCAATGGCCGATTCGTAATAATAATAGGCCAGGTGCATTCCACCTGCCGCATCAACGGCAATGCTATTACTGGCGGTTTTCCATTGGGTTTCGGCGAAAAGCGCGCCGGATGTGGTGGGCGGCGGCTGTGGCGCAGGGTTGCCGCCTTTAGTGAGAACAGGCAAAAATACGTTAAAATTATTTTGCGGCTCCTGGGCTTCAACCGGCAAAAACATCATAACCAGCCAAAGAACTACCGTCGCCAGGCTTGCCAAAAATTTAATGCGGTACTGAAACATTGTTTACTCCTCCCAATTTTATCCAATACACAGTATGACTTATCTTATGCAACGGCCTGTCCCCCTGTCATGAGACAGTGTCCCGTTTTTGCCGGGAAGTTTGTCCTGTTATTGCTCCAGTTAAGCCCGGGTGGACTCACCCCCTTGTTTCACCCGCGCCCTCACCCGGCGCTGGTTTACAGGGTTGAGTATACGGCAGGAGAGCAGGACAAATCATCGACTGGTTGGGTCATTTGCGGCAACTTTAAACCGGGCAACAATGGCCCAATTGGGCCATGCTCCACTGAGCAACTGCCGGTAATGTCGATAACCAGTCCTGTGCCGTCGAACCAGAATCGCCAACCGCGATCAATTGCCGCGCTAAAAATTTCTTTAGTCTATTGCGAAACTTTTGATAACTTTTTCCGACATATAAAGAACGAATATCGGGCTGGTATTAACCACATTTTTTCATTGAAAAAATTGAAAGGGAGTGGCTGTGACCGATAAAATTCAAATTGTCGTTGTGGACAATCAGCCGTTGTTTAGAGCGGGGGTAGCCACCGTGCTCAAGGCCGAGCCAGGTGTTGAAATTGCGGGTCAGGGAACTACTGCGGAAGAGGCCGTTTATCTGGCATGTAACCTGCTGCCCAACATCATCCTGTTGAGCCTTGATTTAACTGACAGCACTCTAAATACCATTCGAGTTATTGCCGACGAATGTCCGGCAACCAGGGTTGTATTTCTCACGGCTTCTGAGGAAGATGAGCACATCATCGAGGTACTCCGGGCGGGGGCAAAAGCATATATCCTTAAGGGGATCACCGGCCCTGAATTGATTGGCGTTTTGCGGTCTGTCTGGATGGGCCAGAATTATGTGCCGCCTGCCCTGGCGGCGCGTCTTATTCTGAAGATGAACGGAGACAATTTAAAACATCCCCGCCGATTTAAAGCCCCAACTGCAATTGAAGCTGCCGTTCAATCTCGGCGGCGGTAAACAAACCCTCAACCCGATATAATACCCTGCCATTTTTGGCCAAAAGATAGAGCCACGGATCGCTGCTGAGGCCAAAAGCCTCAACAGCCGGCGACAGTTTAAAGCCATAGTTGGCCGGATTGGGCAGGCCGGCAAAAACCTCAACGTGAATGAAGTTCATTTGGTTGCCGTACTGGTTTTGCAGCTCGCTGAAGGTTTCATATGCCGGGCCGCAGAAACGGGTCTGGCAAAATTCCGGGGTGGCAAAGAGCAGCAGAGTCGGTTTGCCGTTGGTTACGGCTTCGGCCAGGGTTAGTTGATACAGGGCCGGGTTGGGCTGGCGGGCCGAAGTCAGCCGGCTCAAATCACGGTTGACGGCGGCCAGCGTTGGCGTTTGAAATGCCGGCGCTGTTTCGCCGGGGGTCAGGCTGGCCGACTCGGCCGCCACTCGAAAGCCAACCCGGTTTCGGAGCGTGCTGCCGTCGGGCAAACGTGCCTCAATTTCCACCCCCCAATCGCCCACCCGGTCAAAATTTCGTTCCTGCACAAAAATGGTCACCCGCCCGTCCGGGGTTTGCAGGCGCTGGGCATCGGCTTCTGCCTCCGGCCGGGCCTGGCCGGGATCGCTCAAATCAAAATACCGAAAATGAACGGCGGCGTCGTGGAGCATGGCCTGTTGGGCATCGAACAGGCCAACGGCAAAACGGTTGGGGCCGGCCACCAGCTCGGTGGGAACCAAAACCACGGTCAGGTTGGCGGCGGGCAGGTCGAGGTGGTCATGCTCTGCGTCAGCCAGATGGACGCCGGTTTTGTTGGCAAGGGCAGGGTTGAATCCGGTATCAACTGCTGAGGCGTTGGCGCTGCATGCGGCAAGCAGCAATGCGATCATGGTGAGCCAAACATAATCCATTAATTACCTCCCTGGGCGGGCGTTCTGACGGTTGTGGGTAAACTTTGCGCGGGTTGAACGGCTAACAGGCCCGCAAGCTGTGCCATCAAACCGGCTACAGCCTCCCGGTTTTCAGCTTCGGGCACAAGCTCAAGATACTTTTTCAGGTCGTTGTAGGCTTTTTCCGGGTCGCCGCTGTCCATGTACGCCAGCCCCCGGTCCAGATAGACCCGTTTGAAACCGGGAAATAATTCAAGCGATTGGTCAAAATCCCGAATGGCCTGGGCCAAATTCCCCAGATCGGCGTAAGCCAGCCCGCGGGCGTAGTAGGCAATGGTCATCCCGGGATCCAGCTCGATGGCCCGGTTATAATCCGCAACAGCCTGTTGCGGCCGGTGTGTTTCATTATAATCAACCCCCCGATTAAAATAGGCTTCGGCGAAATCCGGCTTTAATTCAATGGCCCGGCTGTGGTCGGCGATGGCCGGCTCGTGCTGGCCCAACTGCCGGTAGGCAATGCCCCGGTCCAGATAGGCCCAAACATGTTTGGGGATGAGCTTAATGGCGGCGCTAAAGCTAACCACCGCTGCTTCGCTCTTGTTCTGTTCAAGCAGCGCCTGCCCCTGGCGATACTGAGTCTCGGCCAGGCGCAAATCAACCTCAAACGCCCGCAGATAATTTACCAGATGCCAGATTTGTTCGGTGGTTAATTTGCCGGCAAACGAGGGCATGGCGGTAAATGTTTTGCCATCTCGGACAAGGCGAAAAAGCTCAATATCCGGGTGAAGGGAAATATGCGTCAGCAGATCAGCCGGCGGCGGGTTGAGTGTGGCCGCCAAAGGGCCGTCGCCCCGCCCGGTCAGACCGTGACAGGGGGTGCAATTTTGGTCAAATACGGTCTGGCCCGTCGCCAGTGAGGCGGCATCGGGCGGATAGGGATTGCGCAGGGGGTCGATGGCTGGTTGTGGCGGAGCCGACTCAGTTTGCACCGCCGGCGGGACAGCAGCTTGCGCGTCGGGGTTATCCGGCGCAGTCAACGGCAGGTTGAGCGCCAGCCATAGTGCGCCGGCAGTAGCGACAACCCCGGCCAGGCCCGCCGCCGCGCCTTTTTTGCTGCGCCAGTTGCGGGCCAACCAGAGGCATGCCGCCCCCAGCAGCGCCAATTCTGCCGCCCAAAACAATTGGCCGGCGCTAGCTGCCGGGGCGATAACCGCGCTGCTTACCGCAGCCGGGGGTGTAACCTCAAACCGAAAAGCGGTTCGGGCATCGAGCGCGTCGGGGCGGCGCACCACCAGTTCTACCTGCCACGGCCCGGCGATATTTAGCAACTGATTTTCAACAAGATACTGCCCGTTTCCGTCGCCGGCGGCAGAGCCGGGGCTTTCACCCAGGTCGGCTTCCAGATAGGTTGCCCGCACGGTGACATCGGCAGCATTGGTGATGGGCCGGCCGCGGTGGTCTTTGAGCGTGACCAGCAATCGATTTGGCCCGGTTTGCCCCGGCTCAACTGCCAGTGAAATATCTGTGCCTTCCACTGTATCGTGAAAGGTTAGCCCGGCCGGCCGGCCCAACCCCTCACGGGAGGCCACCTGCCGGGCCGGTTCCAGCGCCGTAAGCAACCCCACCGGCAGCAGCACGAGCGTTACCAGCACGGCCTCGGCGATAACAAAGCGCCGCAGCCAAACGCCGGCCCGTTCCTGATTTGCCAGCCGCGGCCTCACCCAAACCAGGTTGAGTGCGCCCAGCGCCAGCAGCGGCAGGACAAGGCCCATTTTGGCCAGCAGAGTCAGCCCGTAGGGGGTGGCCGTGAGCGCCGGCAAGACGGTTACCTGGGCATAGACACTGAAGAGTCCGGTCACCGCCAAAACTCCCACACTTAACCCGGCCAGCCTGGAAAATCTGGATACCAGCGCGGCCAGCACCTCGCGCCGTTGAGATTTGGACAGGTTTTGGAAGATCAGCGGCCCGCTCAGGGCAAAATGAAACAGGCTGCCCGCCCAAAAAGCCGCGGCCAGCAGATGCAGAAAATCGTTAAAAATGGCGGCGAGGCGGACTTCACCGGCAGCGGCGGCGTGGCTGCCCAGACTCAGGGTGAGCAGAATCCCGACTCCGGCCAGTACCGCTACAAATTGGGCCAGCCGGTTGAACTGTGCTTGCCGCCGCGCCGGATTTTCCGCGCCGGTGGAGTTGATGAAGGCCAGATCGAGCACCCCCGGTATTATCAGCAGCAACGCCATGCGCCACAACCACAGACGGCCCCAGCCTGTTTCAAACAGCACGGATAGAAATTCCCGGCCTGCGAGCTGGCGCAGCGGCAACTCAGAGGTGATCATGATTTGGAGCAGGAGTTGGCCCAGCGACGCGGCCAAAAACAAAGCCAGCGCCAGCCAGATACCCTTGAGCAGCCGCCCGGCCAACAGTTGGGCCAAACGCCGGCGAGCGTCATCGGCATTAACCCGGCGCAGAACGGGCCGGAGAATTAGCAGTTCAAAGGCCAGGCCGCCCACTACGGCCAAAATGCTCACCAGGCTCAGCCAGCGCAGTACCGGCTCGGCGGGTGACTGCACCAAAGGCTGCTCCGGCGGCAAAGATAAAGCCGAAGTATTGAGCGGTTCGCCCACAGAAAATACAAAAGAGCCGCGCACTTTATGCCCGTCTACGGTGGAAACGTTGGTCCAGGCCACCACATACGTGCCATTGGGTAAGGGCGACAAACCAACCGCCAGCATTGTCGGGTCATCGGCGGCCACTGCGGCATCGCCGTTATCTACCCGCTGGCCCTGGCTGTTTAGCACCTGAATCTGGCTCAATTGCGGCTCCAGCGGCTCGGTGAACCAGATGGTTACCACAGTTGGCGGCTGGTCTAAAACCGAGTTAGCCGCCGGTTCGGAGCGGATTACGTTGGCGTGAGCCAGAACATCCGGGGTCAATGCCGGCTGCAAAACAAGGCTCAAGCCCACGATAAACAGGAGTGCGGTTTGCCGCAGTTGCCCCAATTTCCGCACCGGCTTACCCTCGGAGCGCAGTCCGTTTGCCGGCGGCAGCACCGGTTTGCTGCTGTTTGCGAGCGATCACCAGCGAGCCGGCCCCAAACCCCAGGCCCAGCACGCCTGCAACCAGGCCGACAACAGCAAACATATTGGCCGTGGCGGCGCTGTCTTGCGCCTGCGCGGCCGCGGTCATTGCCCCTCTGATTGCTGCTCCAATTTCCCGCATTTCCAGTTGTTGTTCGGGGATTTGCAGCGCTTTGGAGGACTCGACCATTGAAAATTCATCGGCCCCGGAGGCAAATGTTTCGTCCAACTGCATGCCGTCGATGGCCCCGGTAAACTGAAACCGGTATTCGCCCGGCGCGGTTGGAATGAAGGCGGCGGTGTAGTGGCCCGGTTCGCCTTTAACGGGTTCCAAATCCAGTATTTTCGAATCGCCGCTGGATACGTGAGTCACTTTTACCTGCACCGACTGGTCCAGGCCGGGCAGCGGTTCTTCCGTTTCAGCATTTTCAACCCGCAAATCCACACCGTTCACCAATCCTTCAAGGGCCGGTTCGTTGACAAACCCAACATTAAACTCAAATTTGCCAACCTGCCGGCCGCCGTGCGCAAAGGCGCTCCCACTCAGCGCGGCCCCCATGCTGACGATCACAACTGCGGCAGACATCAATCTGCAAACGAGCGTCAATTTCATAATCAGTTCCTTTCGTGTGAAAATTGGTGAACGTGTAAGTTGTCGATGTACCGGCATCAACTGCCCCAGGCCAAAAGTTCGTGGCGAGCCACATTAGCCGGCGGTGATTCCAGGCAGGTTTCAAAATCAAGCGCCCGGTCACCGATCACCTCGGTGACTGCGGTTTCCCGCACGTTAAAAAATCTGAGCACCTGGCCCTGCGCATCGTACAAAATGGCGGCAATCACCAGATAGTCAGTCAGTTGGCTGCCCGGATTTTTCAACGCGCCGTTCAAGCAGTACAGGCCATCAACCCGCTCCTCGTTGACGGTAACAAATTCAAAATCCTGGCGAGGCGCAGTGTCAACCGCCTCGGCTTTAACCGATAACTTGAAATCGGCCGTATCCTGAACATCGTAAACGGTCAGGGCAAACGGCACATGCCCGCCGGCCGGCACAATACTGGTGGGCCACAAACCATAGGTGCTTTTATCGGCGGCGATGAGCTGGCCCTGGCTGTTGTAAAATGTGCCCGTAACCAGCGAGATTTGTTGCGCTGCGCCGGTGTTGTTGACCATTTCGCCGTACAGCAGCAGTAATTTGCGGGCCGGGATGGTATCGATGCGCGTGGCAGTAAAAGACCAGCCATCGGCTGAGGGAATCCCCGGTTTGATAACCGCCGCCGGCAGCGGCGTGGCGACCGCGGTGGGCGTGCTGGTTGGCGGCGGAGGGGCAGCGGCCTGGGCGATGGCCAGCGCACCGCTGTTGCTGACGGCTGAATATTGGGGATCGGCGGAAACCCACCCCGGCCCAACGCCGCCGGATGGATAGTCAATTTGCCACCATGCCCCGGCTGCGTCTTTGCCGACAACCGCGGCAGATTCACCGGCAGCCAGCTTGCCCGTAACCGGATAATCAAGGCCGGGGCCGGTGCGAACATTTAGCCCCACCAGAGCCGTCAGTATTGAATTGGCGACGGCCGGCTGTGTTGCAACCGGGGTAACCTGGGCAATTGCTGACCTGGCTACCACAGTTTGATAAGAGCTAACCGGCGGCAGCGTTGCGGTAGCGATGATGCTTTGAGCCGGCATTCCCGTTGCCATTGGTGTTACCGTTGGCGTGAGCGTAGGCAGAGGCAGCCGGGCCAGGTTTCGGTGTTGGGCCACCGGGTCGGTTAAAGTCCACAGAATCAGGCCGGCGGCGGCGCAGAGCAGCCCGGTCAGGGCCACGCCAGCCAACATCGATAGGCCGGCGGCGGTCAGGCAGGACACAAGGTTTCGGCGCGATTTGGACCGGTGCAGCCGCGCCGGCAATCTCCCAAAAACCAGGCGTGAATCGCCGGAAGGCGGGCCGCCGGTTAAGCTTCGGCGCTGAAACTGGGCGAAAATATGTTTAATCCGCCGCAAGGCCATGTCAGGCTCCTAACTGATAAATGGCAGAACAGCCAGAATGAGCACCAAAATCAGGCCGGTAAAACCGATCAACCCCCACAAATCGGGATACAGTTCGCCCGGCTCAGGGGTAAATTGCCCAATACTGTTCCCGGTCTGCTGTGCAGAAAAATAGTTATCTCGCTGAGCAGGCATTGTCCTCTCCTTTTCGCCTCACTACGGCGTTCGGGCGCAGGTCTTACTGCCCCCAGGCCCGGAGATCGTAGCGGGCCACTTCATCATCAAGCGAGTCGACACAAATTTCAAAAGCCAGCGTTTCGTCGCCGGATAAATCTTCAACTTCAGTCTGGTAACTCTCGTTAAATTTGATGACGTTATCATCGTCATCGTATAAAATAGCGACGATATCCACGTAGTCGTCCAGATCATCGCCGCGGTTGGCCAGCAAACCAGACAGGCAGTAGGTATCGTCTTCGGACTGTTCAGTGACATCCAAAAATTCAAAGTTATCCCGGCGCGGCGCATCGCCGCCCGATTCTGACCTGGCCCACAGATCGAATTTGGCTGCGCTGCCAATGTTGTTGACTATCAGCTCAAACGGTACCCGTTCGCCGGGCGAAATATTGTAAATGGGAACAAAATCGGCGGTGTTGTTGTGGCCGGCGATGATCTGCCCCTCGTCGTTATAAAACGTGCCGCTGATGTAATACAGCTCCTGCGTTGAGCCGGTGTCATTAATCACCTCGCCGTAAAGCAGCAACCCATCATCTGAACGGTCATTGATTCGCGTTGAGGCAAATGACCAGCCAGACGTTTTGAAATCTGGCGTGGCGGTCGGCTCCAGGTTGATGGCCGGCGCGGGGGTAGCCATGCGGGTGGGTAACGGTATTTTGGTGGGCCGGGGGGTAGGCGTAACAAAGGGATGCACTGCACCGGCCACAACCGGCGCTGTATTAGAAATAGCGCTGATCAACTTCGGGCCGGAAACAGCAGCCAGACCGGGGCCGGCTGCCGGCGTGGAAGTGGGCGCCGCAACATTTTGCGGGCGAACTACTGCACCGGCCGGAACAGGATTATTAGCCGGGTCAGCGTTGAAGTCGGGAGCCGGGGCGCTGTCCCCCCCCGCTGCCGGGTTGGCCGCCTGCTCAACCGAAACCGGGATCACCTCCGGGAGCGGCGCAGACGCGGCCACACTACCATCCGGGGCGGGTTGAGCGCCGGGTTGCGTCACAGGCGAGGGCAAAACCGCAGCCGCACTTGCGCCGCCATTTTCTCCAGCCAAAACTATTTCGGACGCAGCAGCCGCAGGTGTGGGGGTGAGCGTGGGCAGCGGCGTGCGGGTTAAAGCCGGCAGTTGCGTTCGCATTACAATTTTATCGGAAGCCGACCGGCCAGCGCCGCAGGCTACCGTGAACATAACCAGGCCAAACAACATAACCCACCACAATGACTCTGGCGCAAAACGCCCGACCTGTTTCATTGATTTAGCCCCCGCCGGCGACAGAATGTGTTTGAATCGCTGCATGGTTAATCCTGTGATGGTGATCTCTCCGCTAAAGGGGTGCGCTGTCGAGCGGCAAAACTGCCCGACAGCGCACCGGGAAATCTGTATCAGTTGCGGACTGTGGCGTTAAACTGGGTTGGCCCGCCACCGCGATTGGATACCACGGTGATTTGCTGGGTGTTAACCCCGGCCGGCGCCCTCCCGCCGGGGGTGGCCGAGTTGCCCCTGTACCGCCAGTCGCCCAGGTTATCAACCGGCGCGTTATTGGTGATCAGTTTGGTGGGGTCTACCGCGTTGCCCAGATAAATGGACACCGTGTTCCCCAACCCGGCCGGTGTACCCAAAATTGTGGCCGTGCCGCGAATATCCCACTGGTCTTTACCGCGTCTGTATTGGGCGGAAACCACTTGCAGGTTATCTTGCAGCGGCGTGATCAGCACCCGGTCTGAGGCCGAGCCGCCGGGGCCGGTGGCAACCAGTTCAAATTCCACCGGATTATCATCAGTCAACACAAACGATGGCGTGGCCGAATTAGCGCCCTGCAGGCTGGTTACCGCCGTCCCGCTAACCTGAGTCCACTGGTAGCCGGTTTCGCCGGTTGAGTTTGAACCATCCAGCCGGATCACCGGTTGGCCATTGACGCCCTGAACCACAAACTGCTCCTGACCCGGCGCGGGCAGATCGGGGCCGGCGTCAGCTACCGGCGCGGTAACGTCTTCCACCGTGACCACCACTTCGTCAATGCTGGCCGGCTGCGCGTCGGGGTTGTCGTCTACCGTCAGCCGGAAGGTGTAAGAATCGCCGGCGGTGAGCGTGGTAAAGTTAGCAACGGCGGTATTGGCGTTGTTCAGCGTAACCGACGGGCCGCTGGTTTGTTCCCACAAGTAGGTGGCGATGTCTCCGGTTGAGCTTGAGCCATCGAGCGTAACCTGCGCCCCCTGCGCCACTGCCTGATCTGCGCCGGCAATAGCAACCAGCGGCACAATAGGATGGCCCGGACCGCTGATCTGCACCGGCTCTGAGCTTTCGCCCTGCGCCGATGATTTGACCACGACCTTGCTGGGCGGAACGTCAAGACTGGTCAACACCAGGCTGCCGGCTGTCAGGTTACCCAGCACGGTTGTGCCGTCTTCGCGGTACGCCGTTAACGTGGGCGGCGCGGCCTGATCGCTGGAAACCGCCTGAACGGTCAGGGTGTTGTTGTCGGCCAGGGTCAGAATATCGTCGTCTGCCCCATCCCGGTCAAAGGTGGCCTGGGTGATCACCACCAAATCCACCGGACTGATGTCGGCGACACTGGGCGGCACATCGCCCCGGTTGGTCAGCCGAACAGACGCCGGCAGCCCGCCGCTGAAGACGACTCGGGCAAAATAGTTGCCCGCCGAGTCGCCGTCCATGCCGGTAGTGCTAAGACCACTGCCGCTAACCTGAAGGGCCTGGTTAGGCAGCGACAGGCCAAACACGTCGATCGCGCCCGCGCCGCCGGCTGACCGGCTGTAAATAGCGGCTTTGGCCTCAACACCGCCGGTGGTGTTCACCTTGCCTTGCAGCGCAAACAGGTTGGTTTCAATGCAGTCATCGGTGGCGGCGGCGCCGGCCAGCCCCAGATTGGGATCGGCGCACAGGTCCGGGCTGCCGGCAAAGCTGCCGGCCGGCCCTTCGATGCGGAAGAAGTTGGTGTTAAACGGGCTGCCTTTGATGGCGTGCGGCCCCGCGGCGTTGGGATCGCCAATGTAGGCATCCAGGCCGGTATTGGGGTCGTTGGGCAAATCAGGGCTGTTGGGGAAATCATCCCAGGTGATAAACGGGCCAATCCGGCTGTTGAGGGCTTCGCCAAAAGGGCCACCACCCAGCAGGTTGCCGATATCTTCCGTTACAAAAACCGTGCCGTCCGGCTCGGCGATGACAACATCCTGGCCGTAGGGGTGAGTCACCACATACGCTTCATCAGGCTGTAAATTGTCAATGCGGATGCGGACCCGGCCAAAGACAATCTGCTGGCCGGGGGCGGGCGCACCAACCGGCTGAGTGGTGGCAAACGCGGCTTCCAGCGCCAGCACCAACAACGCTCGCCCGGCCCCGGCGGATTCCATATCGGCGGTGCCTAACATATAAAACGCTTCGTCGGGAAAGTTGTCCGGGAAAGATACGGGGAGATCGGGGTTGGGGATGTCACCCGGCAGAAAGCCGCAGTAGGGATCAAAGCCATCAAGGCAGATCTGCATGGTTAAGCCATTGGCGTCTTTGTACCACACCGGGTACCCATCGGCCTGGCTAACCGGCCCCACGCCCACCAAATGGCTGCCGGCCGGCCCGTGATCAGCCAGAGCGACATACACGACTCCGGACAGCATGGTAATAGTTAACAGCAATAGAGCGATTAGTTTTGATTTTGCAAACATTGTTCCTCCTCTGAAATTAATGCCGCAGGCTTCGTCGTGAGCTTAGCCAAACGGCCGGGGGCTGCCTTAAAGGATGCTTCGCAAGACGGCGCCAGTCGATTTAATTGTTCAATTGCCCACCTCCCCGTTTGCGGCTTTTAAATTTAAGTTTGGAAACCCATCGAAATTAACCTGCAATGAGGGGATGGCAAATAAAATATTGTATAACCCCGGCGCAGGTACGGTGAGATCAACCTCGTACCGGCCTTCAGCCAGCGCTCTGGCAACATACTGCTGATTCCAGTTGCCGCCGGTTTGGTTGGCCAATACCAGCACGTCCGTTAACCCGGCCACGGCCAAACCGGTGGCCGGGTCGGTGAGTTCAAACTGCAATTTAAATGACTGGCCAACCTTGAGCGGCTCCCCGGCAGTGAGCACTTCCAGCTTGGGTAAAGACCCTGGCAGCGTTTTGGCCGAGTTGGGGTTAGGTTTAACCGTCATGGCAAAACAGTGGACAATCCGGGGTTTGTCCAGTAAAAAGGCAACATCGTAAGTGCCGCTGTAGGGCAGGCGAACGCTGCCGGCATAAACCCCGGGCG
>CAYOXS010000019.1:31730-34312 GCA_964407935.1 uncultured Caldilineaceae bacterium
ACATCGTAAGTGCCGCTGTAGGGCAGGCGAACGCTGCCGGCATAAACCCCGGGCGCTTCTTCGCGCAGGCTGCGGTCAATTATCTGCACCGCGCGGGGAAACAAACCGTGCCCCTGAAAGCCCCCCTGCGCCGACTGCGCGCCTTCAACGTAATAGTAAATCTGGTCATCGGCGGGATTGGCCATAATCATTGCGCCATCAGCGGGGGTGGCCAGCATGGCGGTGGCGGCGGCCGGGTTGGGAAAGTCGCTGGCTGCGCTTTGCCCAATCGACAGGTTTACCGGGGCCGGCGTTTTCCCGGTTTCCAGATCGGCCAGCGAAATTGATGTGACTTCCGGCACGCTGCCGGCGCGAATGTAGGCGTGTGTCTGGCTGAAAGCAATTTGATCCGGGCCGCCGGTCACCGCCATGCTGGCGCTGACAGTATTACTGGCGGTGTCAAAAATTGTTACCTGACCGGCGCGGGGGTTGAGCGCAAAACCCCATCGCCCGCCGGGAGCAAAGTGCAGAGCGGCCAGGCCGGGCGCAGCTTTGATGCGGGCCAGTTCGATGAACTGCCGGCCATCGAGCACAACAATCTCCCCGCGGTCAGCCTCGGCCACGTAAAGTGCGCCGGTTTGCGCCGAAACGGCCACCGCTACCGGCTGCGGGCCAATGTTCAGGGTTTTAACCGGTGTCAATTGCAGCGTGTCAATTACCGACAACGTGCCGGCGTTGCTGTTGGTTACAAAAGCAAAGCGGCTGTCCGCGGAAAAGGCCAGTTCGTGGTGGCCGGCCCCGGTGGGGAGCTGAGTCATCACTTTGAGGCCAACCGGGTTGATTACGGTGACGCCGCCGGCGTCGCCGGTGGCGGCGTCGTTGCCCACCCACACATATTTCTGGTCTGGTTGAAACGCCACGCGCACCGGGTTGCGGCCGGCTTCAAGGTGCTGCACCACCCGAAACTGTTCCAGATTGGCCACCGCCACCTGATCGGTAGCGGGGATGGTCACAAAAAGCTGTTGCTGGTCGGCGCCGATGGCCCAATCGTAGCCGGGCTGGGGTAATTCCAGCAAAGCAAACAGGTTGGTCATACCGGCCACATCAATCATTGGATCAATCACCGAGATGGACGAGTCGTTATTCAGCGCCAAAATAAAGTAGCTGTTTAAATTGATGTCGGGCCGGCTGGTCAGCGCCCCGCTCAGATACACCCGAACCCGTTCCTGGCAGGAGGGGGCCGGGTTGGCTTTGCCGGTTGAGTCCGCCCGCCGCAATTCCATCCAAACCGATGGGCGCAGCCCCGGCAGAGCCGCCGTAGAATCGGCCTGGCTAATTCTGAATTTCAACCGGGCAAATTCGCCTTCAAACAGTTCCGCGGCAATTTCACCCCCCCGGCCACCAACGCCCAAAAAATTCTCGGCTGTAAATTCAACAGCGACGCCTTCGTCAATTACTTTTTCGTAAATCGGGTCTTCGCGGATCGGGTTGCCGTGATGGTCGTACCGGATTGGCTCTGCCTCAGACGCGGCCGGAGGCGCGGCCTGGCCCGTTTCCTCACGGCTGCCATCGGTAGCGGCCAGAATTTGCTCCGAACCGGCGGCGGGAGCGGTTTTTTGCGGCGAAGTTGTCGAAAAGGAAGCCACGGCCAAAATGGCGGCAAAACCGGCGATTATTAAAATCAGGTAGGCAATTCTGGGTAAGGTTGAAAGTTTTACCATCTAACGAGTCTCAACGTAAAGGTGTTGGTTTTGGTGGGGGCAGGATCAACAGGATTTGTTCCCTTTTTACCCCGTCAATCCTGCCCATTTACCTTTGTCCAAATTTAATTGATCGTCACCGGGAAAGGCGCGGCCGTTCCCGACCCCGATGAACCCGCGGTGACCGAGTCGCCGGCGGCCGGGTTTACCGCCGCTTTGCCGCTGAACTGCCAGCTTCCGGCAGCATCAACGGTGGCCGAGCCAATGAGCCGGGCCGGGTCGCCATTTAGATAAAGGCTGATGGTATTGCCCGGCACCGAACCCGTGCCCTGAATTCGCCAATTTTTGTTCTTCTTTCGCCAGGTGGCCTGGGTGATGGTAATCGACTCCTCGGCCGGCGCGTTGACGGTAACGGAAATGCTCACCGAACTGGTGCCGCCGCTGCTATCGGTTACCGAGGCGGTGACGGTGTGCGCGCCCACCGACAGGTTGGCCGCCACCGAGGCCCCGCTGCCCAGAGTTGCGCCGCTTTCATCGCTCCAGGTCAGGCTGGCGCTCAGGTCGCCGTCTTCCGCGTCGGTGGCCGCGCCGGTCAGGTTGACCGCTGCGCTGCCGCCGTTTGCGGTGAAACTCGCGCCATCGGCCGGCGCGGTAATGCTGACCTGCGGCGCGCTGTTAGGCACAGACGCCGGGCTGATGGCAACCATCACGCTGGCCGAGTTGGAAGCGCCGCCGCTGTCGCTGACGCTGGCGGTGATTGTCCACGTCCCGGGCGCGAGATTCAGCGTTGCCGCTGCCCCGGCGGCGGTGACGGTGGTGACGCCGTCGCTGGCGCTCCAGGCCAGGCTGGCGCTCAGGTCGCCGTCTTCCGCGTCGCTGGCCGCGCCGGCCAGATCGACCACT
>CAYOXS010000020.1:0-33580 GCA_964407935.1 uncultured Caldilineaceae bacterium
TGCCGGGCGGCAAAGCCGCCCGGCAACTCGCCACATAATTACCCCCATCCCGGTGGGCAGGGGGGCCCGGGGGGATGGGACAAAATAAACATATATTTCTAAGCTGAAAAAGATCGGCTATTCGTGAATACGTCGAGACACTTGAATCCAAGCCTATTGCCAGCAACCAGAGCCAAGCCAAGAAGCGGCTGGTTTTGGCTGCTGCTGGCGGCGCTCCTGCTGCTGGCCGGCCGGCCGGCGCTGGCTCAATCCCCCACCGAGCGGGTGCTGGTGGTCTTCAAACCCGGTGCAGCAGCGATGGTACAGCGGCAAACTCGCCCGGCCGAACTGCGGGTAGTTCACCAGTTTCGCCGCCTGCCCGGCATGGCTGTTGAGGTGACCGCCGCCGGGCTGGAGTCGCTGCGCCGCGACCCCAACGTGCTGGCCGTGGCCGAGGATTTGCCGGTACAGGCCGCCGAGTCGCCCAACCTCACCTTTCTCAAAATCGAGGCCGTGCAGCAGGCGTTTGGCCTCAGTGGCGCGGGCGTCAACGTGGCCGTGCTGGATTCCGGCATCGACGTGACTCACCCCGCGCTGGCCGGCAATATTCTGGCCCAGCACTGTTTCAACAAAAACGCCACCTGTCCCGGCGAGGTGGCGCAGGGCGACAGCGCGCAGGATGAAAACGGCCACGGCACGCATGTGGCCGGCATTGTCCACAGCGTTGCGCCGGGAGCCGGGCTGGTGGCCGTGCGCGTGCTCAATGCCAGCGGCAACGGCTACACCTCGGATGTGCTGGCCGGGCTGGACTGGGTGCTGGCCAGTCAGCCCCAGCTCAACGTCAAAGTCATCAACCTGAGTCTGGGCGGCGGCAGCTACCCCGGCGCTTGCGATGAAACCGACGCCAACACGCTGCTGTACGCCGCCGCCATCGATGCGGCCCGGCAGGCCGGCATCAGCGTGTTGGCCGCCAGCGGCAACAGCGGCAAAGCCGAAGAGATGATTTTGCCGGCATGCGTGGCCGGCGCGGTAGCGGTGGGCAACGTTTATCACGCCGCGCTGGGCAGCGTGAGCTGGCCCACCTGCACCGATGCGGCGGCGCAGCCGTACCAGATAGCCTGCTCCAGCAACAGCAGTTCCGCGCTGGATGTGCTGGCCCCCGGCACGCAGATTAATTCGGCCTGGCTGGGCGGCGGCGAGCGCGTCGAGTCCGGCACGTCAATGGCCAGCCCGCACGCAGCCGGGGTGGCCGCGCTGCTGCTGCAGGCAGATCCGGCTTTGTCGCCGGATGGCATCGAGTCGATTTTAAAAGAAACCGGCGCGCCAGTTACCGACCCGCGCCAGGGGCGGCAAACGCCGGCCATTAACGCGCTGGCCGCGGTCAGCGCGGCGGTTGGCGGGGTGCCGGTGAGCGGCGCGGTGCTGCTGCAGGGTCGCAGTAATCACAGCGGCAGCCAGATATTTGTCAGCGACCAGCCATGCACCGCCGCCGAATTTACGGACGCGGCGGCAATCACCACTGCGGCCGGCCAGTTTGAACTGCTGCTGCCCGCTTCGGGGCAGTGTTTGCGGGCGATGCAGCCCGGTTATCTGGCGGCGCAGGTGGCCACCCCGGCCGGCAATATTGGCAGCGTTACCCTGCTGGCCGGCGATCTCAATGGCGACCAGCAGGTGAATATTCTGGATTTGGCGCAGGCGGCCGGCAGTTTTGATACCAGCGACTCCGCCGCCGACCTTGACGTTAGCGGCACGGTTGATATTCTCGATCTGGTGCTGATTGCCCAAAACTTTAAATTAACCGGGCCGACTGCCTGGCCCATTAACTCTGCTGCAGAAAGTGTGACCCCGTGAGCGCCTCAATTATCAGCAAATTTATTGTGGGCATGAGTTTGGCCGGCGGGCTGCTGCTGGCTTCTGCCGCCGCCGGCCGGGCCGAATCGCCGCCGGCAGTGCGCATCAATCCGGCCAGCATGCAGGTGTACACCGGCGGCACCGGCCGCACCAACATCGAGATGAGCGCCATCGACCCGGCCGCGGCCCGGTTGACCCTCACCTTTAACCCGGCGTTGATTACCGTCATCGACGCCGAGCCGGAGAGTGGCGGCATTCAGGTGGCGGTCAATCCGGCACTGCTGGCGCAGGGCGCGGCCGTTGAACAAAATCAGGTTGACGCCGCTGCCGGGCGGATTGTGCTGGAGATCACTCACCTGCCGCAGCCGCTGCCGGCGGCGCAACTGGCCAGCATCACCTGGCTGGGGCTGAGCGAAGGCGTGGCCAACATCGACCTGATCACCGCCGAGCTGACCGGCCCGGCCGGCCAGCCGGTAGCCGCAGTCACCCAAAACAGCGTCATCGAAGTAACCGCGGCCCAGCCCGGCGCAATTTTTGGGCGGATACTGCTGCAAGGCCGGCGGCAGCACAGCGGCGTTACCGTGGTTGCCTCGGAGCGAGCCTGCCCCGAGCCGCCGGCCACACTGCGCAGCAGCGCGCCGCTGGCCACCACCAATGCCGATGGCTATTTTGAATTTGCGCCGGCCACCGGTCTCACCTATCGCTGTGTGCAGGCGCTGCAACACGGTTATCTGGTGGGGCAGGCCGGCAGCCCCCAGAGTAATCTGGGCACGCTGGAACTGCCCGGCGGCGATATTAATGATGACAATGCCATCAATATTTTTGATATGGCCTCCATTGGCAGCCACTACGGTGACAATGACCCGCAAGTTGACATTAATGGCGATGGCACGGTCAGTATTTTTGATCTGGTGCTGGCCGCGTCCAATTATGGCCGGCAGGGGCCGGTGAGCCAATGGCAGTAGCGTCGCGGCTTGCCTTTTATACCATTGCGATGATGGCTCGTTTTTAGTACAATAGAGTCACATCAGTTTTATCCCGGCAAAGGAGCGCCGTAATGAGCTCAAATGTGTTACGTTTTCTGCAGCAGGAAAATATCCGGTTAAAAAAAGAAATCGAATCGCTGGAAAAAGAGAAGACCGCGCTGTTTGGCTATCTGGAAGCGATTAAAGAGATTCAAAACAGCATCCTGAAGCTGTCGGCCGATAACCGCCCGCTTGACACCCTCGATGCACTGCTGCGGCAAATCCGGCAGGTAGTTGGCGCTAACGATGGGTCAATTTCCAGATTGGACCCTCAAACCAACGAACTGGTGTTTTTGCTGGTCCAGGGCGAACTGGGCGGGCAGCTCACCGGTTTTAGAATTAACAGCCAGTCTGGCATTGCCGGCTGGGTGGTTTCACATCGAGAACCGATTATTGTCAACACGCCGCGCCAGGACTGGCGGTTTTCGCAACTCGTTGACGAAGAATTCAGCTTTTTCACCTGGTCAATTGCTTCCGTACCGATTCTGAAAGAAGGGGAACTGCTGGGGGTTATTCAACTGCTCAATAAACATTTGAGCGATTTTTCTGAGGCAGACATCGCTTTGATGATGGTGTTGGGCCACGCGGCCAGCCTGGTACTGGAAAAAATTGACCTGCCCAGTCCACCCGCCCGCACCCGCACCGGATTGCTGTTTGGTTAAGCCAGCCAGCTTAACGCCAAAGGGACTTCCCGGCCGGGAAGTCCCTTTGGCGTTACAGGGGTTTTTCAGCCACTTCGCCGGCGCCGGCTTTTGTTTTCCATTTCGGCCAGGCGCGCCCCGGCCGACGCCAGAGCATCTCGCAGGGAATGAACTTCTGACAAAAACACCACAAACGACTGGGCTGGATCGTTGGGCGTGTAGAGCCGCAGCGCCGGGTCACTTTTATCTGTGCTGGGGAGCAATTCAATTGCCAGGTGTTTGCTTACCATTACTTTTTCAGTCATTACCAACCCTCTCATCCAAAGATTGCCTTCCCGCCGCCGGATAATCGCCCTTCCCTCTGCTAATTTTAGCGAATTTAACCAAAACTCCAAACTCAAATCAGCTTTACCTATTTCACAAGTTATGATATGATGAAGCTGACATAATGCGTTTACATAACCCAGGAGGGTGCGGTGAAATCAGGATTCTGCCTCCGTAATTTAATTATATTTGCCGTGTTGATGATCGCTGTGACCGGCTGCACATTGAAGCGCCCGGCCGAGATGGCTGGCGACATTGCCCCGCTGGCCCCACTGGCGGCAGCCGACCAGGCCGACGCCACGCCCACCGCCCCGGCGCCGGACCAGGCGGCCGGTTTTGCGGCCATCGACCCCAATGTGGATTGGAATGGCGACGGCGCCGTTAACGTGCTGGATGTGGTCACAGCCGCCTACAATTTGCCGCCTTCCGCGCAGGCGGCGCAGCCCACCAGCCCGGCCACGCTCAAAATTGAACCCGGCACGCAGCAAGTTAATGTTGGAGCGGAAATCACCGCCGAAGTCTCTGTTCAGGATGTGGAAAACCTGGCCGCCATCGATATGGAAATCCGCTTTGACCCCGCTCTGCTCCAGGTGGTGGATCGTGACTCCAACCGGGACGGTATTCAGATTGTGCCGGGCAATTTTCTGGCCGCCGATTTTGTGGTGCGTAACGATGTTGACAACGCAGCCGGCGTCATTCGCTATACGGTGACCCAGGTTGCGCCCACGCCCCCGGCCAGCGGCGGCGGTATTTTGGCCATAATCTACTTCCAGGGCATTGCGCCGGGCGCCAGCACCATCAGCTTCAGGGTGGCCATGCTCGCCTCAAGCAGCGCTCAGGAAATTCCGGCCATCACCCGCAGCGGCGATATTGTGGTTACAGCGCCCGGCGGCGAGGGCACAGCCACCCCGGTTACCGCGCCAACCGCCACGCCAATCATCACCGAACCGACCGCCACGCCCACGCTGCTGCCGGGCGCGTCGCCGGTGGTGATTACCCCCACGCCGACGCTGCCGGCCGCGGCTGAAGTTCAGGCCACGCTGATAGCCCCAGACACGCCAACGCCGACACCTACCTTCACGCCTATCCCGCCACCGGAGGCGCTCATTATTAACCAGCCGCTGGTTTATATTCCGCCCACCGCCACCACCGGGTTTTGCTACCGGGTAATGCCCGAAGACACCATCGAAACAATTGCTATGTTTTTTGGCACCACGCCGCAGGCCATCAACCTGGTCAACGATCTGAATCCGCCCTACATGATTCAGCGCTACCAGCACATTTTCATCCCGCAATATCTGGGCAGCGGCCCCAATATTTATCTGCTCCAGCCCGGCGATACTCTGGCCAGGCTGGCCGCGGACTGCAACCTGCCGGCAACCATGCTGGCCCGGTTCAACGGCCTTGACATCGACAAACTGCCCAGTGGTGAAAACACCGTCCTGCAAACCGAAACAATGGGCCTGCAAGCGTTGATCATCCCCATTCCGCCCTTCCCGCCACCGTCGCGCTACCAGTACCCCAGCGGGCCAATCCCGATTATTCCCTATCAGGAACCGTATCCGATTCAAAAATACCACCCGCTCTGGCCGCCAAACTGAGGGAACCCGATGCCGCTCGCCATTGATCACGTCACCATCGCCGGCAGCAGCCTGCCCACGTGGCAACAGGCTTTTGCTGCCGCGGGTCTGGCCACCGATTACGGCGGGCCGCATTCTAACGGCCTCACCCACATGTCGCTGCTGGGCTTTGACGATGGCTCATACATTGAGCTGATCTCTACCCGGCAAGCCGGCCCGGCCAACACCGTTTTTTGGGGACAGCACATTGCCGGCGACGCCGGGCCGTGCGCCTGGGCCGTGCAGGTTGACGATGTGGTGCGGGAAGCGGCGCGAGTGGCCGCGCTTGGGGTGCGGGTGGATGGCCCGCGCTATTTCAACCGCCGCCGCCCCGACCAGACTCTGGTTGAGTGGGACCTGGCGTTTTTGGGCGACAAAAGCGCCGGGGGCACCCTGCCGTTCATCATTAAAGACATCACGCCGCGCCAATTCCGGGTTCAACCCTCGGCCAGTGTGACCGGCGGCCCGCTGCGCGGCGTGGCCGGCGTGGTACTGGGCGTGGCCAACCCCACCGCCGCCAGCGAGTTGTTCCGGCGGGTGTACGGCTGGCCCGCGCCGCTGGAAAATATCGACCCCGATTTTGAGGCCCGGTTGTTCCATTTTTCCGGAACGCCGGTAACGCTGGCCGCGCCGCCGGAATCCGGTTCGTGGCTGGCGGGCAGGCTGCAACAATTTGATGACTCACCCTGCGCCTATCTGCTCGGCACAGCGGATTTTCCGGCAGCCTGCCGGCAGTTCAACCTGTTACCGGCGGGACATTGGTTTGGCCGGGCGCTGGCCTGGTTTGACCGCCGCCGGCTCAACGGGCTGCGGCTGGGCGTCATCGAGTTAACGCCGTGACCAAACAGCGCCCCACCCCGCCAACCAAAAAACCCACCGCCGAGCAGATTGTGCTGCTGCTCGGCCTGTTGGGGTTTATTGTTTTTGTGGGCATCATCGGCCTGGGATTTGTGCCGCTGCTCACCAGCCGGCCGATGCCCTCGTTTGTGCCGGCCGGGATGGCGCAGATCATCGCCTTTCCCACCGCGGCGCTGCCCCAGCTCAAAACACCCACTCCCGGCGGACCGCCCACCGCCACACCCACGGTCATTTACAACGGCACGCCGCCCACGCCCGTGTACACCCCGCGAGCCACATCGCTGCCGGGCCTGTATTTGCCAGCGCCGGTTATGCCGGTCAACATCATCGACCTGGCCCGGATTATGGAAGGCGAATCGCGCTTTGATTTGCAGGCGGCCTACTACGTGGGCTGGGTGGCGCGCAACCGGCTGGAACACCCGGCTTACGGCAACACTTACCTCAAGGTTTCGGCTGGCTTTTTTGGCTACCGGTCCGACCTGCAACCGCGCAAGGAATTTATCAAACTGGCGCAGGAAGTGATGCGCGCCAAAGAAGACCCCACCCGCGGCTGCCTGTACGCCCTGTCCCGCACCGATATTACCAAGCTGGGTGTGCCGCCCGGCCGCGCCGATGTGACCATTGGCGAATGGTTCTTCTTTCACACCTGGCCCGTTGGCGGCCGATAGCTGATGCCCGCCCGATTTTCCCGCCGCTACTGGCTACGATTAACGGTGTTCGCCGGGGTTGTCTTGCTGCTGGCCGCGCTGGCGGCTGCGGCGCTGCTGGTGAAAAAACAGGTTGATGTGCTGACCGTGGCCCTGCGCCAGCCCCTCACCCAAACACCCGCCGACATCGATTTGCCCTATCAGAGCGTGACCCTAACCAGCAGCGATGGGTTGAAGCTGGCGGCCTGGTTCATTCCCGGCTCGCAGCCCAACGCCATCATTTTGATCCACGGCATTAACGCCAACCGGCAGGTAATGCTGCCCACCGCCAAACTGCTGGCCGACGCCGGCTATCCGCTGCTGCTGATTGATCTGCGCGGCCACGGCCAGAGCCAAGGCCGCGATGTAACCTACGGCTACCGCGAGGCGCTCGACGTGCAGGCCGGAGTGGATTTTCTCAGCCGGCAGCCCGGTATCAACCGGATTGGCGCGCTGGGAACGTCACTGGGCGGCGCCGCGGTAGCCCGGGCCGCCGCCATCGAGCCACGGCTGGCGGCAGTCGTCATTCAGGGCAGCTACAGCAGCCTGCCCAACGCCGTCGAAGACGCCTTTGACCGGCTATCCTTCTTTCCCAAACAACCGTTTGCCCCGCTCATTATCTGGCTGGCCGAGCGCCGGGTGGAGGTAAAGCTGGGGCAGGTCAACTCGATGCGCGATCTGGCGGCGCTGTCACCGCGGCCGGTGCTCATCATTCACGGGGTAGATGACCGGCTCTTTCCGGTTGAACACGCCTATCAAATGTTTAACGCCGCCGCTGAGCCAAAGTCGCTGTACATCATCCGGCAACAGGACCACGGCGATCCGGCCCTCAGCAGCCAGCGCGACGAATACCGCCGGCAGTTGCTCGCTTTTTTTGCCGATGCCTTTAGCCCGTGACGAATGTCACCCCCGGTTGGTGACATTTGCCACTACCCGGTTAACCAAACTCGTCTAAAATTGAACAATACGTTGATGTCGCAAGTTTTTCGCCGTTGGTGCGTGATGTGTGTCCCATTGAAAGAGCTTTTTTACGCAACACGCACTACGCAACATAGCTAAAAACTAAAGACAGTTACAAAATTCTATTTTTTGGAGGATTTTATGCAGATTTCCGTTTTGGGCGCGGGCCTGGTTGGCAGCGCCATTGTGAAGGACTTGGCCCGCAGCGACGAATTTGAAGTGACCGCCATCGATGTGAACCCGGCGGCGCTGGCGCAACTGGCCGCGGCCGCGCCCGTAAAAACCGTGGCCGCCAACCTGCTCACCGAGCCGCTGGCCCCGCTCATCGCCGCCAGCGAGCTGGTAGTCTGCGCCGTACCGGGTTTTATGGGCTACAACACCCTGCGGCAGATCATCGAGGCGGGTAAAAATGTGGTCGATATTTCGTAGACAATATAGGCAATTCTGGATCACCGATGAAGCAAGTTACAAAAGCATAGGCTACGCCATCTATCCTCTGTAACCTCACTGTAACATCTAATGTTTCTATAACCTCTTTTCGTAAATCAAAGTTTTCTTTAGCCAGCGCAAAACCTTCTCTTACTTTTGCGGAGATTGCAAAAATTCGTTCTTGCTGTTCGGCACCGAGTTTTTGCTCTAACTGTTGTTCCAAACGTTTTCGCTGTATTTCCAGTTTGTTTAGGGCATCTTCCAGCCGATCCATATCCTCTAACACGGCCGCATAAGCACGGCTGCCCGGTCGCAATGTTTTAAGAGTCGCCAGCGTGTTAGTAAGGTCCGTATTCAATTCAGTCATCTTGGCATTAGTCGCATCAAATTGCCGTTGTATTGGTTGACGTTCTTTATCACGTTTGGCGGCATTGCTGTTTAACGCGTGCTCAAGCCGTTTTTCATCGCTCATTGTCTCAACTATCCAACCCCACACAACCTCGTCAACCTTGCTTTGGTTAAATGGTTTTTGCGTACAATGCCGGGGAACATCTTTGCGGCGACTGGCTGGGCAAACGTAATAAGCGTATTTAATCTCACCTTTTCGCCGTGTTGCCTCAACTCCCATTTTGTATTCGCACTCGTTACATGTTACCCGTTTGGATAATAACCATTTGCCCTTGGCTGGTTTTCCTCTACGTTCTGCATTCTCTGTTAGTTTGGTCTGAACAAATACAAAAACATCTTGGGAAATTATGGGCGGTACATCAACTTTTATCCACTGATTTTTTGAATTTTTTATCGCTCTGTAACCCGTTGAGCCATCGGCTTTGCGGAATTTCTTATTTTTGGCTTTGCCATAGTACCACGTGCCGATATAGGTTTCACTGGTCAAAATTTTGTGTATCGTTGCCCGATTCCATTGCCCAAAACTAACCAGCTTATCAACGCCATGAAATTTTCGTACATCGCTGGGAGTTGGTATACCTAACTCGGTTAATTTGCGCCGGATTGCTTCAACCGTGTTACCTTGCAAAAAAAGACTGAAGATGTATCGTACCGTTTCCGCTTCGGCATCATTTACAACAAAGCTATTGCCGTCCTCATTCGGCTTGTAGCCATAGGGCGCGCGTGCGGCGTTAAGAATATTGCCCGCTTTAACCTTTAACTGCTTCCCCCGGCGCATCCGTTCTTTGATTTTTTCGCGTTCATATTCGGCAACGGTGGCCCGGATATGCTTTTGCAATCGTCCCTCTGGCGTATCATCATAGCTGGCAAGGATGTATTCAACCCTTACGCCCGCTTTGTGCAATTCTTCTTCGATTATCAGTTGCTTGGCAAGATTACGGCTTAAACGGTCAATTTCTCGCACAATCAGCACGTCGAATTCTTTGGCATGGGCCATTTCACGCACGCGGTTAAGCTGCGGCAAGTCGATGTCGGCCCCACTTGCGCCCTTGTCATCTTCGGAGAGTTCTGCCACGATGTTATAGCCCTTTTCGTGGGCATAGCTCCGCCCCATTTCTAATTGCCCGGCCAAATTACGCCCCTCTTTTCTGGTATCATCACCGCTAACACGTGCATACAAGACAGCCCTCTCTAACACAGTAAAGGTTATGTTTTTATGTTCGCTGGTCTGGATTGTCATTTTGTCACCCCTCTCTATTTTTTCAATAGATGTTAAGTTTTCAAGTGTGTTTTACCCGCTGTACTTTGTACTTGTACTCCTTGTACCCCGGTACAATGGCCCGGTACAAAGTACAATCCGGCTCATTTGCCCAAAATCGCGTCAATGGCCTGATATTGCTTGCCGCCCACGTTGCCAAAAACACGGCGGCAAATTTCGGCCCGGCTTAACCCCTGGGCGTGCAGTTCTAACACTTCCGTCTCTATTGGGTCGGTTTCCGGCGTTAAATCAAGTTCAAAATCCGGCGGCGCGTAGTGAGAGAAATTGGGGGGTAACGGTCCTGGTAGGGTTGCCGGTTGCGGCCCGTTGCCCGTGTCTAGTGTGGCTTGCCGCTGCCCGCCCGCAATCGACAACCGCACCAGGGCGAATCCGTCTTTTAGATCGTACTCACCCTCTAAGCCTAGCGGTTTGGCCCGGTCGCTGTGGCTTACCACAAACACTGTAAACGCGGCCTTGCGGCTTTCAGTCAACAGCGCCTTAATGGTTTCTGCTGCCGACTTGCCCAAATTGGCCACAATCGCGCGCCATTCGTCAATCAGGATGGTTAGCGGCGGGTGGCTATTTTCGGCCCGAATCCCCTGACCAATTTCGTTGTAACGATCATCCATTATCCTGAGCAGCCCGGCCAGGCCGGTGTTAATTTCGGCATAGTTGCGCCCAGCGCCCACCACGTAACAGCCCGGCCATTTATCCGGCCAGCCGTGCGGATCGATCACCACCACTTTAGAAACCTGCCGGCGGCGGTTGACGAGCCATTGCAACAGCGTGGTTTTGCCGCTGCCACTTGCGCCCACAATCAAGCCACGTTGCACGGCATCGAGCGCCATTAGCAGATCAACCGGCGCAGCGGGGGGTAATAGCTGGGCGGTGCCGGGTATCACTTGCGCTGCGGCCCTCGTTTGGGCCATCACTGCCAGTTTCAGCCGGTATAATTCAAGCTCCCATTCCTGGGGTTGGGATTGCACGCCATTCACATATAGCGTGGGCGAGCCGGTAAGATTGCGCCACGTGGCTTTTTTGTCGGTATCCCTCACCCACGTTTCGCCGTTGTCGGTTATCGTCATTACATGGGCTTGTTTTTCGGCATCAATCCGGCGGGCGCGTATCATTCGCACCTTTTCAGCCAGAATCCACGAGCCAAAAAAGCCTATACCGATGGCCAGCGCCCCTACAATCCCCAGCAAACCGTAGCCCGCAATCATAAACATCTTAAGCGCCGCGTCGTGAAACACGAGCGCAAAAATTGCGGTAACAACGGCGGTTATAGGTAACACTACTCGAATCATCATAGCCGCACCCCCAAACCGAAAGCCAGCGCGCTAAAACAGATAGCCAACACTTTGCCGGTAAAGGTTGCGGCCTCCACTACATCAGCCGAAAAGACAACCGCCGGCTTTACCCAAGCCGCAAACACCAGCAGCGCGCCTAAAAGAATGGTGAGCGCGTTTACCCATTCGGCAATGTTGCCCGTGTCATCTTCGATCATTACCGCAACCCGTGTTGTATGGTGTAGCAAGGCGCGCGTCATTCTATCACCTCCCAGCCGTTACCGTTGCGGTGCAGCTTGCCAGCGCTGGTTAACTCACTAACATACTTGCCAACCGTTTGCCGTGAAACGTCAACCACTTGCGCGGCCTCTGTTAAGTTGGCCTGCGGATTGTCTGCCAGATATGAAAGCAGGGTGTTAACTCGCTCTTGTTTGGCGTCAATACGAGCAGCGTTAAGGGTGTCAACCTGGGTGTTAATTTTCGGCGTATTTTCTCCGAAAGTTAACGTGGCCTTGTTACTTTTGAGCGCGTCAATTTGGCAGGTGAGCGCGCCGGCCTGCTGGGTGAGGGTGTCAACCTGGGCGGTAAGTTCGGCCAGGGTGACAACGGCGGTATGCTGTAAGATTGAATGGTGAGCCATCGCCCTTAACATCTCTGTTGCAAACACGAGCGATACGGGTGGCAAGGCTGCTACAAACCACCCAAGCCAATTACCCGGCGCGTGGAGCAGGTTGCCGGCAATGGTCACAATGGAATAAAAGCCAGTGAGCGCAATTGCTAATTTTGTGCCGCGTCGTTGCAGTTGACTTACCAGAATCGCGCCGGTAAACACAATTACGCTCACATCGACAATAAGCGGCCATATCCAGGCCAGCCAGCCCGGTATCCCATTGGCTATGGCCAGGGCCAACAGCGCCGAATAACTGAGGGCGAATGATCCAAGCGCGATAGCTACAACCAGCAACGCCACGAGCCAGAAAATACGGGTAGTCGGGTCTTTAGCGGCCATTGTCTCCCCCTGTTGCAATTAGCTCAATATCGCCGCTGTGAGGGTTAACCCCCTGAGCATAGTTGGCAATGCCAAAATCAACCATTATTTTGTTGACGGTTGGTTTGTAGATTATCACCCGGCCAACGGTGCCGGCGGGTAAAATCCGGCCCGTTGCGAGGGTTATCATCGTGCGGGTGAGGATGACGAGCGCACCGGGTTGCGCGATAGGATTGTTTACAACATCGGCGGTTTGTGTGGTAAAATTGGGGTTAAGCATTGCAGAAAGCCTCTCTTTCTGTGATGACTAGGAACCGTGTCAAGTTACCGGCTTGGCGCGGTTCTGCTTTTATATGGGGTTAGTTTGTTTGATAGCTTACTTGCTGCCGGCTGGGTTGCCGATTCCGGCGGCGAGCTTCCTGGGCAAGAATCTGACGCAAGGTAGCGCTGATGGTGCGATCCTCGTCTTTGGCCCATTGCTCCAGTAACCGCTTCAGTTCGGCGGTGGCCACAAAAGAAATGGTTTGGGGATGGTTCATAAACTGATCACCTCCTATATAAATCCACAAGATATTATTAACATCTATTAGATGTTAATATACACTAAAAGATATTGACCGTCAATAGTGATTATCAAAACTTTTGGCATTTTGATTTTTGGTTACAATGGGGTAATGAGTGAAGCGTTAAGGCTGTGGTTATCGAATGAATTGAATCGGCGGAGCTGGTCACACAATGAACTGGCCCGGCAAACCGGATTCTCGCAGACGTTTGTGTCTAACGTGCTGAAGGGAGACCGAAAGCCGAGCGTCAATTTTTGCAACCGGGTGGCCGAAGCCTTGGAGGTGTCGCCCGATATGCTTATGCGCCTGGCCGGACTCCTGCCCCCGGCTGAACCGGCCTCCCCGGCGGATGAGTCGATCATTCAGGAGTTGGTCGAACTTGCCCGGAATCTGCCGGTGGCCCAACAGCGGCAACTACTGGAGTACACTCGATTCTTGCATCAAACCAACCGGCCGGATGAAGGTTGATCTATTGCTGGCATTGTAAAGTTCCTGTGATGCAGTGGCGTGCCTGAATTTTTGAATGTCACTGTCATGTGCCGAATTTTGAGATTAAAAGTTATTTAGTAAAATCTACGGTTAGGGTGTAGGCTTCTTGCCAGCCATGCATCACAGAAGTGTGATGCATCCCAGCCGGGTTACTGTTTCATCTGTGCTATAATACAGGTGGAACAAGAGCGAGGGAACCGCCATGAAGGCTAACAACCATCTTGACACACAGTTTCCCTCAGCACTGCATATTAATGCCGTGTTCGGATGTACTTCTGAGAAATCAGAAGGCGACGAGTGTAGGGTGCTCCGTGTTCCTCGTCACACTTAAATGAGCACCCTTCTCTATCTCCCCCACTTGCGGTAGCCACAATATGCCCCACATACCTCACATTGATAAAAGATTACATAAGTACTTCTCACCGGAATTGCTTGAACAGTTCTATTTTGAATATAAAGAACGAAAAACAGACTACTTTAAGCCTGAAAATGTCTCTATTCCGATGGGAGCAGACGGAGTTACACACGAGGCTTTTGAAAAGGAATTAGATCGTAATATCCATTTTATCAGCAAAAAAGTTCTGAACGGTGCTTATTTGTTTTACCCATTCCGTGAAACCGAAGTTGATAAACCGGGAGGTGGTAAACGAACGTTATCTATAGCATCTATACGTGATGTTTTAGTACAACAGCAACTCTACATCACTGTTTATCCGCTGATTGATCGTTTATTTAGCCACCCAACAGTAGATCACGTTTCTTTTGCATATCGTAAGGGACGTTCGGCCCCTCAGGCTGCTTTGTATATTAACAAGTATATTGATGAAGGTTACGTATACGCTCTTGACGCTGATGTTGTCAAATATTTTGACCGAATTCCTCATTTAGAATTATTAGATCAGTTGGGTGAAATTCTCGGTCAAGACACTACTACGTATAAACTCATTAGACGATTTGTTCTTGTTGATAAAGTTCCATCTAGTACTTACAAAAAAAGACGGTATCGCCGTTTATTTGGAAAAGAAATATTCCGTAAAATTAAACCTGACCGCAAAAAGAGAAAGGAGGGAGTACCTCAAGGGGGAGTGCTCTCTGGGATGTTAGCAAATTTCTATCTCCACAGATTCGATCGATGGTTGATGGAAGAAATCAAATCGGATATTGATCTGCGTTATGTAAGATATGCTGATGATTTTGTCATTTTAGTTAAAGATCAAACGGTTTTAGCACAGTTGCGCGATATGGTTGCAACCAGGTTGGTTGTAATGGGACTTGAATTGCATACTAATCCTGAAAAAACCCGACTGGTTGATATACGGGATGAGGGTCTCGATTTTGTCGGATTCCATTTCACGGCTAATGATATTGAAGTTCGTCGGAGAAATATAATCAAGTTTAAGGGTCGTTTTACGGATAAACTCCGCAGTGATCTCTACTGGAATATCCAACCACGTACTGTTGAGAAAAGGCTTCGAGCGGTAGTTAATCAAAAACTGAATTTTAAAATTCTTGGCCGACCAGAAGAGATGTGCCCGAACTGTGGTAATCCCATAGGTTCCAGGCCAAAAAGTTGGATGGGCTATTTTTCTGTGGTTACAAATACTAACCAGTTGAGAGATTTAGATAGGTGGATGCGAGCTGAAATTGCCCAATATTTCCTTGAGACTTATGATTTTCGGGTAAGAAGAAAGATGCTCCGCAAAGCGGAGTTAGCAAGTATTGAACAGGAATACTACCGACTTCGGAAACGAAAAAGCTGTCAGTGTCCACCCGAAATTGAAGAAATAGAATTAGTAGATTTGAGCGCTGATAATTTGGCCAGTGAATTGCGCTGAATTTACGCCCTTCGTTTTCGATAACTTTCTTGATCGACACCCCCAAATCCAGCCCCCGTGCTGGATTTTTTGTTGCCTCGATTCGGCAAGTGGTGTTATCATTATTACCACTTAACCTCATCCCAAAAACATCAAAGGAATCACCCACATGGCCCGTACCGAAAACGTAAAACGACACGCTGACTTCATCTGGAGCGTGGCCGATCTGCTGCGCGGTGATTATAAGCAGGCTGATTACGGCAAGGTTATCCTACCGCTGACGGTGCTGCGCCGGCTGGATTGCGTGCTGGAGCCATCCAAAGACAAGGTGCTGGATTTTGTCGAGAACAAGCTGCCGGCGCTGGGCCTGAAAAACCCGGAGCCGGTACTGAACAAAATGGCCGGCTACACCTTCCACAACACCAGCAAATTCACCTTCCAGAAGCTGACCGAAGACCCCAGCCACATCGCCGCCAATCTCAAAAACTACATCAACGGTTTTTCGGTCAATGGCCGCGAGATCATTGAGTATTTCAACTTTACCGCCCACATCGACCGGCTGGACGAGGCCAACCTGCTTTTTTTGGTGGTACAGCGTTTTGCCGCCATCGACCTGCACCCCGCCGCCGTCTCTAACACCGAGATGGGCTACATTTTTGAGGAGCTGATCCGCAAATTCTCCGAGCTGTCCAATGAGACTGCCGGGGAGCATTTCACCCCCCGCGAGGTCATCAAGCTGATGGTCAACGTGTTGTTCCTCAACGACAAAGACAGCCTGACCACTCCCGGCATCGTCAAAACCATTTACGACCCCGCCTGTGGTACGGGCGGGATGCTCTCGGTGTCCGAGGATTACCTGCGCCAACTAAACCCCCAGGCCAAACCCGTTGTTTTTGGGCAGGAACTCAACCCGGAATCCTACGCCATCTGCAAATCCGATATGCTCATCAAGGGGCAGGATGTGGGCAACATTAAGTTTGGCAACACCTTTACCAGCGATGGCCTGGCCGGGGAGCAGTTTGATTATATGCTCTCCAACCCGCCCTTTGGCGTGGAGTGGAAAAAGGTGGAGAACCACATCAGGCAGGAAAGCGACAAGCTGGGCCATGCTGGGCGCTTTGGAGCGGGCCTGCCCCGCATCTCCGATGGCTCGTTTCTCTTTTTGCAGCACATGCTCTCCAAAATGAAGCAGGGTGACGGCGGCTCGCGGATTGGCATTGTTTTTAACGGCTCGCCGCTCTTTTCCGGCGGCGCGGGCAGCGGCGAGAGCAGCATCCGCCAGTGGATCATCGAGCATGACCTGCTGGAAGCCATTATCGCCATGCCGGACCAGCTTTTTTACAACACCGGCATCTTTACCTACGTCTGGATTTTGACCAACCGCAAAAGCGCCGGGCGCAAAGGCAAGGTGCAGTTGATTAACGCCGTCTCGTTTTACCAGAAGATGAGCCGCAGCCTGGGCAATAAGCGCAACCTCATCTGCGATGGCGAGGAGTGCCAGCCCGACCAGATTGCCGAGATCACCCGCATTTACGGTGATTTCAGCGCGGGCGAGTTCTGCCAGATTTTTGACAACGATGATTTTGGCTACCGCCGCATTACCGTGGAGCGCCCGCTGCGGCTGAATTTTCAGGCCAGCCCTGAGCGCATCGCCCGGCTGGAGGAGGAGACCGCCTTTGCCAATTTGGCCCACACCAAAAAGAAGGGCGAGGCCGGCAAAGCCGAATTTGCCGAGGGCCGCCAATTGCAGGCCGACATCCGGGCCATGCTCTCTGGAGTCTCAAAGCTTGCTTTGAGTTACCAGAACCGCGACGCCTTTACCGCCGCGCTGGATGAGGCCGCCGACGCCGCCGGGCTGAAGCTACCGGCCCCCCTCAAAAAAGCCATCCTCAACGCCCTGAGCGAGCGGGACGACAGCGCCGACATCTGCACCGACAGCAAGGGCCACCCGGAGCCGGATACCAGCCTGCGCGATTACGAGAACGTGCCGCTGAAAGAGGACATCCACGCCTACTTTGCGCGGGAGGTGCTGCCCCACGTGCCGGATGCCTGGATTGATGAGAACCGCACCCAAACCGGCTACGAGATCAGCTTTACCCGCTACTTTTACCAGTACCAACCCCTGCGCTCCCTGGCCGACATCCGGGCCGACATTCTGGATCTGGAAGCCGAAACCGAGGGGACGATCCACGAGGTGTTGGACGCATGACACCGTACCCGGCTTATAAAGACTCCGGCATCGAGTGGATTGGGGAGGTGCCGGTGGGGTGGGAAGTTGTGAAGTTGAAATATCTCACAACAAAAGTTGGGAGCGGAGTTACACCCAAAGGTGGCGCTGCTGTTTATCAGCAAGAAGGCATCCCATTAATCAGAAGTCAAAATGTCCATTTTGATGGTTTGAAACTGGATGACGTTGCTTACATTTCTGAAGAAATACATGAAAACATGAAGACGAGCAGAGTTCATCCAAGTGACGTATTATTGAATATCACTGGTGCATCAATTGGGCGCTGTTGCATAGTCCCAGCCAACATCGTTGATGCAAATGTCAATCAACACGTTTGTGTTGTCCGACCCAACAAAAGAATAAGGTCAAAGTTTTTACACGCTTATCTTGCATCTGATAAGGGACAGACACAGATTTTTTCAGGGGAAAAGGGGATTTCGAGAGAAGGATTAAACTTTGAGGAGCTAAAATCGTTTGATGTGATTCTTCCGCCCCTTCCCGAACAAACCGCCATCGCCGCGTACCTCGACCGCAAGACTGCCCAAATAGACACCCTCATTGAGCGGAAACGCCGCCTCATCACCCTGCTGCAAGAGGAGCGCACCGCCGTCATCAGCCAGGCCGTCACCAAAGGGCTGAACCCCGCCGCCCCCATGAAAGACTCCGGCATCGAGTGGATTGGCGAGGTGCCAGCGGGGTGGGAAATTGCGAAGCTGAAGTCTCTGTCACACAGAATCGGTGATGGAATTCACGCGACTCCAAACTATGTAGATTTATCCGATTATTGGTTCATTAACGGAAACAACTTGTTTAACGGTTCCATTTCAATTAACAGTTTTACAAGGTGTGTGAGTCAAGAAGAATACGAGAAATACAACCTGGGTTTGGATGAAAATACGGTCTTGTTATCTATAAATGGAACTGTTGGAAATGTTGCATTTTATGATTATGAACCCGTTATTCTTGGCAAAAGTGCGGCGTTCATAGTCTGTAAAAACAGATTGTCCAAGAAATTCTTGTTCTACTGGCTTCACTCAAATGAAATTCACAATTTCTACGCTCTTGAGGTTACTGGAACAACCATTCATAATCTGTCATTAAATTCAGTAAGAAATATGCCAATCCCGTTACCTTCAAACCACGAACAAACCGCTATCGCCGCCTACCTGGACAAAAAAACCGCCCAAATAGACCAATCCATCGCGCGCACGGAGCGGCAAATCGAACTGCTGCAAGAGTACCGCACCGCCCTCATTTCGGCGGTTGTCACCGGCAAAGTAGATGTGAGAGAGGGGGTTGTGGAATCACAAAGCTAGCTTTGTGATTCCGTCCGGCAATGCTCAAACAACGCACCAACACCCCGGCGCATCTGTTGCTGGATGACACGCCCTACTTCATTACCGCCATCATTTATCAGGGCCGTAAGTTGCTGGTTGCCCCAACTCTGAAAGAAACGTTACTTGAACTGATGCACACCTATTTTGCCAAATTCAATTGGGAACTGCATCACTGGGTTATCTTGGACAACCACTATCACATGTTGGGCCAAAGCCGGCGCGGAGAAGATTTAAGCAAGATTATGCGCAGTATTCACAGCCACTCGGCGCAGGTCATTCGGCAAACCACCCACGCCGCCAAACCCATCTGGTGGAACTATTGGGATTACTGCCCACGAGATGAAACCGATTACCTGATCCGTCTGAATTATCTGCTGTACAACCCGGTAAAACATGGTTATGTCGCAGACTTGAAAGATTATCCTTTTTCCAGCTTTCATCAACTCTATCAAACCGAGGGACGCGCCAAACTAACACATCAATTTCAGGCGCATCCACAATATCGGAGCCTAGTTTTACCGGAAGTCGATGATGAGAGCCTGAATTCGGAATCACAAAGCCATTCGGAATCTCAAAGCTAGCTTTGAGATTCCACAAGGGGGAAAAATGACCGCCAAAACCAATGAAGCCGCCTTTGAAGCCGCCATCGTCGCCGCCCTGACCAGCGGCGGCGGCTACACCGAGGGGCAGGCCGCCAGCTACAACCGGGAACTGGCCCTCGACCCCGACGCGGTGCTGGCCTTCATCGCCGCCACCCAGCCGGATGCCTGGGCCAAACTGTCCGGCATCCACGGCGCATCCGTGGCCGATAAATTCACCCAACGGCTGGTCAAAGAACTGGACAACCGGGGCATGCTCGATGTGCTGCGCCACGGCATCATTGATTACGGGGTGCGTTTCCACCTGGCCTACTTCAAACCGGCCAGCGGCCTCAACCCGGAAACGCTGGCCCTCTACAACCAAAACCGCCTCACCGTCACCCGGCAGGTGCATTACAGCCTCAAAAACAACAACTCCATTGACCTGCTGCTCAGTCTCAACGGCCTGCCGGTGGCCACAGTCGAGCTAAAAAACCAGTTCACTGGCCAGAGCGCTGCCCACGCCAAATGGCAATACATCACCAGCCGCGACCCGAATGAACTCCTCTTTCAGTTCAAAAAACGCGCCCTGGTGCATTTTGCCGTAGACACCGCTGAAGTCTGGATGACCACCCGCCTCGCCGGTGACAAAACCCGCTACCTGCCCTTTAACCAGGGTTTTGGCAAAGGCGCGGGCAACCCCATCAATCCCAGCGGCTACCAAACCGCCTACCTGTGGGAGCAGATTTGGGCCAAAGATAGCTGGCTGGAAATCATTGGCCGCTTCATCCACTTGCAAAAAGAGGAGGTGGGCACGGGCGGCAGTAAACTCAAAAAAGAAACGCTCATCTTCCCCCGTTATCACCAGCTTGAGGCCGTCCGCCGTCTCACCGCGCACGCCCGCGAACACGGGCCGGGCCACAACTACCTCATTCAGCACTCCGCCGGCAGCGGCAAAAGTAACTCCATCGCCTGGCTGGCCTATCGCCTTTCCAGCCTGTACGATGACGCCGACCGGCGCATTTTTGATTCGATCATCGTCGTCACCGACCGGCGCGTCCTCGACCAGCAGCTACAGGAGACCATCTACCAGTTTGAGCACGTCTCTGGCGTGGTGCAGAAAATTGATAAACACTCGCAGCAGTTGGCCGAGGCTTTAACCGCCGGGGTGAACATTATCATCACCACCCTGCAAAAATTCCCCTTTGTGCTGGATAAAATCGGCGCGCTGCCCCAACGCCATTACGCCATCATTGTCGATGAAGCTCACAGCTCGCAGGGCGGCGAAGCGGCCAAACAGATGAAAGAGGTGCTGACCGTCATCGATATGGAGCAGACCCTCAAAGATGGCGGCGTCGGCTACAATGCCGGCCAGGATGATGACGACCCCGAAGACGAAATCCGCAAATCGATGCTGGCGCGAGGCCCGCAACCCAACCTCAGCTTTTTCGCCTTCACCGCCACACCCAAACCCAAAACGCTGGAAGTCTTTGGCACCCAAAACGCCGCCGGCCTGCCGGAACCGTTCCACCTCTACTCCATGCGCCAGGCCATCGAGGAAGGCTTTATTCTGGACGTGCTGCAAAACTACACCACCTACAAAACTTACTTCCGGCTGTCCAAAGCCATTGAAGATGACCCCAAGCTGAACAAAAAGAAGGCGGCGCGAGCCATCGCCCGCTTTGTGTCGCTGCACCCGCACAATTTGGCCCAAAAAACAGAAGTCATCATCGAGCATTTCCGCCAGTGCGTCATGCCCAAAATCGGCGGCAAGGCCAAAGCGATGGTGGTCACGGCTTCGCGGCCCCACGTGGTGCGCTACAAACAGGAGTTCGACGCCTACCTCAAAGCGAAAGGCTACCAGGACATTCGGGCGCTGGTCGCCTTCACCGCCTTCACCGATCAGGAAACCGGCATCGCCTACACCGAAACCGACATCAACGGCTTTGGCGAAAAGGAACTGCCGGAAAGATTTGCCGGCAACGAATACAACCTGCTGCTGGTGGCAGAAAAATATCAAACCGGCTTCGATCAACCTCTTCTGCACACCATGTACGTCGATAAAAAGCTGTCCGGCGTGAAGGCGGTGCAAACGCTGTCGCGCCTCAATCGCACCGCCCCCGGCAAGGAAGATACCTTTGTGCTGGACTTTGCCAACAGCGAAGAAGAAATCCTGGCATCGTTCCAGCCCTTTTACGAGCAAACCACCCTCAGCGCCACCACCGATCCCAACCGGCTGTACGACCTGAAAACCGAACTGGAGGAATACCAGGTTATCCACGTCGATGAAGTTGACCTGTTCGCCCGCGTCTTTTTCAAGCCGCAGAGCATGGGCAGCAAACAGGATCACGGCAAGCTCAACAGCGCCATCGATCCCGCTGTTGACCGTTATCGGCACCTGCCGGATGACGAACAGCGGGACGACTTCAAAAACACGCTGACCGCCTTTGTGCGGCTGTACGCCTTTCTGGCCCAGATTATGCCCTTTGCCGATGCCGAACTGGAGAAGCTGTACGCCTACAATCGGCTGCTGCTGACCAAACTGCCCAAGCAAAGCCAGGGCGAGCGGCTCAAGCTGGAAGATGAAGTAGCCCTGGAATATTACCGCCTGCAAAAAATCAACGAAGGCAGCCTCGCCCTGCAAAAAGACGGCGATGCCCCGCTCGACCCGGTTTCCGAGGCCGGCACCCGCAAAGAAAAAGAGGAGCGGGCTGCGCTGTCGGAAATCATCGAAGTGCTGAATGACCGCTTCGGCACCGAGTTCGACGACGCCGACAAATACTTCTTCCGGCAGGTGGAAGAAGATTTGGTCAAAGATGAAACGCTGGCCCAGCAAGCCAAAAGCAACACCCTCGACAACTTCAAATACGGCTTTGACGATGTGTTCCTGTCCACCCTCATCAGCCGGATGGACTTAAACCAGGAAATCTTCGCCAAAATCCTCGATGACATCGACTTCGGCGACACCGTGCGGGCATGGATGCTCAAAAAAGTGTACCAGCGCCTCAATGAGGATGTGGCGGCGTAGCCGGCCACGCATCAAGGATAGGTCATGCCCATGAGCGACGACAATCAAAATGGCAAGAGAAAACTCACTCGCGAAGATGTCGAGCGGATTATCAAAGAGAGCACCGATAAAGATGAAAGAGTGAACCTTGGTGGCGAGAACCTAAGTGAAGCAACCCTGAGCAAGATGGACCTTAGCGGGGTAAACCTCAGTTGGGCGAATCTCCGTGGTGCAGACCTCCGCGAAGCTTATCTTAGTGAGGCGGACCTCAGTGAGGCAAACCTTAGCGGGGCCAACCTCATTGAGGCGAACCTTATTGAGGCGAACCTCAGTGGTGCAAATCTCAGCTGGGCAAACCTCAGCTGGGCAAGTCTCAACTTAGTAGACCTCAGCAAAGCGAACCTCAGTGAAGCGAATCTCAGCGAGGCAAACCTCTTTGAGGCAGACCTTCGTTGGGCGAATCTTATTAAAGCTGATCTCCGTTGGGCGGACCTTAGTCGTGCAAACCTTAGTAGGGCGTATCTCAGTGAGGCGGATCTCGGTTGGGCATACCTCCGTGAGACAGATCTCAGTTGGACGGATTTTAGTAAGACTGAAATTGAGTCTACAGTTTTCGCCGGACTTGATCTTACCGAAACCAAGGGGTTGAACAGAATAATACATTTGGGTCCATCAACCATTGGTCTGGATACAATAATCCTTTCGATGGGGAAAATTCCAGAGGCTTTCTTAAGGGGTTGTGGGTTGAGCGACGTCCAAATCGAAATGGTGAAACTCCACAACCCTGATTTAACCCAAGACCAGATTACCAATATCACCTACAAAATCCACAACCTGCTTACCGGCCCGGCCATAAGCTATCACTCGTGCTTCATCAGCTACAGCCACCAAGATGAAGTTCTGGCCCAACGCCTCTACGCCGATTTACAGGAAAAAGGCATTCGCTGCTGGTATGCCCCCGAAGATTTGAAAATCGGTGACAAAATTCGGCCCACAATTGACCAATCGATTCGGGTGCATGACAAGCTATTGCTGGTTCTCTCCAGAGATTCCGTGGCCAGTGACTGGGTTGAACACGAAGTCGAACATGCGCTGGATTTGGAAATCGAGCGCGGGGAGCCGGTTGTGTTTCCGATCCGGCTGGATGATACCATCCTCCAGTACAAAATCGGCTGGGCCGGCAAACTCAAACGAGAGCGGCATATCGGCGACTTCACCCGCTGGCAAGAGCATAACGCATATCAGGACGCCTTCAAGCGGCTGGTGCGCAGCCTCAGTACCCAGGAATCGCCGCCGCTCCCGCCTCACCTCCAAGCGCAGGCCATCGCTAGAGAAAAAATCAAGAGTCTGCAAATTCAACTGGCCCAAAGCCACCGCAATCTGAACACCCTCAAAGAGCAGGCCGCCATATATGGCCCCGCCGCTGTCCCGCTTCACCTGCTCAACCAAATCGACCGCGAACAAGCCACCCTCGCCGACGTCGAGGTCGAGTTGGCGGAGTTGAAGCAAAATTCCTCAACCGATATGCCGCAGTGAGTATACTTACCATCCGGCAGTGACCACCCTGCCTGCATTGGCATAATCCCAACCAACCAACCAACCGCTTCAAGACCGTATCCATCCTGAAACAACAAATTGTAGTGATTGATGCCACATAAAATAGATGACATTTGTCACTACTGTTTTGTAATTCAATCACTTACAATGTTGAGTGATTACATGGTTTGTTAGCCATAAATGAGGATTCAACTAATGACAAAATTTCAAATCGCCGTCTTGGTATTACTGGCCGCCATCGCTGGGGTGGTGTTTTTCTGTCTGGTGGGACTGGGAGGCGTGCTGTATGTGCAGTCCCAACCTGTATCGCAGCCGGCGGCACAAGTGCCACCAACCGCCACGCCTGAGCCAACAACGCCTCCAACGGCAACCCCGTTGCCTACACCAATTGGTGACTTCAACAGCTTCAATGAAATGGTCAGAGGGATTGTGGGCAGTCACCTGCAAAATTATGAAATTTATGATATTCAAGACCTCAACGGCCCTGAATGGGAGGATGACGGCGGGGTCTTTATTGATATTTATCTTAAAGACGCACATAGCATTTCACGATCCGAACTCCAGGAAATGGCTTACGCCTTACAATACGCCGGTCATAAGCAGAACCCAACCTATTTATCAATCACCCTGTTTACTCCAGAGACTCGCTGTGCGTTGGGTATAGGGATCGGCAGTGAGGCAGCACCAAAATTTTTGCCGGACACCCCGCCATCCGACATAAATGCGTGGTTTCAGAAACTGGTGCGGTCGGGATATTACGCAGATCGGCCCGGTCAAAGGGATGAGTTACTGGCCTATGCCAACGATACGCGCAAACCGGCCTGTGACGATTATCCTGAGTGGAAGTAAATAGTTGCCATTTACCGATTTGTTTACTATCTGTTCTATGACCAGAATAGGGAAAACGAATCGAGAAGCTAGCCAAAAACGAATTTGTTATCAAAAAAGAGAATATTCTGTTGTTAAAGTGCGATACTCCAACTACCTGCTTAACCGCGGACTTTCATATTTAGCATGTAACAAGTTGGGAGACTTTTCGAGTGGTTTATCTTCGTCGTCCCCAAATCGTCGCGTGGTTAAGGGTGAGTTAGCAACATAGCCTGGACCCGACCATATTAAGAAGACTGAGAGATGTTCACCTGCTTCTCGGCGAAGTTGATCTGTAGCGCCGGCGTCCGCTCGGCCAACTTTTGCACTCTGGCCAGCGCCTCGCAGGCCCGCAGGAAACGACGCTGTGAGGCGCTCAGTTTGCGCTCCCAATAAAGGGCACGAGCGATAGGCATCGACTGCGGCTGAAAACTTTGAAACTGGTACTCAACCCAGTTGTGCCGGAGCCAGGCCAGGGCCACCTGCTCGATGAGAATCCGTTGCAACGGCGGTGCGGTATCGTAACCCAACTGTTGGTGAAGGTCAGCTAAACCCGCGTTCATCGATATTGTGACAGATTGCTTCTCACCGCTGGCCTGCTCGATAATCTTGTTAGCGGTGTACACCACCGTATCGCCGGCCACCCGCCACATTCCCGGATACTGCAACATGGCGCGGAATTGGGCCACGGCTTTTTTGTCCGGCTTCTTTTTATCAACGGCTTTCAGTAGGGCGCGAATTTCTTCGACGGTGGTCGGTAATTTCTCCAATTCGGTCGGTTTCGGATCGGATGCCATTCTCCATTGCCTCCATTGTCTTTTGTGGGTATGATGGCCGGTGGCGATCAGTGTCACAGCGACCAGATCGCGGGTGAAGCGATGTAGCTCGTCGAGTGCCTCGTCGGGCTGGTCCAGGTCGGCGCATTCAAGTCTCCACAAATCGCGTTCGATCGTGTTACGACGGCGGTCAAGCTTTATAAAGCGACCGATGATCTCGGCCAGTTCGCCGGTGCCAACATACTCGCTCACTACCCGGTCGCCGTCGCGTCGTTTGTGATAGTAGTAGCGACCACCGGCGCGATTTTCCCATCCCATTTTGTGCTACACTTTTCGACTTGCCCCGCTTGGCAGTTGATCTTGGATAGAGTCGGCAAAAACCTGATTACCTGGAATCCTTAGCATTTGCCGCTTTCATCTTTTCTCTTATCTGCCGCTACAGTTCAACCACATCTTTGCACTCACTTGACCAACCTGGTGGCCTGTTGTACCAACAGTAATGAGCGTTGATTCCTGAGATAATGCGGCCTGTATCCACTTTCGCACGTTGATTCTGGCGCGGTGCATATCGTTTATGTCTTTGAGCAAAGGACGCCAGCGCCGGCTATTACTGGGTAATAGTTCGGACCAGCGGTGGGCGGCCTCATCACCTTTGCCCGGTTCGGCGTCAAAAGCCAGCAAAACCAGCGGCGCGGCAGTAAGCCTGGCAATCCAGCGTCCGGCACGGGCGGCATCTTTGGCCCCGGTTGCAGCGGCGGTGATTAAATCGCCGGCTTCCTGTTGCGCCGTAAGCGCGCACAATTCGCCCTCCACGAGCAGAACCGGCTTGTGGGGGGTGATGTCGTCGGCGTTGTAAAGCGGGTTCGCACCCCGCCAACCTGCCGGGCCGATATACTTAATTGTTTCCACCCTGCCACTTTTGCGCCGAATTTGACGCGGTTCCAACAGCCGGATATTGACACGGTGCAAGCTGTCATCAATGGGCCACGGAATGACAACCCCCGGCCCCGGCAACCAGACAGAATCGCGGGCAGCAACACCCCAGCGGGCAGCAGCGTCGTTGTAATCCTGCGGATTGAAACCCAGTCCGGCGGCCTTAATCGTTTCTTTTGACAACCCACGACTTAAAAGATAATCCAGCCCGACACGGCCCGGTTCGGCCCAAAGCTGCTCTTGTGCATAGGACACAAAGGCTTTGGCGCGTTGCTGCCAAAGTTCGGCCGGCGGCTTTAGAATCGGGCGTGGTTTTGGCGTGGTGGGCCTGCGCAAACCGGTATCGACCAGCGTGGGCGTGTTACCGTTTGTGAGCCAATCGGCGGCAGCGTGTAGGCCGGCGCGGGTTTGCAAGTTGTAGCCACTCAACCACGCGGCAAAGTGGAAGCAATCACCATAGGTGTGGTGACATTGGCGGCAAAGGAATTTTTCACGATAAACCACAAAACGATCATCCCCTCCACATTTTGGGCAAGGCCCGGATTGTGATTCGCCGTTGCCTGTAAGTATGGTGAATTGAGCAGCAAGCTGCCGGATGTCTGTTTCTTGTTTGATTCGGTTGATGTCTATTCTCATTTCTTGGCCTCAATGGGGTGTGAATGTGTGAATATATTGAATGTTTTTCACACCACTCCAGGCTAGGTGTTTTTATCCCAAAAAGTCTCCGCGTTTAGGCTATAGACATTCACAACATTCACACAACCTGTGAATTTTACGTTTTTGGGCGTTTTATATGTGAATGTTGTTTTAACGCTAAACCATTTCAAGCCTCCATTGACTAGCCCGGCGGAATGTTCCGTCGCTAACAATCCTGTATTTATCGTAAACACGGTCAACCTTGTTACTAATGAGTTTTCCCAGCTTAATTTTTCGGCTCCGTTCATTACCATCCCCCAATAAATCGCCCAACAAATCCAATCCTTTGGGCGGGTTGGGTAATCCGCTAGGCGTAGGGTCATAAACGCTGGCTATACTAAACAGTTCATTTGTGCCAACTACATTACTCTGATAGGCGATATACCAATGGTGCAAGAAACCCACCCACGTTTCCCGCTCGGTATCGAGTTTGTTAAACATATCATTCCGATTCGCCAAAAATCCAGATATACCGGCTGTATCCAAAATACCACCCATTATTTTTGCCCAATCCTCAAAACTGCCTATCTGATAATCTCCGGATGGTTGCCCTTCATTCGTCCAATTCCGAATCAGCACAAGCGCGGCAGTAACAAGCTGGTTTCGATTTTGTCTGCTCCAAGCGTCTAATCTGTTAATTTTGAAGTCCGTTCTTTGGCGCGGCCTCTCAATTTTTGCATCGAGTCTAATCCAGACAGTGCGGCTTGTTAACTCGTCACTGAGCAAAACGTTATTGCCGGTAGCAAGCCAGACGTTACGAATGGGTAATGTGATTTTCTCGCTTTGCCCCAAGACCCTATCTGTCCAAAACCTAGATGTAAGTGCAATTGCTAACGAGGCGGAATCAACCGTGCCAGTAGAAGGGATGTTATCAATCGATAGATGGGAGTGACCGGCGATGAGATAAGCAGTTATTTTCTTGCGCCACTCCTCATCATCCTTCGCCGGTGGGATGATGGTCGGACCGGCGGGATTGAAGGGTGCGGTCAAAACATCGGCCAACAATCCCTTGCCTGTGCCGGGTGTGGGCGCGTCAATCAAGTGTAATGGTGTTGCACCCAGTATCATTGGCCTCACAAATGGTAACAGAAGGGCGGCTACAGCATTGACTTTTGAGGATTCATCTACAAATGGGAAGTCAATTAGCAGGTTATTGAGCAATAGGTCTTTAGCTTGGTTTACCGCTACTAGCGTGGGGGTGGTATCGCCCACATTCAACCCGTTTCGATGATAATAAAGGCCGGTAGCAAGATGATACCCGGCCTCAGTGTTTAGTGTTCCATCAGGCGCGAAGGTGGGTGCGGTTGTGATGCCAACGAGCGGTGGTATGCCTTCCCATTGCGGCAAGGCCATAATATCCTTAACGTAATCCAGAGGAAGCGAGCCTGGTGTGTCTATGGTTTTCCCCTCTTTGATTTTACGCCGAAAGAAATTAGCGGATCGCTCTAACTCGCCCTTTACGGCTGCAACTGACATTTGCTCTGTGGTGGGTTGTCCCTGCTCATCAACCTTTACGCGAGTAAGCACCCCGGCTCGGGCAAAGACAGTAGGTGGATTGTTTTTCGCTAATAGTGCGTCAAAAGCATCGGCTGAAACATCTCTAAGCGGGCGAGCATTAACTTGTACGGTTGGTAGGGGGTCAGTCCCCCCGGCGGCTAACCGCAACAACTCCGATTCGGTGGCAATGACAGTCATCGCCTTATTCCGACCAACATCACCCCCGCCAGTCTGCTCAAACGCACGGACGGCCTCGCTCAAAACATCGGTCCACGGCCCACAATCTGCGGGTTCCACACCGTTAAGCAGCCCGGCCTGAATTGAAGCGATAAGGGAAGCAGCATTGCGGACGTACTCCCCGCAATATTGGGGGTTGAAAAAGCGACTTTGAGAGGGTATAATCGATGTAGTTGACTCGATGGCAGTATCCCCACTGCCAGCATCGGCGCCCACCCCGTTCCGGTGGGCGTTTTGTTTTGTCATCCCAGCACCCCCCGCAGCAACCGGCTCGCAATCGGGTAAAGAGCCGTTACAATAGCATCGCCACAAATGGCGGTTACATTGCGCCGAGCATCGGCAGCGGTGTAGACTTGGTTACCCCTGCCATCGACGAATCGGCTGAAATCGGCCTGTAGCAAATCACGCGCCTGAGCGAGCGCCGTTTGCATCCTTATGCGGGCGTAAAGCCTCTTCGGATTGCGATACCCACATACCGGGCAAAAGTTATCTCCTTCATAGGTTGCGCCGCAATTTGCGCAAGAGTACCAATGTCCGTGCATTATTCACCCCCTGCCGGTTGTTGGCGTGAATCGGCGGCAGCAGGTAAACTTATATTGCTGCCATTTTGCGCGGTGGTGTTTTGGGCCGCTGTAGATTGTAAACTTTGGCGAGTGACATCTGCGGCGGCCTTTTTTTCGGCGGCATCAATTAAAAGCTTGTAGGCATAATAGAGCCGGTCAAGATTAACTGCGTTCACTGGTTACAACCTCCTCGCGTTGGCTAGCGGTGTTGCGCAGAAATTGCGGTTGTATCAAGCCAGCCTCTTCCAAACCACGCCTAATAAAGAATGCCGCCTGATCCTGTGGACTACGTCGTTCAGTCTTCGCCAACCTGAAAAGCTGTTGTTGCTCCTCTCTGTTAAGGGGCGCATAGATTCTCATATCAACCTCCTCGAAACTTAAAAATAAAAACGCTGTACCCGGTTAATTGGGTACAGCGTTTGTGTGCTACATCCAACTAACTAGATGCAGCATATCATTATCGAGTTTATCGGATTTATCGGCGATCAAGTCCGATAATGATTTTATCAACGATGGCTTTGTGACGCACGTAATATTCTTTCCAGTGTCCTTCTAAAGTACGAAATGTAGGTTGGTCAGCAAGATAAGCATATTCTTCTAATCTTCGGTCAGTATAGACCATTTCTGCCCTAGCCTCATTTCTTATGGTTTTGCCAGTTTGCTCTTTAAGTTGGATATAATATGCGTGTAATACCCCTCGTGCAATTTCCTCTTTTTTGAGAAGATTATGTCTGGATTTTTGTCTCGAACCACCGACAGGTGTGGGTGATTCAGTTTGAACAACAGGTTTTAATAGTGCTACCAATTCACCCCATAGCCGATTAAACAACTCTGCTATTAATGGTTTGCCGTTAACCGTGAGGGCGCTGTACTTTCCGGTGACTTTCGTTTGACCATTCACTGGAAGTATCTCAAACCATATTACTGGGCGTGTCAAATGAATTGGCTCACTAGAGTCTGTCTTCCGATCTAAAATAATCGGTTTACTCCCATCAAATTGTAGTACATCCCCCGACTTTAAGTGGTTGATCGAAACAGTCAATCTTGCCGTGTAATATTTTCGGGTATCTGTTGGCAATTCGATAGGCCACCCGTCTATAAAAACCGGAGACTGTTCTAACTCAAAATCTGACACCGGGCGAAGTTCCATTTCCTTTGGAGGAGCACCGGCTAGGATGGCCCCGCCACCACGTGCTGATTTATAACACAAGTGTTCTAACTGTTTAACAAAATCTTCAGCCGGAATTGGCAAATTTGTTTTTCGTTTAACAATAGATAAATCCATTTCTTGTTGTTTCGACTGATATATGGGCTTGTCCCCCAAGATGCTCCTATATAGATGCTGACGTTTAACAGCTTCGTTGACCATACTTTTGGATTTCTGCGGCAGCTCGTCCAACCATTGATCGGCAAATTCTCGACCCTTTAAATCGGCAAGCAAGTGCCACCCTAGATCAAGAGCAATTTCGTTAATTACTCGTGGATAAAAGAGAATTGGCGGCTCTGCACTATTATGCTGTGATGCCAGTATTTCACGCGGATCGCTTGAGATAGTCACTCCGCCATTCTCAACGATAAGCATTGCCGCCTGCCGAAACGATATTCTGACAACGTTGGCCCTTGACAGTGGTGTTATCGCTATTCTAATTAAATCTTCTGCACAAGGTTCCGACTGACCGGTATCTTCATCAAACCAATCAGCAACAATTTTGATTTCATAGGGGGCGTCTTGTAAAGCTAAAAAGCTGTGGAGATAAGATTCGCCGTGTCGAGAATCTGTAGGAGGGGTACCCTCAAATTTACGATTCCAGTAATTTACACGCCGTTTCACAATAAGGAATAGCGCATCAATAGAATCTTCTGTCTTGAACTCCAAAACCATCAAAAAACCGCCTCCTGTTTTGTGGCGGCGGTCTGGTCGCGGTATCATATCGCTACCAAACCGCCCGTGATTTCGGTTTGGTCAAACGCCCGGCTGTCATAAGCAGTGCGGGCGCTTTTATTATAGCACAGGTGAGCTTCATCCGTATTAAATCGCCTACGATTTTGGACAAGTCTAAACTTGCGCGCTTTTTGAATGCGGCCGCAAGTGCGGCACCGGGGGCAGCTATTGCCCTAGATTCTATTCGCGCTAAAGTTACGCTGTTCACCTGCGCCAAAGAACAGCTTACAGCAACCAGCCGCCAGAAATCAGAAATCAACTGCTAAAAGATAGGGACGACGACTAACCGAAATCCGAAAGTGCCGTTGACGAGGTCGGGATGGGTGCCGTAGCGGGTAGGACACGCGGGCGTCCCTCTGATTGTAGTCCCACGCGCCACCCCGCCGCAATCGGGGCTTTTTGTTTGGATGTGTCAATTCAAACACAAAGCAGGCAATGTAACCAGATGACATCCGTCACTGAATGGGGAGAAAGAATGTCACGAGTGGGGATGATGACAACTATAACTATGTTACAGTCGTCTTATTTGCGCTGGCGTATATATTCAAGCAGGGCGTCACGGTGATTTCGTTTGGCTTGCAAGATAGCATTTCTGCGCGCCAATAACCGGACCACTTGCACACTGAATAATACCAGGACAACTGCACTCCCATTGAGCATGATGGTTTGGATTTGGTGGTAGGTAGCCGCACTTACCAGGTCGAAATCACGGCCAAAAGCCGCCAATACGTAAACCAACAGCATTAACAGCAACAGCCATTTGGCCATAGCCTTGAATTCGATCATGGCAGCGTTTGCCCGAACCGAATCTAACTCCGCCCGGTATTGACGCCGCAGGTGATGCAGGCTGCTCACACCGGTAAACCGCTCCACCGGCGTTTTAAGCGACTCTGCCTCCGCTTCCAAGCGTTTAATTTCTTGAAGCAACGGATTCATCGCTGGCTCGATTCAGCCATCGTGGCGATGGCTACATTGGCGCGCACAAGCGTACGTGTGGTACGATAACATATAGCTGACATAGAAGCTCACTCCTTCTGTGTTGGTCAGGCCTCGGTTGGTGTTGGTAGCACCGGCCGGGGCCGTTTGTTTTATAGAATCGGTGGTCTGCCCGATTGGGCAGAAAGTTCATCGTGTGGCTGTTGAAGTTTGTCCTATCTCCTCAAATTACCTCCTTTTTTTAGGGCTTTCCGCATATCAGACAGGCCGAATTGCCGTGTTTCGGTCGGCGGGGCTGCGTTCACCAGCCGGCATCCATCGGAATCGCGTCACTGGCGGTCTGTCGCAGGTCCAGCTCCAGGTTGAGGTAGCGTTGGGTGGTGGCCAGCGAAGCATGCCCCAGCAACACTGAGATTTGTGTCAACGGGGTGCCGCTGTCGTAAGCCAGATGGGCAAAGGTGCGGCGCAGGTCGTGGGGCTGCAATTTGGGCAGCCCCAGGGCTGCGCCATACTCGCGCACCACGTGAAAGATACCCGTCGCCGAAAGCGAATCGCCCAGCCAGCCACCCTTGCTCACCGAGCGCACCACCCGCCCTTCGTCGCTCAGTTCCTGTCGCCACAGGGCCAGCGTTTGCGCCAACGCCGGGGATAGTGGCACGATTCTGTCTTTGGCTCCTTTGCCGGCGACTGACAATACTGTGCGTGGCGTATCCCCCACCGGTTGCACTGTCACATCGGCAAAGGCCAGGATCGACAACTCCTCGCGGCGCAGACCGGCTCCGACCAATAGCCCTAACAGCACTTTGTCTCGCTTGCCACCAAGGGTGCCGGTATCGGGCAGGCGGAGCAAGTGCTGCACCTGGGCCTGGCTGAGCCAAATGTGAGCCTTTCTCCCTTTGCGGACCGGCACTTTGATGGCGCTTTTGAGCGCCTCGGTACGGTAGATAGTGGCCTGCACGGCAGCGATGTTGTCGGGTGTAGCGCCGGTCTTGACCTGTTCTTCTACCTGCTCGGCCCAGCTTTTGACAGCGGCGCGAAGGTGGCTGCGAGCAGTCAGGCTGAGGCCGGCGGCGTAACGAGCCAGCGCGGCGGCATCGGTGAAATCAATACCTGTCTCGCTGGCCCGCTGCACTACCAGCCCGTATTTATGCCGGGTCGATTCGGCAAGTCGCGGATTGGTCTGCACCGCTGCCAGAATCTGCTGCCCCACATTCGTTTTCAGCGCGGTAATCGCCGCCATAATGCC
>CAYOXS010000021.1:0-10636 GCA_964407935.1 uncultured Caldilineaceae bacterium
TGACCAACTCAACCCGGCTCTTCTTTCAGCAGTTTCGCAGTGACTTTTTCCACATGGGCGCGGTGCTGCCCAGTTCGGCGGCGCTGGGCCGGGCCGGTGTGGCTTACCTGGCCCAAAAACAGGGGCCGGTGCGCGTGCTCGAAGCCGGGGCCGGCACTGGCTCGTTTACCCGCGAGATTGTGCCGCTGCTCCAGCCGGGTGACACGCTCGACGCCGTGGAGCTGAACGGCGATCTGGTGGCGCTGCTTAAACATCGTTTTGCCACCGAACCGGAATTTCAGCCGCGGCCGGGGGTTACGGTCAACCTCATCAACGCCGATGTCCGCAGCATCTCATCCGGGCAGTACGATTACATTGTCTTCAGCCTGCCGCTGACCAACTTTCCGCCGGCGCTGGTTGAAGAAATTCTCACGCTGATGCTGGCCCGGCTGAAACCGGGCGGCGTTTTCAGCTACGTTAAATACATTTTTATCAGCCGCTTCAAATACCTGTTCAGCCGCGCCGACGTTAAATCGAATATGGACACCAACCAGGCCATCATCCACTCCTTTGCCGCCAAATACCAGATCGACCAGCGGGCCGTGCTGGCCAACGTGCCGCCGACGTGGGTGTACTACTGGCAAAAACCGATGACCAATGACCAATGACCAATTATCAATTTGAAGCAGTAGTTTTTGATAATTGATAATTGATAATTGATAATTGATAATTGCTCATTGACCACAGGAGGATGCTTTTGCCCAGACGACTAACACTTGTTCTGCCCAGTGTGGCCACGTTCAGTTCGCTGATTTTTGGAGTGATGGCCATTATGGTGCTGGCCAACGGCCAGAAGTTTTTGCTGGCGGCCCTGTTGATTTTGCTCGGCTCAATACTGGACGTGCTGGACGGGCAGTTGGCGGTTCGGCTGGATGCCGTGACCGACATGGGCAAAGAGCTGGACTCGCTGGCCGATGTGATCACCTTTGGCGTGGCTCCCACCATGCTGGTGTATCACCTGCTGCTGCTGGTGGGCGTGGATCAATATGTGGCCATTGTCACCTCGTTGGCGTTTGTGGTGGCCGGCGCTTACCGGCTGGCCCGGTTTAACACCCGGCCTGGCAGTCGCACCGGGTATTTCAAAGGGCTGCCCATCCCGATGGCCAGTGTATTGCTGATTACGGCCAGTTTTTGGCAGCACTGGGTTATTAACATCTGGTGGACCTTTGCCGTCATTTCGGTCAGTTATTTGATGATCAGCCCCTTTCCGTACCCTAAAAGCACGCGGGTGCTGTCGCTGCCCGTTGGCTTTTGGGCGGGACTGGTGGTGCTGGCGGCGGCTTGCTGGCTGGCGGCTGGCTGGACCGCTGTCCCCTTTAGCCTGTTTTTGCTGTACGCATTGACCGGCCCCTTTTTGCTGGCATTTAAATCCACCTACAAACGGTTGAGGCGAGCGGAACATTTATGAGCGGAATAACATCGGCCTGGCGCGAAGTCCGGGCCATTGTGCTGGGATTGGCCGGACTCGGCCTGCTGAGCTGGCTGCTGAAAATTCGCTGGTTGGCGCTGCTGGCGGCGGGAGTGTTGGGCTGGGTCTTTTACTTTTTCCGCGACCCGGACCGATTGCCGCCGGAATTTGACCCGGCCTGGATTTTATCGCCGGCCGATGGTAAAATAACCACCATCGAGCTGGTAGACGAGCCGCACTTTTTTGCCGGCCCGGCCCGCCGCGTCAGCATTTTTCTCAGTTTGATCGATGTCCACGTGCAGCGCGCCCCGTATCACGGCACCGTCGACCTGTTGCGTTACGAATCCGGCAGTTTTGCCCCGGCCTTTCTCAAAGACACGCACGGCAACGAAAGCAACCTCATCGGCCTGCAAACGCCGTATGGCCTGCTGGCCGTCAAACAGATTGTCGGCATTTTGGCCCGCCGCATTGTTTGCTGGCCCGAGCCGGGCGACTCGCTGATCACCGGCCAGCGGCTGGGGTTGATCAAATTTGGTAGCCGGGTTGACCTGTTTTTGCCGCCGGAGGTTGAAGTGGTGGCCTACGTGGGGCAGCAGGTGTACGGCGGCCAGTCGGTGGTGGCGCGCTGGAGCAATTAACACCGTCGATGTTTGACAAAATGAGGGGCGCGGCTATAATCAACGTTCGTGCTATCGCGCTCCGGCCGGTTGCACTCGTTTTTTGTTTGCTCAATGAACAATAATTAATTGTGGAGATAGTAATAATGTATGCGGTGATTGAAAGTGGCGGTAAACAGTATCGCGTAGCGGAAGGTGACGAAATTAACGTTGAATTGCTGGCGGTGGAACCCGGTAAGAATGTTGAAATTGACCGCGTCTTGATGGTATCCACCGGGGATGGCGTCAAAGTCGGTTCGCCAACAGTTGACGGCGCTAAAGTAACAGCGACAGTCAAAGAGCACGGCCGGGCGAAGAAGATTATCGTCTACAAGCACAAAAAGAATTATCACAAAAAGCAAGGGCACCGGCAATACTACACGCGCTTGCAGATTGACCAGATTTCAGTCTAAGTTAGGGGAGATGAACAATGGCTCATAAAAAAGGTGGCGGTTCGAGTAAAAACGGACGCGATAGTAACAGCCAGCGCCTGGGCATTAAAAAATTTGGCGGCGAAGCCGTGCGCTCCGGTAACATCCTGGTACGCCAGCACGGCACCAAATTCTACCCCGGCGAAAATGTCGGTATGGGCAAGGATTATACCCTCTTTGCCACCATCGACGGCTTTGTTAAATTTGAACACGTAACTCGTGACAAAAAACGAATCAGCGTTTACCCCGAAGCCAGTTAACCGGGCACGCTGATCAGGAAGGCTCTAAGCATGAAAGAAAAAATTCATCCCAAATATTACCCCGAAGCCAGAGTAATCTGCTCGTGCGGCAACACCTGGACCACGGGTTCAACAAGCCCGGAACTTCGCACCGACGTGTGCTCCAATTGCCATCCCTTTTATACCGGCGAACAGCGCATTGTTGACACCGCCGGCCAGGTTGATCGCTTTATGAAGCGGCTCAAAAGCTACAGCGAACACCAGGTTGATGCCGAACAGCGCCAGGTTCAACAGCAGAAAAAAGCCGAGCAGCGTTTTCTGAAACAGCAGCTCATTGCGCTTGATCTCAACGACCGTGTTTTCCAGATTTTGCACGATAACAATGTGATCACCGTGGGTGATCTGGTTAAAAAAGTGCAAGCCGGCAAAAACAGTCTATTGAAACTGGAAGGCTTTGGCGAAAAGGCCTTTGAAGAAGTTGAAACCAAGCTGAACGAAGCCCGGAAAGCGTTCTTCGCCGAGGCTTAATTTTTTAGCCACGTTCTTTAACCGTTGCACAATTTAGAGCAGACTCGCCCTCGAGTCTGCTCTTTTTTTGGAGGCTCACCCCATGTATCACCGTTACGATGGCGGCTGGATCGAACTGATCTGCGGCAGCATGTTTAGCGGCAAGAGTGAAGAACTCATCCGCCGGCTGGTTCGCGCCGAAATTGCCCGCCAAAAAGTGCAGGTATTCAAACCCAAACTGGATGACCGTTACGCCGCCAAAAAAGTGAGTTCGCACAGCGGCCAGCATTTTGAAGCCACCGTGGTTAACACCGCCGCGGAAATTGAAGGTTTAATTGCCGAAGACACAACTGTTGTGGGCATCGACGAGGTTCAGTTTTTTGACTGGAAGATTGCCGAGTTGGCCCAAAAACTGGCCGACAGCGGGCGGCGGGTGATTATGGCCGGCCTGGATATGGACTTTCGGGGCGAACCGTTTGGCCCTATGCCGCTGCTCATGGCCCAGGCCGAGCGGGTAGATAAGCTTCAGGCCATTTGTATGGTCTGCGGCGCGCCGGCCAGCCGAACGCAGCGGCTCATTGATGGCCGGCCAGCCAACTACGATGACCCCATAATTCTGGTAGGCGCCAGCGACCGCTACGAAGCGCGCTGCCGCCGCCACCACGAAGTGCCGCACAACAACGGCCACTCAGAGGCGTAGATTAGGTAGGGTGAAGCGAATATCCAAACAGCCAGCGTGTCAGTTTGTCACCTGGCTGTTTTTGGTAATAACCGGCAGGTAGATGGGGGTGGTTTTGATGGCCGCGCTGGCCGACAACATCACCATCGGGTTGAACTCGTCTTTTACATAAGCCACATTGTTGATAATAAAGCCGCCGGTGCTGCTGACCGCGGCGCGATAGGTGAGCGTGACCAACTCGCCGCGAGCCACGGCTGCGGTCCAGGTGATGCTGTTGCCGCTGCTGGTCACCGCGCCGAGGGCAGGATCAACGTGAAGCAAATTAAGCGCCGCCGGCAGGGTATTGGTGGCGGTCACTGCGGCGGCATCGGCAAAGCCAGTGTTGCGCAGCACCAGGCTGTACGTGAGTACATCGTTTTGCTGCACATTTTGGCGGGGGTTAACCGCCAGCCACGAGCCTCGCAGACTGGGCGTGGCCGCCAGCCCCGTTACCCGGTCAAAAATAATGTTGTGGGCAGGATAGCCCAGCCAACTGGTCTGGCTGATCACCTGCCCCACCGCCACCGGTTGATTGATTTGGGCGGCGTAGGTTAACACCCGGCTCGCGCCCACCGCCAGCGCCCCCTGCCAACTGTAGGCGCTGCCGTCAAAACTCAACTCCGGCGACGCGCCAACCGGCGTGAGTGTGGCCGGGAAGGTGGCGGTAAAAGCGGCCGTGGGCAGGTTGTCCCAGCCGTCGTTGGTGAGGGTGGCCGTGTACACCACGGTTGCACCGTTTACCAGATCGCCCACCGCCGCCTCAATCGTCGAACTCCCCAGCCAACTTAACCAGCCCAGCGACCGGCGCATCAATATGGCCCGGTCAGCAGGTGTCATCAACTCCGGGCCGTAGGCCAGAAAGTTGGTGTGCCAGTGCTGCCCGCCGGGGCCAATACCGGCGTGGGTTAAGCCGTTGGGCTGGTCGTGCTGGCCAAAAGTGTAAATCCGGGCGGTGTCTGCTGGCAGCAGGGCGTCGGTCCAGTTCTGGTAGCCCGCCGGAAATGAAAGCGAGTACGGCCCCATGTACGCGCCGGCCGGGTTGTCGATATTGCCCAGCGCCAGCGTGCTGGAAAAATCTTCGGTATGGGTGAGTACGCCCAGATAATCCGTGGCAAACGGGCCGTAATCGCCATCGTGGTTGAGCAGGTGGCGGAACAAAAAGTCCTGGCTGCTAAAAAACAGCCGCCCGCCGCCGTCCAGATAAGCCATCAGCCGCTCCTCCTCGGTAACGGTCAACGGCTGGAACCAGTCGTAGGCGGTGTACCACGCTACCAACGGATACATTTGCAGCGTGGTCAGCGGTGGGCTGGGCGGCGTGGGGCCGCTCCAGCTTTTGGGCACAAGCCAATAATCAAAACCGATGCCGTTGGCTTGCAGCGATTCCTTGAACTCGGCGGCAAAGCTGTACCAGCGGTCATCATCCACCAGCAGCAGCGGGGCCGGGGTTTTGGTGTGGCGGGTGGCTACATCAGTAACGGTCAGATTGAGACCGGATTGGGCCGCAACGGTCAATGTGTCGGTAATGTGCCAGATGTGGGCCGAGGGTACCTGCACCGTAATTGTCAGCGGCTCAGATTGGCACGCGCCCAGCGTTACCGACGCCGGCAGGCCGCTGGCCGGCCAGTTATACGGCCCGGCGGGGCTCAGGCTCAGGCCGATGGTATCGGTGGCGCTGCCGGTGTTACGCAGCCGCAGGGTGTGGGTGGCGGTTTGGCCAAAATTGCCGATGGCCGTTTGTTCCGCCGGGCTGAGTTCCACGCCGGGGCCGGTGGGGGTGGTCAGCAGCCAGTCAAGTGAACGCTCAATGGCCTGTCGGCGATCGGTGCGGCTGTTAACGCCTTCCAGCCCAAACGGCAAAAAGATGGCCCGGTAGGGCCGGCACAGGCCAATCTGCACGCCGGCCACCGCGTCGTCGCCCTGGTAGGTGAGCAGCGGCCCGGCAAAATCGGGGTTGGCCACCGTTACCACATCCGGCGAGGATTGGTTGTTGGCCCCGTCACCGCCGGAGAGAGTGAAGGTCAGGCCGTCAAACGCCTCGCCGGCCACGCCGGTCACGGTGTCTGTGCTGGCCGTATCCTGGGCATAGCTGGTCATCAAATAGTTCTTCAAATAATCCGCCGAAAAAAGAAAGCCGCCGCCATCAAAATAGGCCACGTCCTGCCCGCTTAGCAGCAGCCGACCGCCGCCCTTCAGATACTCTTTCAATTCGTCATCCGCGCCAATATAACCCGGCGCGTCATACGGCGCGGACCAGATAACCACATCGTACCCCGCCAGTGTGGCCGCGCTGGGGATGTCGTTGGGCAGGTCAAACGGCTGGAAAATCTGCCAGGTGTCGGCCGGGTAGAGGGCATCGGTGAGCGCCTGCTGATAGAAGGCAAGCTGGCTTTCCTGATACCACGCGCCGCTGTCAACCAGCAAAATCGAAGGGGCGCTGTCGAGCGCAAAATTACGGGTGGTGGTAATACCTGGCAGCACACTCAGATTGACCGCCTGCGAAATGCGGTGTTCGGCGGCCACCACGGTGAGCGTGTACACGCCAATGGGCAGTTGGAGATGGTAGCTGCCAGCTACGCTTGCGCTGATCGGCGTGTCCTCTACCGTTACCGTGGCCGTGAGCGGCTGGCCGCTGAGTTTATCGGTGATGGTTCCGGCCAGAATGCCCGTTGGCTTCGGGGTCAGGCTGAAATTTTGCGTGGTTTCGGTGCCGGTGGCCACGCTAACGTACATTACGCTGGCCGGCTGGTAGCCAAAGGCCGACACCGCCACGTTGTAGCTGTCCGGCGTTAGCCCCTGCCGGTAAAATCCGGTGATGCCCGTGGTAGCGATAATCGTTGGCCCGCCGAGGCTGGGCGTTAGCTGCACGGCCGCGTTTGGCACGGGCACGCCGCCGGCGCTGTTTGAAACTACCCCGGCCAGCGTGCCGGCATTGGCCACGGCCATCACCACGCTGTAGGCATCCACCCGACCCCAGCCGTAATCGTTGTTGGGGCTGGGGCTGCCCAGCGGCCGCGCGGTTGATTTGAGCACCGCTTCGATGCGGTTCGCGTCGCCGGCCAGGGTGGGGTCGGCTTGCAGCAGCAGCGCGGCCAGCCCGGCCACGTGTGGCGCGGCCATCGACGTGCCGCTGAAACTGCCGTAAGCGCCGCCCGGCAGGGTGGAACGCACATTTTTGCCCGGCGCGGAAATTTCCGGTTTGATCTCGCCCCAGGCCGACGGCCCGCGGCTGGAGAAGCTGGCGATCACATCGTTAATATCCGTCGCGCCCACCGCCAGCGATTCTGGCAGGCTGCCCGGCGAACCGACCGTGCCGGCGCCGGGGCCGTTGTTGCCGGCGGCAAAAACGGGCAAAATACCGGCGGCCAGCAGCGCCTGCACATCGGCCTGAAATTCTGTGCTAAAGCCGTTGTTGCTGCTCCACGAATTGTTGACCACTGCCGGGGCCAGCGCCGCGTTGCCGTTGGGGGCCAGCACCCACTGAAAGGCATCGTGCAGCCAACTGTTGAGCGCGGTGCCGCTGCTATCAAAAGCGCGCACGGCAATCCACCGGCTGCCGGGGGCCACGCCGATGCCGTTTTGGCCGACCATTGTGCCCATAGTGTGGGTGCCGTGCCCGTCGCCGTCGATGGGGTAGGCTGCGCCCTGGCCGGTGGCGTCAAACCAGTTGCCGGCGTGATTGGGCAGTTTGCCCTCGCCGGTGTAGCCGCGATAGCGCGTTTTCAAATCGGGGTGCAGCCAATCAACGCCGGTATCGATGTTGGCCACCACCACGCCCGCGCCGTCAATGCCCAGCGCGTTGTGGACCATGTCGGCCCGGATTTTGCTGATGCCCCATTCAACTGAAGGTTGAAGGTTGAAGGCTGACCCTCTTTCAGGGGGCAGGGGCGGAAGGGTTGACCGCTGCCGGCTGACCTCTGTTGGCTCAAAGTTGAGGGTGATGGTTTTATCCAGCCGGACAATGGCCACATCATCGCGAATGGCCAGGGCCAGCACCGTTTGCAGCGGGCCGGTGGCGGCCACGGCGTTGACAATCCACAGCGATTTAACGTTGCTGGCCTGGGCGCTCAAGCCCGCCGGCGCGAGCAGTTGCAGTACGCCGGCCTGGCTCTGCTGCGCGGTTTGTTGCAGCGCGCTGACCACGGCCTGCCGGCTGGCGATGGGGTCGGGCTGGCCCTGGGCGGTGATTTCCGCCGGCTGGCTGGCGGCGGACAGATTGGCTTTGGCTTTCATATAGACGATAAAAGGAGCCGTCGCGCCATCAGTTTGGAGAAGCCGTTTGAGCAGTTGCGGCTCAATTTTGGGCAGCAGCCGGCGGTCAATGGCAGTCGGCGGCGGGGGGGCGCTGGCGGGGACGGTTTCCGCCCCTTTGGGCGGCGGGGGTGGTTGCTGGGCCAGCGCCAGCAGCCCCAGCGAAGAAAGCAGGATCGCCGCCAGCAGGAGCGTGGTGAGTAGTTTTTTCATAGGGAATAAGTCCAGATGTATTTATCAGTTTTGGGCGGTGGGCAGGGTGAGCAGCGGCTGGCCGCGCAGAGCGCTGCGCAGCGCCGCCCGGTCATCCCACGGATACTCCACCTCGCCAAAGCACATGCTCTGCTCGTGGCCCTTGCCCAGCGCCAGCACCATGTCGCCGGGTCGGGCCAACTGCACGGCCCGAAAGATGGCCCGGCCGCGGTCGGGCACGCGCTCAAACGTGCGGCCTTCTATCCCGCCGCGAGCAACCATCGCCCGGGCCGTGGCCTCCAAAATATCGGCCAGATTTTCTGTGCGCGGGTCTTCGGCGGTGATGATGGTATAATCGGCCAATTCGGCGGCAACTTGACCCATCAGCACCCGTTTTTCCACATCGCGCCGGCCGGCGCAGCCAAACACGGCGATGACCCGGCCTTCGGTCAGCGTTCGCGCCGCGGCGAGCGCCCGGCGCAGCGAGTTGGGCGTGTGGGCAAAATCGACCACCGCGGTGAAGGGCTGGCCCTCGGTGATGCGCTCCATGCGGCCCGGTACGCCCGGCAGCGCGGCGATGCCCTGCCGCACCGCATCCGGCGAGAGGCCCAGCCCCTCGATGGCGGCGGCGGCGGCCAGGCAGTTGCTCACGTTGTAATCGCCCACCAGCACGGTTTCGGCTTCAAACTGGTAGCCGGGGCCGCAGACGGTGAATGCGGTTTTGTCCGGCAGGCAGGTGATGTTGCGGGCGGTTACGGCGGCTTCGGGGTGATCTTCGATGCTGTAACCGCGCCAGCGCCGCTCGCCCAGCCGGGCCTTCAAATAGTCAAACGAATAATCGTCGCAGTTGAGGATGGCGGTTTTAGGGATACCTTTTTCAGCGGCGGTGGCCAGCATGTCAAGCAGGCGGGCTTTGGCCGCCCGGTAGCCTTCGAGCGAGCCGTGAATATCAAGGTGCTCGTGGGTGATGTTGGTGACAACGGCCACATCAAAGTGGCAGGCGGTGACCCGGTGCTGGGCCAGCCCGTGCGAGGTGGTTTCCAGCAGGCAGACATCGGTCCCGCCGGCGACCATTTGGGCCAGGTAACGCTGCACATCGGGGGCGTCCGGGGTGGTGGTGTGCAGGCCGGTTTCCAACACCAGATCGCCGATGACGGCGTTAACGGTGCTGATCATGCCCACATTTTTGCCGGCGGCGGCCAGGATGTGGTACAGCAGGTTGGTGGTGGTGGTTTTGCCGTCGGTGCCGGTAATGCCGACCATTGTCATTTTTTTGGCCGGAAAATCTTCCTGCGCGGCAGCCAGATAGGCCAGCGCCTCGCGGCCGTCTGGCACGGCAATCACCGGCACAGAGCCGTTGGGCACCGGCTGCGGTGGCCTTGCCCAGGCGTCTTGCTCAACCAGCACCGCCGCCGCGCCGCCCGCGAGCGCCGCCGCCACAAAACGATGGCCATCAACAGCGACGCCGCGATAGGCCACAAACAGCGTGCCCGGTTTAACCTGCCGCGAGTCGGCGGTAATGTGAGAAATGGGAATGCCGGTCAGCGAACTGGCCGGCGAAACTACCCGGTAACTGGGCAGGTGCGAGAGCAGTTGTAAAAGTTCCATTGTTACATCGCCATCGGAATAGGTTTGGATGGGTGTTTGGCTTTGTTTTTGCCGGTTTCCAGCGGCAGCCACAGGGTAAATGTTGAACCTTTACCCAGCTCGCTGGTGACAGTAATCTGGCCGCCATGCGCTTTGGCAATCCATTGGGCAATTGATAACCCCAGGCCGCTGCCTTTTTGGGCGTGGTTATCGGCCTGATAAAAGCGTTCAAAAATGTGGGGCAGGGCGGTAGTGGCAATGCCGCGGCCGGAATCGGCCACAATTACGCGCACCCATTCGGGGTCGCGGTAGAGTGACAGGGTGATGGCGCCGGTGGGCGGCGTGTGTTTGATGGCGTTGGTGACCAGATTGATGAGCAGTTGTTTGAGCCGGTCGGCGTCGCCGTAAACAATGGCCTGGTCTTCGTGGCCCAGTTTGATGGTGATACCGTTGGCCATCACCCGCGCCTGCCGGTACACGTCCAAAATGATGGTGTCCAGTTCAACCGAACCCATACGCAGACTCAGCCCGGCATCGGCCTGCGACAGCAGCAGCAGGTCGGCCACAATGCGCGACATCCGGTCCAGCTCGCCGTCGATGACGGTCAGCGC
>CAYOXS010000021.1:10736-18392 GCA_964407935.1 uncultured Caldilineaceae bacterium
GGTCGGCCACAATGCGCGACATCCGGTCCAGCTCGCCGTCGATGACGGTCAGCGCTTCTTCCAGGTCGGCCGGGTTGTCGGCCGCGCCACGCCGCAGCAAATCCACGTTGCCGCGAATCACGGTGAGCGGCGTGCGCAGCTCGTGCGACACATCAGCGCTGAGCCGGACCTGCGCCTGAAAAAAGTTATCGAGCCGTTCCAGCATGTTGTTGATGGTGACGGTGAGCTGGCCAATTTCGTCCAGCGTGGCGGGGGTGGGCAGGCGCTGTTCTAAATCCTGCGCGCCGACAATGTGGCTGGCGGTCTGGTTAATTTTTTCGATGGGTTGCAGCGCCTTGCGGGCCAAAAACGCGCCGATCATGGCCGCCAACAGCATGGCCGCCACCGTGCCGCCGGTTAAAAACAGGGTCATCAAACTGAGTGTGGTTTCGATGGTTTTGAGCGACTGGCCAACCATCACCGCGCCCAACACCTGAGTGGGCGGGCCAATAATGATCGGGGCGCTGTACACCCGCACCGGGGTGTTATCGATGGTGATGGTATCGTACACGGCCTGGCCGGCCAGGTTGCTCTGATGGGTGGCCGGGTTGTAGGGCAGGCGGTCGCTGCCCATGTTGCGGGTAGTGACGACTACCGTGCCATCGGCGGCGATCACCTGGATAAAAATGGCCGGCGAGGAGAATGAGTTGAGCGGCGGCAGCACCACCTGGCCGCGCTCGAGCAGTTTGGAGCGCGATTCGATTTGCTTGCCCACCTGCACCGCCCGATCCTGCAAATTGCGGTCAACCTGATCGTACAGAAAAAAAGCCAGCACCATATACAGCAGTGCGCCAAAAGCGATGAGCATAGCGCCAAGCAGGACGGTGTACCACAGGGTCAGTCTAATTCTAATCGGCATTGATCATCACGGCCGGGCCGCCGGCTAGCTTTCCCGCAGGGCGTAGCCCACACCGCGCACGGTGTGCAGCAACCGGGGTTCATTTTGCGCCTCCAGTTTGGAGCGCAAATAGCGAATATACACTTCAATAATGTTTGACTCGCCGCCGAAATCGTAACCCCAGATGCGATCGTAAATCTGGTCGCGGGTCAGCACCTGGTTGGGGTGGCGCATAAACAGCTCCAGTAAATCGTACTCTTTGGCGGTCAGTTCGATGACCCGCTCGCCGCGCTGGGCCATACGGGTGGTTGGGTTGAGGGTGAGATCGGCAAAGTGCAGCGGCGCGTCAGATTCGATGGGGGCGCGGCGGCGGCCCAGCGCCCGCACCCGGGCCAGCAGCTCTTCAAAAGCAAAAGGTTTCACCAGATAGTCGTCCGCGCCGGCTTCCAACCCGGCTACCCGATCCGGCACGGCGTCTTTGGCGGTGAGCATTAAAATGGGTGTTTGCAGCTCGGCGTCCCGAATCTGGCGGCAAACGGTCAGCCCGTCGAGGCCGGGCAGCATAATATCGAGGATGATCAGATCGGGCAGTTCGCTGAACGCCAGATCGAGGCCGGTTTCACCATCGGCCGCTTTAATAACCGTGTAGCCCTCGTGCTCCAGCCCGCGGCCAATGAAACTGGAAATTTGAGGTTCGTCTTCAACAAGCAGGATTTTGTCGTTTATGGCAGCCATCAGGTTCTCCGTAGTGTCATCAAAATATTATAGCAGACGGAAAGTTGACTTCAAAGTAATTTTTGGCGGGCGGCGGTTACCCAGGCCGCGTCCAGCCGCAGCAGCCGCTGTTTTTTGAGATTCTCGCGCATGACCCACTGCACGTGCTTGTTGGAGCTGGCCAGCCACTGCTCCATGGCCGGTTTGCCCGCCTCGGGGCAGGCAGCCACGGCCACGCTCCAGCCGTAGCCCAGCCCTTTGCGCAGCGCCTCAAGTTCCGGGGTGCGGGCGGCGGGGCTGCCTGCCAGCGACAGGGTGACGGTGTGCAGCACGCCGAGCACCCGCTCAACGTGGGCCGGGTTGGCCAGCAGGGCCGGCTCGCACAGGGCGGCCACGGCGGCCCGCTGCACCAGCGGCGAATCGTGGCTCCACTGCTCCATTTCGGCCAGCAGCGCGTTCATATCGGCCTGCCCCCAGTGCTGCAGGGCCATGGCCACGGCTTCGCGGGTGCGCCAGCGGGGGTCGGCGGCGTGACGGCGCAAATCGGCCAGCACGGCGCGGTTGCCCTGCGCCAGCAAATTGCCCAGCCCCAGCACGCCGCAAAAAGCCAAAAATTCGGCGGGCGAGTTGACCGGCGCTTGCTCGGCGGTGAGGGCGGCGTAGCGAAAAAAAAGCGCGGCGTCGCCGGCATCGGCCACGGCCCAGGCCAGTTCCAGATTGCCGCGCGGGCCGGGCAGGCCGCTTTCGGCCAGCAAAAAATCGTCCCACTCCGGCAGCGAGTTCAGTTTTTGACGGTAAGCCTCTATTTTGGTCATCGGCCTTAACTCTGGTGTTGAATTTGCTGCAACCGGCCGGTGGAGACCTCAAACAGTTGGGCGCGCGCCCGGAAATCCGGGGCAAAATCTTCCCAATCGGTGGTGGTGAGCACGGCCTGCCCGGCCTGGTCAACAATGTCGATAATGTGGCGGCGGCGGTCGGCGTCGAGTTCGCTCATCACATCATCGAGCAGCAGCACGGGCGTTTCGCCGGTGGATTGCTGCATGAGCGAAACTTCGGCCAGTTTGGTGCTGAGCGCGGCGGTGCGCTGCTGCCCCCGCGAACCGTAGAGCGTCATATCAATGCCATCGACTAAAAAATGGAGATCGTCACGGTGGGGGCCAACCAGGGTGACGCCGCGATTAATTTCTTCCGGGCGGGCTTTTTCAAGATAGGCCAAAAATGTGCGGCGCACCTCTTTGAGCGGCGGCGCGGCGGTGCTGTAGCGGGCCAACTCATCGCCGAGCAGGGGTAGCTGGTAATTAGGCTGGGGGCGTTGGTGCGGATCAAAACTGGGGGCGTAGTGCAGCCGCAGCCCTTCCAGCCCGCCGCTGACCTCGCGGTGGCGCTGGCGGGCGACGGCGTCCAGTTCGAGCACGGCGTTGTGGCGCTGCACCACCAGCACCGCGCCGTACTGGGCCAGTTGTTCGTCCCAATAGATAAGCTGGTCGGATTTGCCGCCGCGTTTGAACAACTCTTTGAGCAGGGCGTTGCGCTGGGTGAGCACCTTGTTGTAGTGGCTCAGCGCGGCGCAGTAATCGGGGTTGATCTGGCAGAGGGTGCTATCCAGGTAGCGCCGCCGCACGCCGGGCGAACCGGTGACCAGTTCGATGTCTTCTGGCAGAAACATCACCGTTTTGAGCTTGCCGATGATGTCCATCGCCCGTTTTTTGGCCCCGTTCAGCCGGATATCTTTGCGAAAATCACCGTTCTCCCGGATAACGGTGATGGCGATTTTAAACGGTTCGGGCTGGGCCTGCACGGTGGCTTCCAGGCGGGCAAACGGCAGCGGCTCCTGGCGCAAAATGAGCCAGTTGATGAGCTGCTGGTCGGTGCGGGCGTGGACGCTGCGGGTGGTTGATAAAAAATAGATGGCTTCCAGCAGGTTGGTTTTGCCGTTGGCGTTATCGCCGCGCAGTAACACGGGGCCGGGGGGCAGATCGATGGTGAGCCGGCTGTAGTTGCGGTAGTTTGTGAGCGAGAGATGGCTGATGTGCATGCCGGGAATTATAACACGAATTGAGGCAGGGCGGTATTGGCGGGCCGGTCTACAGGCGCGCCCGGAGTTGTTTGAGCCGGGCTTCGGCCTGGGCGCGAGTAACTTTGAGAGCGTGCAAACCGCCAAAACCTTCAATGATAAACGAGGCCGAGACCGTGCCGTACAGCGCCGCCTGCACAATATCACCGGTTTCGGCGTAGCCCACGGAAAAGCCGCCACAAAACGAATCGCCGGCGCCGGTCAGGTCGTCCACATTGGCCGGGTAGGGCGGAATTTGGACAAACAGGTTGAGGTCGCGGTCAAAAATAGCCGCGCCGTGATCGCCCTGTTTGATAACCACCAGTCGCGGGCCGCGGGCGGCGATGGCCCGGCAAAAGGCTTCGGGGGCATGGCCGGGCAGCAGGCTTTCGGCTTCGGCTTCGCTGGGCATAAACGCATTAACGCGGCGCAACAGTTTGAGCAGATCCGGCGCGTCAAGGTTGCCGGCCAGGGGGTAGGGCAAAATATCCACCGACACAAAAATGTGGGGTTTGGTCTCTAAAAAGTCAATCCAGGCCAGAATGGTTTCCAGCCGCATGGGGCAAATGTGAACGGACTCAACCTCAAGCATGTGCGGTGGCAGTTCGTGGGGCAGCGGCGAATTGCGCAGATGAACCTGCCGGGCGGCTTCGCTAAAGGCGGCGGCTTCGGCCTGGGTTAGCGGCACGCTGCTGTAGGGGCTGGGGGTGAGCAGCACCACTTCTGTGTTGCGGGAAAAGTAGCGGCGATAACCGCTGGCCTCGTAAATGGTCCAGGCCCGCATGGTTTCTTCGTCTTTGGCCACCAGCCGGCCGGTATCGATGCTGCTGCCGGCTAACGTGGCGGTGTAGTCGGCGGGCCAATCGTAGCCAATCACCGCCACAATACCCACCGCTTCTGACCAAAGGCCGGCCCCCACCGAGGCATACAGGGCATTGCCGCCGGGCGCGGCCATGCTGGTGCGGCCATCGGCGTAAACGGTATCGTTGAGGGCTAAACTGCCAATGCAAAGATGTTTGGTGGCCAACTTTTCCTCCGGCAACAGCCCGGAGAATAGCACGAGTTGGGCGCAGTGTCAATGTAATTGATGGGCTATTCGGTTTTGCTTTTACCCTGCTTTTTGCTTCACGGTCTCAGGTGGTTTATAATAGCCAAGTCTCCCGTTTGTGTTATGTATCACACGGCAGCGCCAGTTAGCAGTAGTTTGTCACATCGTTTAATCTCAGCCAGCATTACCGTAAACTCAAACAATTGAATAAAAACAGATAAGGAGGTGATTTACAGCACGGACACTCAATTTTAGTAATGTTAGTAATCAGTCACACTTTTCTGAAATCTGTTTTGGAGGAGAACCAAAATGATTAAACGTTTGCTAGTTCTACTTAGTTTGCTGATGGTGATTATGGTTGTTGCCGCGTGTGGCGGCGCCGCAACCCCCGCCCCGGAAGCCCCGGCCGCAACCGAAGCGCCGAAAGAAGAAGCCAAAGCTGAAGAACCGGCCGCAGCTGAAGCGCCCAAGGAAGAAGCCAAAGCCGAAGAACCGGCCGCAGCGGCTACCAAAAAAGTAGGCCAGGTTACCGACGTGGGCGGGATTGACGACCGCGGCTTTAACCAGTTGGCCTGGGATGGCCTGCAGCGCGCCGGCAAAGATTTTGGCGCTGAAGTCCAATTTCTTGAAAGCCAGCAGCAGACCGACTACGAAAAGAATATCAATGAATTTATCAACCAGGGCTACAATGGGATCGTCACTGTAGGCTTTTTGCTGGGCGATGCCACCAAAGCCGCCTCGGAAGCCAACCCGGATATCCCCTTTGCCATTGTTGACTTCCCCAGCCAGACCACCGGTGATATGGGGCTGCTGTTCAACGTCGATGAACCGTCATTTATGGCCGGCTACCTGGCGGCCGGGATGACCCAAACCGGCACCGTTTGCACCTACGGCGGCATCAAAATTCCGCCGGTCGTCGCTTTTATGGTGGGTTTTGAAAACGGCGTTAAATATTACAACGAGCAAAAAGGCACCGATGTGAAAGTGCTGGGCTGGAAAACCGACGCGGCAGCCGAAGGCGGCGGCGATGGCTCCTTTACCGGCAACTTTGAAAGCCTGGATGATGGCCGCAGCTTTGCCGAAAACTTCTTTGATGAAGGCTGCGATATTATTTATCCGATCGCCGGACCGGTTGGTTTGGGTTCCGCGGCGGCGGCGCAGGATCGCGGTTTTGCCGTGATCGGTGTGGACGCCGACCTGACTCAGTCTAACCCCGACGCCAAAGAAGTGTACATCACCAGCGTGCTCAAGAAAATTGACAACGCCGTGTACGAAGCCGTCAAGCGCATGCTCGATGGCACCTTTGAAGGCGGCACCAACTACATCAGCACCCTGGCCAACGACGGCGTCGGGCTGGCCCCCTACCACGATTGGGAAGGCAAAGTCCCGGCTGAACTGACCGCCGAAATTGAAGTGATCAAACAGGGCATTATGGATGGCTCAATCAAGACCGGTTGGCCGGTTGAAGCCGCCCCGGCTGAAGAAGCCGCGCCCGCCGAAGGCGAAGCGATGGCCAGCGATGTTAGCCTGGTTATGTCCTTTGTGCCCTCTGGCGATACCGAAGAAATTCTGGCCTCCGGTGATGAACTGGCCAAAATGGTTGCCGAACGCACCGGCTACGCGGTCGAATCCAACGTGGCCACCAGCTTTGCCGCCGTCATCGAAGCGATGGGCGCCGGCAATGCGCAAGTCGGCTGGCTGAACACCTTTGGCTACATTCTGGCCCACGAAAAATACGGCGTGGATGTAGCCCTGGCCACCGAACGCTTTGGCACCACCACCTACAAAGGCCAGATCATTACCCGCAAAGACAGCGGCATCGAAACCATTGCCGACCTGAAAGACAAAACCTTCTGCCGCCCTGATCCGCTGTCAACCTCTGGCTGGATTATCCCCAGCATTACCATGCAGGCCGAAGGGCTGGATGTGGCCAATGATATCAAAGTGACCGATGTTGGTTCGCACAACAACGTCGTCGCGGCGGTGTACAACGGCGAATGTGATGCCGGCGCCACCTACGTGGATGCCCGCGGCACCATTGAAGCCGACTTCCCGGATGTGAAGGATGTTGTGGTTGTAATTAAAGAATCAGCCGACATCCCCAACGACACCGTGAGCTTTGCCAAAGACGTGCCGGAAGATGTTCGCAAAGCCGTAACCGACGCGCTGCTGGACATTGCCCAAACTGATGAGGGTAAAGCCGCTCTTGAACAACTGTACGAAATCAGCGGGCTGCAGCCGGTAGACGATTCCTTCTACGATGGTTTCCGCGCCGATCTGGACGCGGCCGGCGTTAGCATTGAAGATTTGCAGCAGGAATAGAACTCCCGCTCAAAAGATTGTGATTTGGGGGGAGGGGAGCCAGTCTTCCCTCCCCCTTTATTTTAGTAAGCAGATTTCCCCCGCCGGTTCTTTGGGGTTGACCATCTCCCAACCCGGTTGCAGCCGGTAAACTTGCCAAATACTCTTAGCCCAAAGAGGTGCCTATGCTAGAAATCAAGAACCTGTCTAAAGTTTATGCCGACGGAACCCGGGCGCTGAATAATGTTTCGTTTACAGTGGCCGATGGCGAATTTTTGGTGGTAATTGGCCTGAGCGGTTCCGGCAAAAGCACGCTGCTGCGCTGTGTTAACCGCCTGATTGAACCTACCTCCGGCGACATTATTCTGGACGGCGTAAATATTACCCGGGCTTCAGCCAGCGACCTGCGCCACATCCGGCGCGACATCGGCATGATTTTCCAGCATTTCAACCTGGTCAAACGTTCCAGCGTAATGCGCAACGTGCTGGCCGGCCGGTTGGGCTATGTTAACCCCTGGCTGAGCATGGTGGGTGTTTTCCCCAAAGAAGAAAGAGAACGGGCGCGCCAGGCCCTGCGTACGGTGGGCATTTTGGATAAAGCCGACAACCGGGCCGATGCGCTGTCTGGGGGGCAGCAGCAGCGGGTAGGCATTGCCCGGGCTT